>CAKSDF010000168.1 GCA_934444695.1 uncultured Eubacteriales bacterium | reverse complement strand
TTGGACGGGAATCCCCGCCGCAAAGATAAAGCAGAGCGACATAAAGCGGCTTAAAGGCCTTGAACAAAGGCTTAAGGAAAAGATCATCGGTCAGGACGAAGCGGTGGAGCTGGTGGCAAGAGCCGTCCGCCGTTCGAGGGTGCAGATAAGTGCCAAGAGACGTCCCGCATCCTTCATTTTCGCGGGCCCCACCGGAGTGGGAAAGACCGAGCTTGTCAAGGTGCTTTCAAAGGAACTTTTCGACACCCCCGAGACCCTCATACGCCTTGATATGTCGGAGTTTATGGAAAAGCATTCGGTGTCGAGAATAATCGGATCGCCTCCCGGATATGTGGGATATGACGAGGCGGGACAGCTGACCGAAAAGGTTAGAAGGAAGCCATATTCGGTAATACTTTTTGACGAAATTGAAAAGGCTCATCCCGATGTTATGAATATCCTTCTGCAAATTCTCGATGACGGTCATATAACCGATGCCCACGGCCGCAATGTCAGCTTTGAAAATACCGTTATCATAATGACAACTAACGCCGGCAGTCAGACCGGCGGATCGAGCCTGGGATTCGGCCAAAGCGTCAGTCAGATGTCGGCCGACAAGACCATGAAGGCACTCAAAAGCTTCCTTCGTCCCGAGTTCATCGGAAGGGTGGACGAGGTGGTCTGCTTTAATCCCCTTACACTTGAGAATTTTGAAAAAATCGCCGGGCTGATGCTTTCGGAACTTAAAGAGCCTCTTGCCGAAAAGGGATATTCCTTTGAATGGGACGAAAAGGTGCAAAAGTCCCTTGCAAAGGAGGCTTTCGGCGGAACGAGGGGGGCGAGAGACCTGAGAAACGCCGTCAGAAGAAATGTGGAGGACAAGATAGCCTCTGCCATAATCGACAATTGCGACGAGAAAATTTCAGGATTTATGCTTGATACCGACGGAATAAAGGTCGTAAAATAAACTTAAAAAAGTTAAAGCCGATTCGGATTTCTCCGAATCGGCTTTTTAAAATCATTTTTTAGGAACTCTGAGAATGTCGCCATCCGACAGTTTAAAGGGACAAGGGATTTTGACCGTTTCCTGAGCATGGGGTGCGCTTTGAACCGACTCACCTTCGGAATTTATAATTTCCTCTACCTTAAAGCTTTTGCCGAAAATATCGGGAGAAACTATCTCCAAGGTGTCGCCCACCGAGAATTTTCCCCGCTGTTCCACCGTCAGAATGCCCTTTTCACAGGCCTTGACCACTCCGGCAAAGGTGCATTCGCTTATATACGGCACCTGCTCATCGGGACGGTATTTTTTCAGCTGCCCGAGATAAAATCCCGTGCAGTAGGGGCGGTGACTTATGCAGTCAAGCTCGTGATTAAGAGCCTTGAGGTCGGTGCAGCCGTCCAGTCTTTTGCGATATGCCGAGACCACCGTCGCCACATAATAGGGAGTTTTCATTCTTCCCTCGATTTTGAAGGAGGTGATTCCCGCCGCTATCATATCGTCGATTATATCCATACAGTTCATATCTCTGGAGCTTAAAATGTTTGTGCCGCCCTGCGTTTCCTCGATCTGAAAAAATTCTCCCGGCCGTTTCATTTCGGTTATGTGGTAGCTCCAGCGGCAGGGCTGGGTGCATTCACCCCTGTTGCCGCTTCGTCCCGAAAGGTAGGGACTTAAAAAGCATCGTCCGGAATATGACATACACATTGCTCCGTGTGCAAAGGCCTCGATTTCCATATCGTTGGGCAGCTTTTTTCTCATTTCGGCAATTTCCGAAAGGGTCATTTCTCTTGCGGTTACCACACGCTTTGCTCCCATTTTGTAATAGGCAAGGGCAGAGGCGTAGTTTTGGCAGTTGGCCTGGGTGCTTATGTGTATTTCAAGATTTTCTGCGGCGTTTCTTATGGCGCAGAGGGCGCCGATGTCGGAAACGATGACCGCGTCGACACCTGCCTCGTAAAGCCGTTTGGCGTAAAGGCCTAAAGGCTCGATCTCATCGTTTTTGGCAAAGGAATTGACCGTCACATAAAGCTTTTTTTGGAGGGTATGGGTGTACTTAACAGCCTCTTTTATCTCGTCCTCGGAAAAGCCGGAAATCTCGGCCCTCAGCTGCATAAACGGCCCGCCGATATATACCGCGTCGGCGCCGAAACGCAGGGCGGTTTTAAGTGTTTCCATGTCTCCGGCCGGAGCCAGAAGCTCGGTTTTTTTCATCATAACAGCTCCCTGAAATAAAGTCCGCCGGTCTTTTCACCGGGAAGGACGGAAGAATTTTTATATGCGTCAAAAATTTGTTTGCATTTTTCGGCCGATTCGGCGGTAAAGTAAAGGGTCATAAAATCTATTCCCGAGATGCTTTTGTCCGAGAGAACGAGAGGACGGGAATTGAGCAGTGTCGAATAACGCCTGCCTGAGCAAAGCAGCGGAAAATCTATGCCCTTGCGGTCGGTAAGACTTTTTTGCCCGGTGCAGCTAAGGCAGCCCTTTTGCCCTTTTGCGGGGCAGTTGCGAAATCGCATAAGGGGAAGGTATCCGTAACCGATTATACCCCTTTGAAGTTTTCCCGAAAGGTCGGAAATCTTTTTTGCCGAAAGCTCAAATGAAAGTGTGGCCGACCGCACGCCAAAGTCCTCAAGTGCGGCGAGAGAATCGGAATTGAGCACATTAAGCCCATGACCGCAGTGTATCTCAAATCCGTGCTTTTTGGCAAGGTATATCCCGCCGATGTTTTCAACCGAAAGGGTGGTTATGCCAAGACCTTTTATGCCTTCAAGCTTTGTATCTATATCCTTATAATCAAACATAAGGGCGGGAAGCTCGCAAAAAAGAAACTCTCCGAAATCTTCGGCCTTTTCGGGATTTTTGAGGATTTCATCTATGGGCAGAATGTAGTTTTCGGCGGTTTTAATGCCGCTTATCTGGTCAAAGCTTTCGGCTCGGACGATGTACTTTAAATCGCTGCATTTGTGTGGAGGGTAATGGGGAGAATACTCGATGAAATTAAGGAGGGCGGGTGCGCCGTAAAGCTGGGTTTGTTTTTCAAGAGCCTTTCTTCTCAGGGCGTTTAAGGAGGGGAGAGGGAGCATAACGTCATCGGCGGCGCAAAGGGAAAAATCCTTTAAAAAAAACGGGGTTCCGCCGGTTTTTGAGATTTGTTTTTGTGCCGTTTCAAGGCTTAGCGGTCGGTTGACCGCCTTTTGCGGAGCGTCCCCCGAAACCGTCACCGTACCCTTGTCAGAAGTGACAACAAGGGAGCAAGGCTCGTTTTCTTTGGCAAAAAGCTTTGCACAAAGTGGAATACGTTTGTATTCGTTTTTATAGAGGGTACTGAGCTTTGAAAAAACACTGTCGGCCGAAACCACATCGTCCTTTGTGCGGTGGCCAAACATATCAAGATCTCTTTTCCCTAATAAATACCCTTCGGTAAATCCGCTGCGGGAAAAGACCTTTCTGAGGGTTTCTAAATCGGGTTTTTGACCGTCTCTTGCGGCAATGCAGGCGTTTACCGCCGCCGCCACATATTCCGGCCGCTTCATTCGTCCCTCTATTTTAAAGGAGCATACCCCTGCCTGTTCCAGCTCTTTGATGTGCTCTATGTGGCACATATCTTTAAGGGACAAGGCAAAATGCCGATCCCCTGATTTAAAATCAAGACGGCAGGGCTGGGCGCAAAGGCCGCGGTTTCCGCTTCTTCCGCCGAGCATGGACGAAAGATAGCAGCATCCCGATACCGACATACAAAGGGCGCCGTGTATAAAGACCTCCACCTCAAGAGAGGTGTTTTTTGCTATATACTCAATTTCTTTAAGGGACAGTTCTCTGGAAAGCACCACCCTTGAAAAACCCATCTGCTCAAGCTGCTTTACGCCGTTAATGTCGTGCACCGCAAGCTGAGTGGAGGCGTGGAGGGGGAGACCGGGGACGCATTGCTTAA
>CAKSDF010000167.1 GCA_934444695.1 uncultured Eubacteriales bacterium | reverse complement strand
GATCTGAAAAAGCGCGGCATCATTTGCGAAGGATGCAGTTTACTGCGCCCTCCGTTTCCGGCAGGGCCGGGAAAGCCTCAGCGCCACGACGGCCGCTATGTGTGAACCTTTAGTCCTGCGCACGGCTTAAAGCCTTGTGCTTGTGCGTTATAGGCAGCTTATTCAGTTGCAAGGGGCATCACATTACCCATTGGCCTCAGCGATGCCGATCCGGCTTCCGTGCTTCCGGTGTTATGAGATTGGCTGAGGCTTTTAAGCCTGCACATTGATAAAAGAGATGCGCAAAATTTTTTAAAAAACTTTTTGAAAAACACTTGACAAGGGAACAAAGCTATGATATATTATCAATAACGATAACGATTATCGTTATTAAACAATCGAACAAGCAGCAAGTCAAAAGATTGTAAGCGGCAAACAGTCAAAGCAGCAAACAGTAAAGCAGCAAACAGTCAAAGACGTGAACCGTAAACAATAAACGGACAATCCGTCAGCAGTATGCAGTTGATTGCAAACAGCAAAAGGGCAGGCGGGCAGCCGACTGCCGAAAACCGAATCGAGGTGAAACAATGCCGGTCGAAAAGAAATATTCAAGACAGCGGGAGGCCATTGCAGCCGATGTGGCATCGCGAAAGGATCACCCCTGCGCCGACGATGTTTACGAAAGCACCAGAAAGCTCTTTCCGAACATCAGTCTCGGCACCGTCTACCGTAACCTTAAGGGCCTGACCGAGGACGGCAAGATCATCAGCTTTACGGTGGACGGAAAGGAGCATTTCGACGGAGACACAAGCAACCATTGCCACCTTGTATGCTCATCCTGTCACAATATTGTCGACATCTTTGAGCCGGATTTTTCCGAGTTTTCGCGGCAGATCGAGCAAAATCTCGGCTGTAAAATCAACTACGCTCAAATCGTTTTATTCGGCAGGTGTAAGGCCTGTCTTGAAAAGGATAAAAACTAAAGCAACCGGCGGATCATATGTCGGCCGCTTAAAACAAAAGCTTAAAAGCAAAAATTTAAATCAAAAATCTCAAATCAAAATTTTTGGAGGTAATTATTATGAAAAAATTTGTATGTTCTGTATGCGGTTATGTTCACGAGGGAGATACCCCTCCCGAGAAATGTCCCCAGTGCAAGGCTCCCAAAGAGAAATTCGTCGAGCAAAAGGATGATATGACCTGGGCTTCGGAGCATGTTGTCGGTGTGGCACAGGGCGTTCCTCAGGACATTATCGACGATCTTCGCGCAAACTTCAACGGCGAATGTTCAGAGGTGGGAATGTACCTTGCAATGGCAAGGGTTGCCCATCGCGAAGGCTATCCCGAGATCGGTCTCTACTGGGAAAAGGCGGCATATGAGGAGGCCGAGCACGCCGCAAAATTTGCCGAGCTTTTAGGCGAGGTCGTAACCGATTCCACCAAGAAAAATCTTGAAATGCGTGTTGAGGCCGAAAACGGCGCAACCATGGGCAAGACAGATCTTGCAAAGCGCGCAAAGGCCCTTAATCTCGACGCTATTCACGACACCGTTCACGAAATGGCCCGCGATGAGGCCCGGCACGGTAAGGCTTTTGCAGGACTGCTCAAGAGATATTTCGGCTAAGGCCGCAAAACAACACCGCGGATTAAAGCAGATTGTAACGGCCGACGGTGATATATAGCGGCAAGCTGAAAACTTTATTTATTATAATGCTGTCTGTATCTGCCGACTGCGGTCGGAGGACATTAATAAAATTTGTTCGAAAAATGCACTCATCTTTTTAGGTGGGTGCATTTTTTGTCGGTGCACTTAGGCGTGTGTGTTTTTTTGCCGGTGTCTTTATGTTGGTGCATCTTTTGCTGGTGTCATTAGGTGAGTGCTTTTTGCTTGTAAGGGGAGAGGGCAGAAGCACAAAATAGGCCGGCATAAAAAGCAGTTTTGACTGTTTTTGGAGTTGACAGAATAATACTATAATAGAATAATATATTAATAATGACGGATTCAATCAAAAATGGTAAAAAATTTTGTCTAAAGTATTGACTATTGTAACTAATTTGTGTATAATATTTTAAGATTTTAAAAGATTTTTGCATAAAGGAGAAGCGTATGATGAAAACAAAACTTTCGAAAAGAATTCTTTCGGTATTGCTTTCGGCGCTTATGGTTATGACCCTTTTTTCGGTGGCTGCCATTCAGCCGGCCAGCGCCGACGTGGTGGCATACAGCCAGTATGACAACCGCTGGAGATACTGGACCTACGGTGAAGGAAACATAGGCGGAACGGGCTGCGGAATACTTTCGTCGGTCAACGCCATCAACTATGTCAGCGGAATTTCCGACATTGGCGGCGCTATCGACGCTATCGCCACCTGGGCCCACAACATTAACGCGTATAACGGTTCCTGGGATCCCTCGGGCGGTTCCGACCGTACTGCCCTTTATCCTCGTATTACCGCGGAGTTCGGCGATACATATAATTTCCAGGTCACAAACGACGGCACCTGGGCCACCGTTTATAACGACACCCTTAAGTCGTATATAAGCCAGGGGGGACACGCGGCCATCGCCCATGTTGCCTACGGCCACTTTATCGTTATCGCCGACTATGATTACAGCGATGATACCTTCCTCGTGCTCGACTCGGCTCCGTCCTCAAGCGGAAACACCGGCGACGGCGTTGCCTGGCTTCCTCCCACCCAGCTCAACAACAGCGGTAACAGCCGTATGCACGTCGACTGGTGGTGCCTGCTTGAAACCACCGGCGGCGGTGGCGGCGGGGAAGATCCCGGTACCGACGACATTAAGCCATACGAAGAAAACGGCGAGCTGTGGCTCAACGACTGCAACTCTACCGACGGTTTCGGTGCGGTAGGCGATACCGAGGTTTTTGTCGAAAACGACAGCCGCGGACTGACCAGTACCTGTATGAGGAGCTCTAATCCCACCGCTATGTCGGCGGGTGTCGGCGCAATGGCTTTCTACGATTATACCGGCGGAAACTATGCCGATCTGACTCCATACACATATGTCCGCTTCTCCATGTGGTGCGGAATAGATTATTGTACCTCCGACCGTCAGCAGGACTATTTCCAGGTCAACTTTGTTACCCAGGTGGACGGCAGCGAGCAGGACGGATATAACCTTAACATTCCCGCAAGTATGCTTCGTCAGGGCTGGAACAACGATTTTGTTTTCAGACTTTCCGACATCGGTGCGGCGGTCGATACCGCCGACTGGAGCAAGATCACCAGAATGAGATACACTTGGTTCAACATCTCTGGCGGAGACAGTGTGGAATTCAACATCGACAATTTTGTCGCTTATAACGCTCAAACTCCTTATTTTGTAAATAACGAACTTATGCTCACAAACTGCGATTCAACCGACGGTTGGTGGTCGGGAAGCGGAGAGATGATCCCCGAGGACGACAGCCGCGGCAAGAGAAGTATGTGGCTTAAAAACGACGAATCTTATAAAGATCAGTCGGCCGGTGTCGGACTTATGGCCTTTATGGATTATACCGGCGGCCACCGCGCCAACATCAGCTACTATAACCGTATGCGTTTCTCCATGTGGTGCAGCATCGATTACGCCACCGCAGGCCGAAACGAGGACTATTTCCAGGTTAACCTTGTTACCACGGCAGAAGGCAGCGAGCAGGACGGATATAACATCCACATTCCCGCAAGAGCCATTCATCAGGGCTGGAACAACGAGTTTGTCATCGATCTGACATCACTTTCAAAGTCGATAGATGCAGCAGATATGACCAAGATCGACCGTATGAGATTTACCTGGTTCAATATGTCCAATGGAGATAATGTCAGCTTTAATATCGATGACTTTATCTGCTATAATTCCGACGATCCGCCAACATCCTTCGATTTCGAGGATGAGGATCCGGTCAATCCTGTCGACACCACCAAGACCTTCACCATTTCCGACTGCGACAGTTTAGACAGCTGGA
>CAKSDF010000166.1 GCA_934444695.1 uncultured Eubacteriales bacterium | reverse complement strand
ATCTTCTTCTCGCCCGTCAGGTTGGTGTTCCGTCGATCGTTGTTTTCATGAACAAATGCGATCAGGTTGACGATCCCGAGCTTCTCGATCTCGTAGAGATGGAGATCCGCGAGGTTCTTAACGAGTATGATTTCCCCGGCGATGATACCCCCATCATCCGCGGTTCTGCTCTTAAGGCTCTCGAATACAACGGTGACGATCCCGCAAACGCCCCCGAGACTCAGTGCATCATTGAGCTCATGAAGGCTGTTGACGAGTTCATCCCCACCCCCGATCGTAAAGCTGATCAGCCCTTCCTTATGCCTGTTGAGGACGTTATGACCATCTCCGGCCGTGGCACTGTTGCTACCGGTCGTGTTGAGCGTGGTACCCTCAAGGTCGGCGAGGAAGTTGAAATCGTTGGTCTTACCGAGGAGAAGAGAAAGGTCGTTTGCACCGGTCTCGAAATGTTCCGTAAGTCCCTCGACGAGGCTATGGCCGGTGATAACATCGGTGCTCTGCTTCGCGGCGTACAGCGCAACGAGATCGAGCGCGGACAGGTTCTTTCCAAGCCCGGCTCCATTCATCCCCACACCAAATTCCGCGGCCAGGTTTACGTTCTGTCCAAGGAAGAGGGCGGCCGTCATACCCCCTTCTTCACCAACTATCGTCCTCAGTTCTATTTCCGCACCACCGACGTTACCGGTACCATCACTCTTGATGATGGTGTAGAAATGTGCATGCCCGGAGATAACGTTGAGATCAATGTTGAACTCATCACTCCTATCGCTATCGAGGAAGGCCTCCGCTTCGCTATCCGTGAAGGCGGCCACACCGTAGGATCGGGCGTTGTTACCAAGATTGCTGAGTAATTAACTGAGTGTGTCTAACTGAGTAATTAACTTTGCCTTTTCAATTAAATATGTTTCGGGGCGGGGTGAAATTCCCCACCGACGGTAATGCGGCAATGTTTTGGAATGTTGTGCTGTGATTTCACGCGGCGCCTTTCCTTTTCGCCCGACGAGCCCGTGAGCGAAAGCAGATTTGGTGAGATCCCAAAGCCGACGGTATAGTCCGGATGAGAGAAACACTTATTGAAACCTTTTAAAGGGCTCCGTGATTTTTCGCGGAGCCTTTTTTCGGCTTTGATTTGTGCTCATTGTCTCGTTTATTATGTTGTTCCTTTATGAGAATTTTTTTGAAAGAAGTGTCCTTTATGAGTACAAAAAACAACATTAAAATCCGCTATCTTGTTTTCACCGCCGTTTTTTCGGCCATTTCGGTGGTGCTTATGTATCTTGAAATTTCAATTCCCATTGTGCCAAGCTTTATTAAACTCGATTTTTCCGATCTTCCGGCCCTTATTTGCTCTTTCGCTTTCGGCCCCCTTTACGGTGTGCTTGTTTGCTTCCTTAAAAATCTTCTGCACCTTTTTGCCAGCCAGTCGGCCTTAATCGGTGAGCTTGCAAATTTCCTCATGGGCTCGATCTTCGCCCTGACCGCCGGAACCTTTTATAAATTTCACAAAACCCGCGGGGGAGCGGTGACGTCTTCGGTGATTGCTTCATTCTCTATGGGCGTGCTCAGCGTTCCCATAAATCTTTTTGTGATCTACCCGCTTTATTATAAATTCGGCCTTGCCAAAGAGGCCATTCTCGGAATGTACCAGGCTCTTGTGCCATCGGTAAACAGCATTTTCGGAGCCCTTTGCCTTTTCAACCTGCCATTTACGGTCTGCAAGGGACTCATCGTTTCGCTTATTGCGTTTTTTATCTATAAACCTCTGTCGCCGCTGCTTAAATACGGTCATAAGAACAAGCCTGAAGCGTTTTAAGTGAGGCTTTAAAGACGATTTTGGACAGCTTTAATGCGCGGCTTTTAACCGGATTATCATTCAATTGAATTATCGCCCCTTGCCGAAATTTACGGTAGGGGGCTTTGCTCTGCCGTCGGTTTTGGAAATGTGTTATTTTACGGCGGCTTTTTCATTGCGAGAAACATTTTACTACCCCTCAGTCTCAGCAGAGCTGAGCCAGCTCCCCTGACAAGGGGCGCCACGGCTGTGTTAAGACTTTTTGATTTGTGCATTGACGAGGGTGCTACGAGCTTGGTTAATGATTTTAGCATTGTGCCTTTTTTATGATTGGCGGGAATATCATTTTCATATGTCGGATTTTTCCGAATCGGGTCGGATTTATGACTTTTGCTATTGAATTAATAGGTCGGCTATGGTATAATATTTTGCGAATGATGATTTTTTGTTTGTAGGTGTGATTTATGAGCAAATCGGTTTACGAAAGCCCCCTTAATTCCCGTTACGCCGGCGATGAAATGAAATATATCTTTTCGCCAGACCGTAAATTCTCGGCGTGGAGACAGCTTTGGGTGGCCCTTGCCGAAAGTGAAAAGGAGCTTGGACTGGACATTTCCGATGAGCAGATTGAGGAAATGAAGGCTCACATATACGACATCAATTATGACGTGGCCGCAAGGGAAGAAAAAATCTGCCGCCACGATGTTATGGCCCATGTGCACGCCTTCGGTGAACAGTGCCCTAAAGCGAAGCCTATTATCCATCTCGGCGCCACCTCCTGCTATGTGGGGGACAATACCGATGTTATCATTATGCACGAGGCTCTTGAAGTCGTAAGAAAAAAGCTTATTAACGTCATTAATTCCCTCTGCAATTTCGCCGAAAAATATAAGGAGCTTCCCACCCTCGGATTTACCCATTTTCAACCGGCTCAGCTGACCACCGTCGGCAAAAGAGCCACCCTTTGGATACAGGATCTTGTTATGGATCTTGAATGCATCGATGCTCAGCTTGAAAAGAAAAAACTGCTGGGCTGCAAGGGAACCACCGGCACCCAGGCGAGCTTTTTGGAGCTTTTTTCTGGAGATGTAGAAAAGGTCAAGAAGCTTGACAAGCTCATTGCCGAAAAAATGGGGTACACCGACATTTTCGCCGTATCGGGACAGACATACACGCGAAAGCTGGACAGCCAGATGCTTTTCCTTCTTTCGGGAATCGCCCAATCGGCTCATAAATTCAGCAACGACATACGCCTTCTCCAGAGCCTTAAGGAAATCGAGGAGCCTTTCGCCAAGGGTCAGATCGGCTCATCGGCCATGGCTTATAAGCGCAATCCTATGCGCAGCGAGCGTATGGCTTCCCTTGCAAGATATGTCATCGCCGACACA
Source organism: uncultured Eubacteriales bacterium (assembly GCA_934444695.1). GTDB lineage: Bacteria > Bacillota > Clostridia > Oscillospirales > Acutalibacteraceae > UMGS1484. The sequence continues at coordinate 779 of CAKSDF010000166.1, read as the reverse complement.
ATGAATCCTATGATGACCGCTTCCGAGCAATGGCTTGAGCGCACGCTGGATGATTCGGCCAACAAACGCATCAGCGTTCCCGAGGCTTTTCTCGCAACCGACGCGATTTTAAATATTTATCTCAACATTTCCGACGGACTTGTGGTTTACGACAAGATGATCGAAAAGCACATTACCGCCGAGCTTCCCTTTATGGCTACCGAAAATATTCTTATGGACGCCGTGCTTGCGGGAGGGGACAGGCAGGATCTTCACGAAAAGATCAGGGTCTATTCCATGCAGGCAGGGGAGCAGGTCAAGGTTTACGGCAAGGAAAACGATCTTCTGTCCCGCATACTTAACGACCCGACATTTTGCCTTGATGAGCAGAAGCTTAAAGAAAGCCTCGATCCTAAAAAATATGTGGGTATCGCGCCCATTCAAACGGCCGAGTATGTGGAATTTGTGCGGGAAAGTATTCTCGCGCCGAACAGGGATGTGCTCGGGGAGACTTCTGAACTGAGTGTTTAAGCGAAAAGTTGATTTATCTATCACATGCAATTATTCTGTATATCTTGCCTTAACGGCTTTTATAAAAATTTTTTAATTTTAAAGGATTGATGAAAAAATGGTACGAGCAATAGTTGGTGCAAACTGGGGCGACGAAGGTAAGGGTAAAATTACCGATATGTTTGCCGCAAAATCCGACATTGTTGTCCGCTTTCAGGGCGGCGCAAACGCCGGTCACACCATCATAAACGACAAGGGAAAAACCGTCCTTCACCTGCTCCCCTCGGGAG
>CAKSDF010000165.1 GCA_934444695.1 uncultured Eubacteriales bacterium | reverse complement strand
CTTATTCCTTCCCCGTGGGGCTGATGCTTTGCGGGGAAGGTTTTTTATGTTAGGGACAATGGCTGTGTCGACCGGTTTTATGCCGTTTTGCGTGCCCTGATAAACCAAAATGTTTCACGTGAAACATTTTATAAAATTACTGTGCGGCAGGCGGCGCATCAGAGTGACCCGGGATTTTATTTGCGGGGATAGGTTAATGGACTTTAACCGTGCTGCGGTGGGATGTGTTGTGCGGAAAGAGGGGATTTTTGAGAAGCGGCAGGACGGCGGGCTTTCCTCAATGTATAACGGCACCTTGTTTAATTTGTATATTTCAATAGTTGATTTTTGTGTAAAATTACAGTGTTATTTTGAGATATGCTATGATATACTGAACTTGTGTAAAGGCCATGCTGATATGTCAGTTTAGCCGACTTAATCTCAATGTTAGGAGATACGAGAATGAAAAGAATCAGTAAAAAAATCGTGGCGGCAGTGCTGTCCGGCCTTTTGGCCGTAAGCGCACCGGCCTTTCCTGCCGTTGCAGTTACCGTGGCTGCAAACGAGCAGCAAGAGCAGATCGCAATCACTTTCCCCGTAACCGAAAAGGAAAGAACCGTTGTGGGAACCGGGGGAATCACCATAACCGGTACGGCTAAGGCCGGCGGAAAAATATCCGCCCGCGTAAACGGCAAATCCGGCGGAACGGCCGCCGTTTCGGCAGACGGGACATTTGAGCTTACCGTTTCGTCCATCTTTCTGCCCGACGGTATAAACGACATCGTTCTTTCCTCCGACAGCGGAGAAAGCGCATCACTAACGGTCAAAAAGCAAAAATACTATGATCTGGCCGATATCGACTGTACCGTTACCGGTGCCGAGGAGCATTATAACAACACCGGCGTGTCTAAGTATTGCCCCCTGCTTTCGGTAGGCGGTCAGACAATTAAAACTGACAAGGGAATAAGCCTGAAGCCTGCTGCGGGAAACAGCGCAGACCCTGCCGATGCGGTTTACGACATATCGGGTCTGTTCCCGTCTCCTACATATTTTCATTCGATCATAGGCGTGGACGATTTTGCAAACATCGGCGGATTTGTTAAGGCAACGGTGATATTTACCCTGCTTGCCGACGGAAAGGAAATAATTCGCTCAAAGGAAATGACCCTTAACGAGATGTCCGAGCTTGCTGCTGAAATTCCCGCAGGCACCTCAAAGCTCGTGCTCAGGGTGGAAAATTCCGACGGAAAAAATCAGGGCGATTACGGAGATTTTATAAATCCCCGGCTTTTCCTAAATAAGAGCGATTTCGGCGGCAGCGAGCAAAAGCTTTTTGCCGAAACCGACGAGGGTAATACATCCTATGACGTTAATACCAATTTAGGCGTGCGTCTTAATTTAAACAACGAGTTTTCGGCCGTTACGGTTTACCCCGAAAAGGCGGCCGATACGGTCAATATGCGCCTTTATAAATTTACATATTCCTATACCCGTTCGATGCAGAACGAAATACTTTGCGAAAGCAGCGTGTCGGCCGGCAGCGACGGCGGATATCGCTTTGAGCTTAACGATCTTTATTCGGACGGCGAATATCTGATGGTTTTCGGAGGCATTGAAAGCATAAAGGCAAACACATCTCCCTACGGCGTTATGACGGTCGACAAAAAGACGGTTAAGGGAATACCCAATATGTCGGTGACCTTCTCCTGCTCGTCGATAAAAAACCTTAATGATCCCACTGCCGAGCCTAAAAAGGGCACGACCGCAGGCGTTGCCACCGATGCCGAAAAGGCAAGAGCCAAGGCAACCTACGAGGAATATATAACAAATCTCGAGAAATTCCCCTCAAAAATAACCATCGGAGAGGACACATACACCGGATTTTCTCACAAGGATTTCACGGTTATGGAAAAAACCGCTTCCGACAACGAGGTCACTAAAAGCAAAGGCACCGACATCTCCATTATCCACGGAAAAACCGGCCTCGTTTTTACTCTTAAAACCGTCTTTTATCCCGATTATGCCGCCTTTGACTGGGTTGTGTATTTTACCAACAGCGTAAGCAGAAACTCTCCCATTATAAAGGACGTCAGCCCGGCAGAGCTTACCTTTGAGGGAGATGATCCCATTATACTCACCAGCTGCGGCGACACCGAGGCCGACACACAAACCCCCGCGCCCTTTACCCCCAGAAGCTATGAGCTGGAAAAGACCAAAAGTGCCGAATTTAAGCCCTCCAACGGCCGTTCCACCGAGGTGGGATTCCCTTACTATAACTTTGAATACGGCAATAAGGGCGCATTTGTTGTGACCAGCTGGCCGGGACAGTGGATAACAAATTTCAACTATGAAAACGGTGTGACCGCCTTCTCGGGCAGACAGGAAACCTTCAATTCCTATCTAAAGCCCGGCGAAACGGCCAGAACCCCCCTCACGGCAGTTATTCTTTACGACGGGCGCGATACCGACCGTGCAAGAAGCCTTTGGAGAAATTGGTTTATCGACTGCAATATGTTCAAAAAGGACGGGAAAAATAATCTCGATCCATTTATTGCGGGACTTCCCGGAGAGGTTATGTATTCTACCGAGGACAGTATGAAATCCAATCTGAACGGATATATAAGTGCCGGAGTAGACATTGATTACTTCTGGATAGACGCCGGATGGTATATCGACGGCAGAGAAAAGACCTGGATTTATGTTGGCAATTGGACGGTGGATACCGGCCGTTTCCCCACAAAGCTCAGATCGATCACCGAGGCCTGCGAACAGGCGGGAATGACCGGCGGAATGATACTGTGGTTTGAGCCGGAGCGAAACGCTTTTGGCCTTTCGGGAGGCGACTTTGAAAGGTTCGGCGTAAAGAAAGAATGGCTTGTGGGATACGACAAAAAGACCAACTCGGCCATAGGACCTTCCGATTATCACATTTTTGATTTGGGAAATAAAGAAGCCCTCGAGTGGGTTACAAACAAGATTACAACCGTTATTAACGATGCCGGGGTGTCCATCTATCGGGAAGATTTTAACAACGGACACACCCTCAGAATATGGAATCAATACAATGAGCAAAACCCCGATCGAGCTGGTATGATCGAAAACGGCGAAGCTCAGGGACATCTGGCGCTTTGGGACAGTATTCTCAAAATCGATACCGTTAGAATGATCGATTCCTGCGCATCGGGCGGGCACCGTCTCGACCTTGAAACAATGAGAAGAGCGGTATCCCTCCATCCCACCGATTACAACTACAACGATATGGCAGCCAAGCACATCGGAACATACGGCCTTGCCGAATGGTTTCCCTTTATGGGTGCAAACACAGGCTTTGCCGAATATCATTCATATACAAGCAGATACATCCTCCGCTCGGCCTATCGCCAGTCAATCGCCTGTCAGGTGAGTATGGGATCGCTGACTGCAGCCCAAAAGCAGCTTGTGGTAGACAGCGCAAAGGAATGGAGAGAAATAAGCAAGTACTTCTACGACGATGTTTATGAGCTGACCAAAAATACCGCCAGCGCCAACGAATGGTATGCATACAGTTACATAGACAGCGACGAGCAGGACGGCTTTGCTCTTGTTTTCAAGCGTTCCGACGCCGCTCCCGAGACCCAGGTCATCCGTCTTAAGGGACTTAATTACAACGATACCTACGAGATAACCTTTGCCGACAGCGACGCGAAGGTGACCGGCACAGGCGCTCAGCTTATGTATAACGGCGTCAGCGTGACCCTTAATGAGGTTGAACAGCGCGGAGGCTGCGATTCCGACATAATTTATATTAAGCGCACCGCCGTGGGGCCAAATGACGACGATGAAGATGATATTGTTTACGGCGATGTTGACGCAAACGGAACGGTTGAAGCAACCGACGCACTGTGGGCACTTCAGGCGTATGTCGGCTCGAGACAGCTTGACGACAAAGCTTTCAAGGCTGCCGATGTTAACCTTGACAAAGAGGTCAACACCTCCGATGC
>CAKSDF010000164.1 GCA_934444695.1 uncultured Eubacteriales bacterium | reverse complement strand
GTATGAGGGAAAGGAGCGGGACGAGGCCGAGGCGCTGGCCATCCGCATTTCTACCCAAATCGCCCGGGAAGTAGCCCCCTATACCGACGGCCTGTATTTGATGACCCCCTTTACCCGGGTGAAGCTGATGACCCGGCTGCTGGAGGAGCTGAGGCGGGACGGGAGTGTGTGAGGCTTTAAAAGCAATATAATTAAATAATGGCACTGCGGTTTCGAGATATAAACAGCCCGGACAAATAAATGTCCGGGCTGTTTGCTTAGCAGAGAAATCGTACTCCCTCAGGAAAATATGGAAGCACGCCACTAGATTCTTATAATCTTAATTTATTGTTACAGGTTAACCCAGACGTCAATAAATGAACGAGGGTGAACTATCCAATCCTTAATTGTGAGAAATAACCGCTTGATATATTTGTCGTTTTTTGCAGCATTTTCTCCAACACAACCGTTATTGGGCTGAAATATTTCAAACCGTCCGGCAATTTCAGTTAAATGATCAAGGCCAACAATATCAGAAAGAAAAATAGTCCCATCGCACTTGATTCGAATTTGATTCTTTTTTGAATCATCTCCCGAACGAATCATCTCCCTTAACTGTTCCATTGTTAGCGTATGAATATTATATTGTTTCATCTTTCTCACTCCTCACCAATTTTTATCTTCGTAAGGTGTATCTTCAACGCCATCGGCTTTCAGATTTGCCACCATGCGGTCGAGCTTGCCCTTCCACATTTTTTTGAACCACTCGGTATGCCCGAAACACTTAACAAGCGTGGGGCTGATAGCGTAGTAAGTACGGATAAACGCTCTGCCGTACCAAGTTGCGGCAAGCGTATAGTCACGGAAGCGGCGGAGTGTCCACACCTGTGGACAATCGTAGGAACCATACACGGCAGTAGCAACATAGCAGCCGCTTTTTTTGACTATTAAATCAGGATGCAATTCATATAGCTTAGTATTTACCATCAGTCTTAAGGAAATATATAATGATGGTTTTCCCTTTCCCTCATAATCCCACATGTAAAACGGACAGATTTTTTTTGCTAATTCATCTATTTGTTCAGTTAAATCGCCCAGCGTAACCTGTTGGTCTACTTTTACCAGCTTTGCGATCTCAATGGCAATATCTTCCGGTGTTTTATAACCATCAATATATGGAGCTATCTTGTCATGAAGTGGCGAGCTTGTGGATAATTCGTGAGCATTTTCCATAAAAAGCTTTTTAATTATTTCTGGAGAATACTCTACAATAATGTTGGCTAATGAATCCATATAAGCCTCAAAAACACTATCAATCATATTATAAGTAACACGCAACGAATCATTCTCAACAATCTGGTTGCGATCTACAATATTGCCATAACCATTTTTTGTCACATATTCCTGCAGATGTGTAGTCGGGACAATATTACCCTCTTTCAACCCTTTAATATCATCCATTATTTCGAATAATAACTTTTGGTGTTCTTCGCTTGCGCTGTCATAGTTATCATCTATTATAGATACACTTTTTATTAATACATTAAAAATGCTTTGTCTCTTATCGCTGGTTTCTGCTTCTAATAAGGCTGATTTTACCCGTGCAAATGTACTGTAAAAAATTGCTTCAATAGTAGTCGGATCGTTTTGCTCAACCATGTTGTAGTATTTTTCGGTTTCTGCCCAGTCCTCTTTTTGTTTAGCGCGTCTGGCATTTGCAAGATATTTTTGTACAAAAGCCGAGTTGTCGACCTTAACAGTACCTTGAACATCAACCGTGCCTTCAATCATCATCCTCTTGGCTTCTTCAACCGAGTACTTCATGCCACAGTTTTGGCACACAAATACGCCATCCTGCTTAATAAGGTCGGTTCCTCCACACATTTCACAAGTCAACTGTTTCATTTCTTTCTATTCCTCCCTTTTAGCAAAGTGTCACATCTAATAAATCTCTTCCAATCATCTCTGCTTTCTTAAACCTCGAGTCTGCCTTCAGCAATTCCAAACAAGTGCGTGTCGCATCGCTTGTATTCGCAAAGTCGAAATCACTGGGGTGAATATACGCCTGCCCTTCTTTGTTGTTACTTGCTTTTTGCCTTGCTTCTTCATAAAGCTTATCAATCTTTTCTACGCTCATAAATATCAACCCCTTATTTCAAAATTCTCGTTTTTCTATTTCGCTCATCCAAAAGCGAATTGAGCTCGTTAATAATTTTTGTTTTATCCTCAGAGGATTTCAGTTCAGCGATTTTTGCAGCAATCCGCTCTTCAATGTCCGCCAACCGCTCGTCACTCATAGGATCGGAATAGCGGATTTTCTCTGCTAACTGCGTTAGCGCTGATTTTGTTGCGGTATCTGTTTCAGCGTCGGCCAGTAGTTCGACATCTACTTGTAGTTGCTTGATATAGAAAGTCTTTTCCCGCACCTTTGCAGATATTCGCTCAATCTCGCTGCGCCCAACATCCGAGGCAATCATACAAGCAGCGGATATGCCTGCAATCACCACACAGGTAACGACTGCACTCCAAATCGGAAGTGCGGGGATAAACAGAAATACAGCGAATGCAATGATCTGAACCACAAGATAACCAACGCCAATATGAACGACCGGCAAACCGAGAAACTTACTTTTCAAGGATTCGGTGCGGCCAAGAGCTGCTTTCCAAATGATGATCTGGGCAGCAAAAGCGATTACGGTAAAAGCGTAAGAAATCCAAAATGCTGCTGTTTTTGCTGAGGGAACAGCAAACGCAATGACGCTGACCAAGACAAACAGGATAGCAAGAATGACATAGCCCTTTGAGCTGTTGTTTTTCATCATCAACCCTCCCTCTTTGCGCCGCATTGGGGGCAGAACTTGCCGGGCTTGATGAACTTAAAACCACATTTTGCGCAGGTGTCAGGAGCCGCCTGCGGCGCACCGCACTCATCGCAGAATGCTGCGCCCGGCGTCAACTCCGCTCCGCATTGGTCGCAAAAGCGGTTTGCCGTCGCTTGCGGCCGTGTTGTCATCCCGGCGAATGCGTCAGACACGGCTCCGCCTACCATGCCGCCGACCGTGCCACCAACGCCAGCCATCATTCCCAGTCCGATGCCCATATTGGAAAACTGGCCTGCGCCTTCATTTTTAGCGGCATCCTGCGCCACATCAAATCCACGCTCCTGCTGATAGGTATAACCCTCTTGCATGCGCTTGGTTGCCTGTGCCTGTGAATCAATGACAACCTTCCGGGCTTCGGTCTGTGCGTGGATTACATCGGTTTGCTGCTTCAGTTTGGCCTCCGCTATATCGGCATACTGACGGAAATGCAGCTCTTTAAACTTTTCATACTGCGGATCGCCGTCCGGCTTAACCACCGTCGTGACATAGAAGCGCTTGAGCTGCACGCCGTAATCCAGAAAATCAGGAATCAGCCGCTGCTGAATATCTGCCGAAAAGCTTTCCAAGCTTTCGTCAATCTCAAAAATATTGATGGCTTTCGTCCGCATTTCCTGTGCCATATAGGTTTTCACCTTTGTCATCAGGATACTGCGGAAATAGGTTGTTAGCTGCTGACGATCCAGCACCCGTTCTGTGCCGACTAATTTAACCAGTAGCTTACGAGAATCGTCCACACAAAGGGACATTTCGCCGTTAGCTCCGATTGCAAGAGGAAATCCGTAGGTTGGTTCCACATATTGAACCTTACTGTCCGTCCCCCAGCGGATTGCCATTTGTTCGGTCTTGTTGATGAAATAGACCTCGCAATGGAACGGCGTCCTGTCCCCGGTCGTCCGGTTGAGCAGCTTGCCGATCTTGGGGATGTTCTGCGTTTCCAGCGTGTACCGGCCCGGCCCGAACAGATCGAGCGCCTGCCCGTTCATGAAAAATATCGCCTCTTGGCTCTCGTGAACGATCAGCTGCGTCAGGCTGTTGAAGTCCTCGCACGGGTGCTTCCAGACGAAGGTGGAATTGTCCCCTTCGTATTTGATGATGTCGGCGATCTGCGCCATGGTC
>CAKSDF010000163.1 GCA_934444695.1 uncultured Eubacteriales bacterium | reverse complement strand
AAAAATAAGAACAAGGAAAAATCCGCCGAAAAAAAAGACAAAAAGATAAAGGCCAAAAAATCCAAGAAAAAGAGCAAAAAGCTTTCCCCAGCCGATATTATAAAGCTGAGTTTTGCCGCCATAAAGGAAATGTTTAGGCTTTTCGGAAAATGCAGGGTCAGAAAGCTTAAAATTCATTATACTGCCGGAGGAACCGATCCTGCCGAGGTGGCCGTCACATACGGCGGGATCTGCGCCGCTGCCTATCCTCTAACCGCCTTTTTGCAAAGCAAAATGAACATCAAAAAGAATGCGGAGGATGTCAGCATAAACTGCGACTTTGAAAGCGAAAAGGCACGGTTTGATTTCGACATCGAGATAGGACTTAGACCCTTCTGGGCGGTGACCGCCGTTTTCAGACTTGCTGTGGCTTACGGAAAAAAATAATTGCGGCTGAAATTAAATGATAAATTCAGTTTGTTGACGGCCGGTTAAATTTGACGAATGTTGTATATTAGACTTTAAAACAAAACGCAAACCAACCTTAAAAGGAGCGTGCTCATATGGAACAGCAGAAAAAAGTTTTTTCGGGTAAATCCTCTGCCGCCGAAAATCTTTCCCGCCTTATCGATGTTACCACCGACAAGGTTAAACAGCTTGCCTCGGCAAGCTCGGTAGCGGGGGACACCATATATTTGGACGACAGCGCGGTCATACCTGTTTCCAAGATTTCGGCGGGATTTGCAGGAGGATCGGGAGATTTTCTTAATGCCGAAAAACGCTCGGCAAACGGCGGAGCGGGCGCAGGAGCCAAGGTGTCGGTAACGCCGGTTGCCTTTATCGTAAAGGAAGAAGGTAGAATCAGCATTGTCGGAGTGCCCGAGGGCGGCGAAGAAAGCGGATCGGGCGCATCGGGAATCCTTTCCGGTCTTTTAAGCGCGGGGCTTAGTGCCCTGGCCGCAAAAAGGGCTCAAAAGGGCGAGAAAAAAGAAAAAACCGATACCGAAGTAACGGTATCGGAACAGGATGAAAACGGAAAAAAGATGACTCAAAAAAGAGTTAAAAAACACAGTGAAACGAAATAGAAAGAACCGGACCGGAAATTGTTCGAAAAAAAGAATGGTCGAAACCGTATGGCGTTTGACCGCTGACTGCTTTAAAAAACACGGTAAAACGAAATAGAAGAATTGTGTCGGCGCCCGCTGGGGAAAAAATGAGTAAAACCGTAGGGCGTCCGATCGCGATTGCTTTAAAAAACACAGCGAAATAAAATTGAAAGAACTATGCCTACGCCCGTCCAAAAAATGGCGGTGACGATGCTTTTTATGCGGCGGTATTTTTTGTTTTTCTTTCTTCTTTCCTCCGATTTTAAGCGGGAAACGGGCGGACGGTCGGAAAATCTGATAAATCCGTCCCATTCCGATTTTAGCTTTTGCTCGGAAAGGTCGGAACCCTCTTTTGTGACAAAAAGTATGGCCCGCTCGAAAAACGGATTGCCGGTCTCTTTTATTTCGATTGTCTGATGATTTACCCCTCTTATCATAAATTTTCTCCTTTGGATTTTTTCGGACGGTCAAAAATGCAGTGAAATGCTGCGGTTTAGCGGCTTGAAGCGGTTTAATGGACGTGGCAATTTGTGCAAATGCAGTGCCGGCAGCGCGGGCAGACGGCTGAACTTGAGGACAAGCAGTCAACGTCGGCGCGGACGGACGGCCACACCGAGGACAAGCAGCCAATGTCGGCGCAGACGGACGGCTGAACCAAGGATAAGCCGTCGGCGGACGAACGGGCTGTCAACCCTGTGGAAACGGATATATAAGAATCGTTGGCGCGCGGCTGAAGGATTGTTCGATGAGTGCGGCCGAAGGATTGCTGATGTGTGCAGACGAAGAATGTTCCAATGAGCACAGATGAAGAATTGCCAGATAAGCGCGGCCGAAGGATTGTCCGATGAACACGTTCGGTGAAATGCCGATGTATGCGGCGAAGGTCATTAATGCGGGCGGCATCATCCGCAGCACAAATATGCTTTGCTTTGATTTTATTATTAACAAGAAAAAATTGGTTTATACAGCTTTTTGAAGGGCGGCGAAAAAAATGGAAAGGGTAATGTTCGGCGGAAGCTTCGATCCCATACATCTCGGTCATATTTCCATGGCTTCCTTCTTGCTTAAGCAAGAAACCGTCGGCAGCGTACTTGTGGTGCCGGCCGCCTGCTCCCCCTTTAAAGCCGGAAAAAAGCTTTGCGGCGAAAAACACCGCCTTGAAATGTGCAAAATAGCCTTTGAAGGGATGGATAATGTCGAAATTTCCGATGTGGAATTTTCTCTTCCCACACCTAGCTTCACGGTAAACACCCTTGAGGTATTGAAAGAAAGATATGAGGGCCAAAAGCTCGGACTGCTTATTGGCGGGGACTCGGTTATGAGTCTCTGCAAATGGAAGGACAGCGAAAAGATCATTAAAACGGCCAAAATATATGCGGCGGTCAGGGAAGAGGCCGACAGGGAAACAATAGAAAACGAACTTTCAAGACTTGGCGCCGATTATACCGTCATTTCAATGCCTAAGATCGATATTTCATCGACGGTAATAAGAAAACGTCTTAAAAACAAACAGTCCTGTAAAGGCCTTCTGCCCGAAAAGGTTGAAGGGTATATAATCGAAAACGGACTGTACGGCTAAACTTGGCAAGCGGCCATTTAAGTTAGAATCGGCAAAAAGCAATTTTAAAGGTTTAATCACAGCGGCCGAAATGCCGCCTTACGGTAAGCAAAAATGAAAGGGGAATATGTATGGACGGAGAAAAATACATCGAGGTAATACGCCCGAAAATGAGCCGTCGGCGGTTTGTACATTCGCTCAACGTGGCAAAGGAAGCGGTAAAGCTTTGCGACAAATACGGCGGCGACAGAGAAAAAGCCTACACCGCCGGAATACTCCACGACATAATGAAGGAAGCTGATCCCAATTTTCAGTTGCAAATTTTGTCCGATAATGGTATAATGCTCGATATAGTGTCGCAAGGTGCCAAAAAGCTTTGGCATGCAAAGTCGGGTGCGGCATACTGCAAATACATACTTGGTATTGACGATGAGGATATTATCAATGCAATATCCTATCACACAACGGCCAGAGCCGGAATGAGTCAGCTCGAAAAAATCATATACCTTGCCGATTACATCGGAGAGGACAGGGATTACCCCGGCGTGGAAAAAATGCGCGCGGCGGTGGAGCGGTCATTGTTTGACGGAATGGATTTCTCACTTGAGTTTTCCATAATTGATTTGGTAAAAAGGAAAAAGCCGGTTCACCCCGACACGGTAGCGGCTTTTAACGAATTGTTTTTGAAAAAGAAAAATGGGTGAAAATATGGCGGATAACAGAAATTCAAGAGATATATACAGCAGCTCTCGTCCGAGAAGCCACACAAAGCCTTCGTCGAGAAGCCGTTCGGCAAACGCCGCCCGTCAGGGTGTTCCGTTGGCCGAGCAGGGCACGAGGAAAAAGAAAAAAGGAAACGGCAAGCGAATAGCTGTCAATGCCGTGCTGTCGGTTGTGCTGGTGCTGTGTATACTCGTAACGGCGGCGGCAATTAAATACCCCAATGCCTTTTCTATTCTGTTTAACGGACTCAAATCGGCTGACAACGAAGACGTATCTCAGCAGATGGAGGACGTTGTTCAAAGCCCCACCGAGGATGTTTCCTATTTTCTCATAACCGGAACCGATCTTTCGGGAGATTTGACCGATATTATTATGGTGGTTTGCTTTAACATTAAGGACAAAACTGCCAATATTCTTCAGATCCCCCGCGACACATACATCGGAAACGACATCGACAGCGGCAAGATAAACGCCGTTTATGAATCGGCCAAGGAAGGGCAGTCCCGCATAAATGTTATGATGAAGCGCATAAATGATTATTTGGGTCTTCCGATTGACCACTACGCCGTTGTTTCCATTTCAGCCTTTAGAAAGATAGTTGATGTGCTGGGCGGAATAGACGTTGAAGTGCCGGTTCATATGTGGGCCAACGATACCGAAGAGGTATGGTATGAGTTCGACAAGGGCTGGAA
>CAKSDF010000162.1 GCA_934444695.1 uncultured Eubacteriales bacterium | reverse complement strand
CGGTCGCCCGATATGCCGAGCGCCCACAGATCGCCCATATCGTATTGCTCATACCGCTTTTGGGGAGTGCCGAAATAAAAGTGACTGTAAGAGGAAATTATCTGCCGTCCGATTATTCCGACGAGGGAGCTGTCTAAGGGGGAAACAGCCCTTTTGCGGGAAAAACTTTTTTGCCACCTTGCTTTTTCGAGAAGCTCTGCTGCTTCGCAAGCATCGGGAGCGGCGGTTATGACAAGGGTCTCGGATTTTTTGGAGAAGGGTGGCAGGTCAAATTCAAGGTCGGCAAAAAAGCAGCAGTCGGGCAGGCCGTCGTCGGTTGGGGAGGTTTTGAAGGCACTGCTGCAGGTGGTGGTATTCTGTGATGAGTTGTCGGTTGATGAAGTGTTTGAGGTGCTGCCGTTTTGCGATGGGCTGGCGGTAGAATCGGCTGCGGGAGATACGTTGTCAACATTATCGGAAACAGAATCCCCCCTTTGGCCGTCTTTTAGCAGCGAGAAAATTCCGTAGGGACGGGAGAGTACCTGCTCCCTTCTGAAATCGTGTTTAAAATTCCTTCCGCTTAAAAGTCCCGCCGCTACGGAAAGTTTTTTTCCCGCGTCCCGCTGATTCCTCTCAAAAATTGCGGCATTAAGCTCGCTGTCATACCGCGATTTAACAAAAAGCCGGCTGAATGCGGGATGGGAAAGAAAATCTCCCGCAAGATTTAAACAGGGTTCAAAATACACCTTAACCTTTACCTTTAATGGAATCGATCCGTTATTCCTGACATTTATATCGGCAAAGAAAACGGGGGAAATTGCGCTTAAAGAAAGGTTGAGAGATGCCGATACCGCTTTTGCCGAGCTGCTGAAAATCACGCTGTCGGCGGTGGCTTTGGCTTCTCTGCGGGCCGATGATGAATTTGCATAATCGGGAGCGGCGGTTATCGAAAAGCATGTGTCTGTTCCTTTTCCCTTGACCGATACTGCCGCAAAAATCCCCTGCGGGTCGCAAAGTGGGTCAATGGTCGGACGGAATATTTCATAGTCCCCGTATTTGAGGGAGCAAATGCCGCTGTCAAAAGCGCAAAGCGACAGATCCCCGGAAAAGATGAGATGCCCCTTTGGCGAAATGGGAGAAATGCTGCCGTTTTTAAAGGCGGGACCGGTGGGGGCGGGGAAATACCTTGCCTTTTCGGGAATGTTCAGGCGGTCTTTTCCGTCGGCGCTTTTATAGATGTCGCTGCCCTCGGGGATTTTTTCGTGCAGCAGAATATCGGCTCTTTTGGCTGTCCCTCTCATAAATCTTTTGCACATAATGTTGTCCTTTAAAAGATTTTCGGCGGCGCATATGCTCATACCGATGTGGTGTGCCATAAAGCTTCTCACCACCGCAAATGGAAGCTTGCCAATACGGGATTTTGTGAAATCCACAGCCTCGTAAAATCCATACTGTCCCACCGCTCCGATGCCTTCAAGCCGTCTGAGGTTTTTCAGCGCCTCCTCAGGGATAAAGGGCAGCATCAAAAAGGAGGAATAGGGAGAGACGACATAGTCCCTTTCAAGCCCTCTTTTAAGACCTAGTGCGGGAGTTCCGTGAGCCTTATAGCTGTAATTGAGGTTTTGATCAAAGGCGTAAAATCCGCTTTCCGAACAGCCGAAGGGGGATTTTTGGCGGGAAGCTTCGAGAATCTGGCAGAATATGCAGAAGCTCAGCGCCTCATCGGTTAATGTGTCCTTATATGCGGGCAGAAGGATGGAGGGCATAAAATATTCAAAGGCCGTGCCGCTCCAGGAAAGAGGCCCGCAATAGCCCTTTTGCCGTCCGAGAGTTCTCGAAAGAAAGCCCCAGTGCTTTTTCTCCACCTGCCCGCTGGTTACGGCAAAGTAGCTTAAAAGCCGCGATTCGCTCATAAGCAGGTCGTAATATGAGGATGAACGCTTCCCGGTTTCGATGTCTATGCCGATGTGGAAAAGGTGCCTTTTTGAATCGTAGAACACGCCAAGATCGGTGAATTTTATGATGCTTTCTATGCGGGAAACAAGCTGCTCTGTTCCTTCATATTCGCAAAGCCCGTTTTTAAGCGCAAAAAGGCAGGCAACGAAATTCCCCGAATCCACCGACGAACAGTATTTCGGATAAAGGGGCTCAAGGGTTTTGATGTTATACCAGTTGAGCAGATTGCCTTTATACTTTTCAAGTTTTTCCACCGACGAAAGGGTGTTTGAAAGAAGGACTATCATATCCTCTCTGCTTATGATGTTCAAATCGCAGGCTGCAAGGGATGACAGCATCATAAATCCGATATTTGTGGGGGAGGTGCGGTCGGCAATGCAAAAAACGGGAGTTTTCTGAATGTTGTCGGGCGGGAGGTAGTTGTTTTGCCCGATGCAGTGCTGCTCGAAATATTTCCACATGGCGGCGATATATTCTGTCACACGTTCGGTCGTTTGAGGGCTTGGAAGGTATTTTGCGGGGACGCCCGTTTTGCCGAATGCGTAAACGACAAAGGGACACAGCACAAAAATACCGCCCACGATTTTATTCAAAGGGGGCAAAAATGCCATCATAAAAAGCCCCGCGATTATCGAGATGATGTTTTGCGTAATGCAGGAAGAAAGGGATGTTTTGGAATTTCTCTCGGCCTCGGCCGCCGTGGTCCATTCGAGCAGCCGTTTTTTTGAAAAGAGCTGGCGGTACAGTCCCGATACTGCCCCCGATACCGATACCGCCGCTGAGGTCACCAGGGTGGTTATGCCGAAGAAGGATTTTAAAAGAAGGTGGGAGGTCTTTGTCAGCACGCGGCAGTGATATTTTTGCGAAAGCGAGGAAAAGCTGCCTGTTACAAGCGCCTTTAGAAATTCAAAAAGCTCCTTTGAAATAACACCTAAAATGCCCAAGGCAAAATACATATAGGGCAGGGAAACAAAGGCCGACAGAACAATTGTTGCAAGGCAGGTGAAGGGATTGAGCGCCCTTGTTATATTGTCGGACAGAAAGATTTTATTAAGAAAGAAGATGTTGTTTTTTTCTCTCTCGCCGCCCACCGTTATAAATGGCAGCAGCCACAAAAGGTTTTGAAAATCGCCCCTTATCCAGCGGTTTTGGCGGCTGTTGAAGCCTGCCATACTTGAGGGACAGCCGTCAAGCAGCTCAACATCGGTGCAAAGACCGCAGCGAAGATATGATCCTTCTAAAATATCGTGACTGAGTATGCGCTCGGTGGGAAGGGAGGAGTTTAAACACTCGTAAAATGCATCGACATTTATAAGTCCCTTGCCCGAAAAAACCGTCACCGCAAACATATCCTGATAGGCGTTGGCGCAGGGAGAATTATATGCGTTTATGCCCCCTCGGCCGCACATTATCCTTGTGAAAAGGTTTTTGCAGGCAGCGGCGCTTTCGGTCGAAACGATGGGAGCGATGATGCCGTATCCCGCCGTTACGATTTTTTTGTCTTTGCATACCACCGGCTTGTTCAGCGGATGAGCCGCTGCCGAAACGAGATCGGACGCTGCGCAGAAGCTGAGCCTTGTGTCGCTGTCGAGCACAAGCAGGTTTTTGCATTCCCGTAAAAATTTTCGGTCTCCCAAAAGCTCGATAAAATGAGACTGCCCGGTTTTTATAAAGCGTATAAGCTCGGTTACGGCGCCCCGCTTTCGTTCCCATCCGGCATAGGCGTTCTGCGTTTTTAAAAGCACACGTTTTCTTATTATCAAAAAGAATCTGCCGCCGTGCTTTTGATTGAGTTTTTCCACCTCTCTTTTGAGCGCCTTTATTCTTGCGTCGTCATCGGGCATTTTTTCTCCCGCAGCCTCCTTTAAATCGGCCAGAATGCAAAAGCCGATGTGCCCGTTTTCGTTGGCCGAAAATAGCTCCTCCATATGCTCGCAAAGCTTTTTTGCACCGCTTGGGGAAGGCAGGAGGCAGGGTACGGCAACAAGGGTCTGTTCAGTCTTTGGAATACGGCCGTAAAGCTCAATTTTTGGCATAAAGAAGGGATGGCTTAAACGGACGAAAAAATGCTCACAAAAGGGGCGCAGCAGCTCGTGAATGGGAATGTATATAAACCATCCTATCCACCAAAG
>CAKSDF010000161.1 GCA_934444695.1 uncultured Eubacteriales bacterium | reverse complement strand
GTAATAAGTCTTTTTCTTAAAAACGGCGGAGTGTCAAAAACGGCAAAATTCACCCTTTCGCTTTTTCTTTGCGCCTGCGTTGCGCTGCCGATACTTAATGTGAATTTTTCAGATCTTAAGCAGCCCGATTATCCCGATTTTTCCGGCGAATGCAGCATAAATACCCAGCTTGACAGCTTTGTGGAGCAGCGCACCCGCGCCGTAAGAGAGCAAACGGCGGTAAAGGAAATACAAATCATCGCCGAAAATGCAGGCGCAAAAATAATCAGTCTTTCTTTTGAAAAGGACGGATATGCCCGTCTTGTCGTATCGAGCTGCGATGAAACGGCAATGAGAATTATTTCAGAGAACATTAAAACATCAACGGGATACACGGCGGAGGTGACAAAATGAAGATGCTTGATAAAGGCAAAGCCGAGTTTTTGAAAAGCAAGAGCAAATGGCTCATCATAATCGGATTTATCGGCATAGGACTGATATTTTTGTCAAGTCTTTTCCCGTCGGGCAGTCAGAAAAAAAAATCCGATCAAAAAGAGCAGCAAAGTCTTTGCGATTATGAAAAGCAGCTCGAAGATAAAATCGAGGACACGGTTTGTAAAATAAGCGGTGCGGGAAAATGCAAGGTTATGATAACCTTCGACCAGGGAACCGAGTACATTTATGCCAAGGAGGAAAAAAGCACCGATGACAAATCTCTCACCTCCAAAACCGACGAATATGCCGAGGGCAGCAAAAAAAGCGGCGAAAACGGATATATAATTATAGACACCGAAAACGGCGAGCAGGCCCTTCTTGTAACCGAAAAGGCGCCAAAGGTCAGGGGAGTGGTGGTAGTGTGCGAGGGAGGCGGGAATCCATCGGTTGCGGCGACGGTCAAAAGAGCGGTGACGGTTGCGCTGGACATAAGCGAGTCAAAGGTGTGCGTCAGTCCAAAGGCATAAGGAATATCTGTTTAAGGATTATCTGAATTTTCAAGGAGCGTATGCAGCTTTATGCCTGTGTTTGGCAGAGCACCGATCAATTGATATGAGGTTTTATATCTACGCTTTGCAAAGCACCGACTGCTTGTTCGAGCGAAGATCTGCCGCCTTTTGCAAATTAGCATTCTCAAAACAAACATTCCAAATAAATAATCCCGCGCTTGCGGCAATGCGATTTGCCCAGGCGGATTAAATAAATACAATGTATCAACCAATAACCAAACCATAAATCAATCAACTTACCAAGCAACCAACTAACCAATCAATCAATTAATTCAAACAACGAAAGGAAGCAGTACTATGAAAAAAAGCTTGATAATCGGAAAAAGACAAATTCTTTTGGCGGCACTTGTGGTAATTCTTGCGGTGGCGGTATACCTTAATTGGCAGTTTTCAAAAAACCCGAATAGCGGCGCGGTTACCGATGTTTATGCCGGCGGGCACATCGGAGAAGCGGTTCTTGTGGATTCCGATTCGGCAGTGGAAAACACCGATAGCAGCGATCAAAATGATTATTTCACGGCAGCCAAAGCCGAGAGAGAAAACAGCCGAAAAACCCAGCTTGACGAGCTTAAAGCCATCGCCGAGAATGTCAAGACCGACAGCGATTCGGCCAAAAACGCCAACGATCAGATAATCAAAATAAGCAGCTTCAGGGAAAAGGAAAACAACATCGAAACCCTCGTTCTTGCAAAGGGATTCAGCAAATGCGTAACCGTCATAAACGATTCGGCCGTTACGGTGACGGTCAAAACCGACGGACTGCTTCAGAGCGATATGCTTCAGATCCAGGAGATTGCGGCAGGGGAGACGGGATACGATCTGCAAAGCATAAAAATTGTCGAAATAAAAAATTGACTTTTTATGAAAAAACTATTGTAATTTCAAAAACGGTGTGTTATAATCCGGTTGAAAATTAAATATCGGATTTTTCCTTTGCTGCGTCCGATAAAATCTTTTAACGGCGTTTTCGGGCATCGCAGCATATTCTTTCTTTAGTAAAAGGGAGTAATCGGCGGAAAGATATTTTCCGTGTTTTCGGCGTCAGAACGGCATTTTGCCCGCTTAAAACTTAAATGGTGAGACTTTTACCGGAGCTTTTTTCGGCTTCGGTAAAGGTCTTTTTTTAATACCCGCAAAGAAATGACCTCTGACCAAAGAAACGGCTTTAAACGTTGATGCAACTGTCGTTTTTATGGACGAAAGTTTCGCAAAGCAGCTGTTAAAAGCCCCACGCGCCGCAGACAAATCCCCGGCATTTATTAAAGCATATTATCAAAGAATTCATTAAAAAATTGGAGGAGTTTTATGTCGGAGCTTTTTTCAAACGTATCAAACATCACCTGGCAGCAGGTACTAATGTGGCTGATAGGAGCTGTGCTCATATATCTCGCCATCAAAAAGGATATGGAGCCGTCGCTGCTGCTTCCAATGGGATTCGGCGCGATACTTGTAAACCTCCCGATGTCGGGAGCGGTAACCCAGATATACGATAAGGTCAGCGAGATAGGCGTACTCGACACGCTTTTTAACGCAGGTATCGCCAACGAGCTTTTCCCGCTGCTGCTTTTTGTTGGAATAGGTGCTATGATAGATTTCGGACCGCTGCTTTCAAATCCAAAGCTGATGATTTTCGGCGCTGCAGCCCAGTTCGGAATTTTTATGACCTTTTCTTTTGCGGCGCTGCTTGGATTCGACATAAAGGATGCCGCATCCATAGGAATAATCGGAGCGGCCGACGGTCCCACCTCGATTTTCGTGGCCCAATATCTCAATTCAAAATACATCGGAGCCATCATGGTGGCGGCATATTCCTATATGGCTCTTGTGCCCATTGTTCAGC
Organism: uncultured Eubacteriales bacterium; assembly: GCA_934444695.1. GTDB lineage: Bacteria > Bacillota > Clostridia > Oscillospirales > Acutalibacteraceae > UMGS1484. Next base: position 1,256 of record CAKSDF010000161.1, on the reverse strand, counting down.
CGCCGGTCATAAAGCTGCTGACCACCAAAAACGAGCGGCTCATAAAGATGCCCTACAAGCCCCGTCAGATCTCCAAAACAACCAAAATCCTTTTCCCCATCATAATAACAATGATAACCGGCATAATCTCTCCGAGAAGCGTGGCCCTTATAGGATTTTTAATGTTCGGAAACCTGATCAGAGAATGCGGCGTGCTTGATTCTCTTTCCGATACTGCCCAAAAGGTGCTTGCAAACCTCGTCACCCTCTTCCTCGGAATAACCATCGCCACAAAAATGCAGGCCGAGTATTTTCTCACCAAGGAAACCCTGCTCATAATCTTCCTCGGACTGTTTGCATTTGTTTTCGATACTGCCGGCGGAGTCATATTTGCAAAGATTATCAACATCTTCCTGCCCAAAGACAAGAAGATAAACCCCATGATCGGCGCGGCCGGAATATCTGCATTTCCCATGAGCGCAAGGGTGGTGCACAAAATGGGGCTTAAAGAAGATCCCCAAAACTTCCTGCTTATGCATTCGGTGGGCGTAAACGTATCGGGGCAGATTGCCTCGGTCATCGCCGGCGGCCTTATACTCAATCTGATAGGGTAGAAGCGCACAAGCACAGGCGCAACCGCATTTTTTGCACACTCGCGCAAACCAATAATATGTAATCCCCGGTAGTATACGCCGTATATTCTTAACGTTATAATCAATAACACAATCAATAACCACTGACACAAGCGCAGCCAAAGGAGAGAATAACAATGCAATTTAATTATGATTCCTTTTTAAGCACACTTCCCATAATGGCCAAAGGAATGGCCGGAATATTCATCGTCACCGTAATAATCATCGCCGTAATGCTCCTGCTCACGGGAGTTTTCGGGCAAAAGAAAAAGGAACCTAATAAAGAAACAGTTGCGCTTCTTGAAATTTTTCTAATTTGGTTGTATAATGGCGTTGCTGTAATTTATATGCAACAAGCTCGTAAAAAAATAAAATGGAGTGCAGGAAATGAAAAAGCTGTTTGTGATTTTATTATCAGTTTCGCTGATACTGTCGGTAGTTCCCTTTGCCGGAATTTCAGTATCCGCCGAAACGACAGGAGAGTTTGAAAACCTTACCTATAAAGTTGAAAACAACCAGGTCACCATAACAGGATATAATCCTGCCGGAGATGACCCGATCGAGCTTTCGATCCCCTCGGAAATAGAGGGCTGCCCGGTCGTTGCGATAGGAGATTTTGCGTTTGGAAACTGCAGTGTTGTAACG
>CAKSDF010000160.1 GCA_934444695.1 uncultured Eubacteriales bacterium | reverse complement strand
CAGAGCATATTTAAACCCGACAAAGCCGATGTATCCGTGTTCGACATTGAAAAACACGGCGGCCAAAAGAACATTTATGATCAATCCCAAAAGCGGAGCAATCTTCAAAAGCACCGGTTTTAACGCCGAAAGCAGCAGCCAGCTGACCGCCAGCAGATGAATTATTCCGAAAACCACAAAGCAGTTGAATCCAAAGTTCTTTGTAATGAAAAATGTCACGGCCGAAAGCCCGCAGGCCACACCCATAAGAATGACCGTCCGTTTCCACGGGTTTTTGGAAAACATTCCGCACATACCCGATATAAATACAAATCCCGCCGCAAAAAATGGCTCGGCCGGCGAAAAAAAGGTTATGAGCTTTCCGGCAAAATCGAGGCCGAAAACATCAAAGCAGGTATAAAAGGCGTGGAATAACACCATACAAATTACCGCAAAGCCTCTTATTTCGTCGAGCAGCAGATATCGGCTTTTAAAGTTTTTCTTTTTCATTTTTTCTCCTCAAAAAGTTTGTTTGAAAGCTCTGCAAGCTCAAAAAGATCAAGCTCCTCTATTCTCGCAAGGGGATTTTTGCCCATTTCGAGAAGGGCCTTTTCCACCGACGCCTTGCTGACCGAAAGTCCCGAGCCGAGAGAATTCTGAAGGGTCTTTCTGCGCTGGCAAAATCCAGCGTTTACCGTTTTCATAAAGAAATCGCGATCTTTAACTTCCACCGGCGGCTGTTTATAGGGTACAAGCTTCATAACCGTGCTGTCAACCTTCGGAGGCGGGAAAAAGCTTCCGGCCGAAACGCCGAAAAGCTCGGTACAGCTTGCGAAAAAGGCCGCTCCGACGGTTATTGCCCCGCTTTGACGGCTGCCCACCTTTGCACAGATACGATCGGCAAACTCCTTTTGCACCATAACGGTCACTGCTTCTATGTCAAGGTCGCTTTCAAGCAGCTTCATAACTAACTTTGAAGAAATATTATAGGGAATGTTGGCACACACAAAAACCTTTTTTCCCGGGAACTCACGTTCGATAATTTCCTTTAAATTAAGCTTTAAAGCATCGCCCTCTATTATCTTAACATTGTCAAAATCGCTTAGCGTTTCGGAAAGAATGGGCACAAGACCGCTGTCAAGCTCGATGGAAACCACCTTGCCGGCCACCTTTGCAAGCTCGGCGGTCAGCACACCTATCCCGGGCCCTATCTCAAGCACTCCGTCGTCCTTCCCCGCTCCGCATTCCTCGGCCATACGGGGACAGACCGCCGGATTTATTATAAAATTCTGACCCCGCGCCTTTGTCAGCACGATGCCGTTTTTCAAAAGCAGTTTCTTTATGTCGGCTAAATTTGTAAGCTCCACGGTATCACTCCTGTCGCCGCTATTTTATCACACATAAAATTTTTTTACAAGTGGGGAGAATGTTGCGCCGGATAAAAAATGTATTTCTTAACGGTCTCACCAATTATTTAACCTGCGGCACACATAATACCTTGCAATGCGACGCAGCGCCGTTGTTGCCGTGTGGCTGATTATACATACAATAACAAGGCAAGGCCGTTGGACTGTATGCCTATCATACCGCACAATGCGATACAATGCCATTACGGCTATTGCTCGGTCATACCGCACAATGCAATGCAGTGCAATTACGGCTGTATACCCGGTCATACCGCCGAGGCAGTCTCGGCGCGGCCGAGACCGGAGGGAGCATCAGCCCGCAGCCCTGCCGACAAAGCAAACCTAAGTTTTAATGCCGCCCTTGCCGACAAATCAAAGACTCCCTCCGATCAGCTTGCGCTGATTGCCTCGGCGTCCAAAGCCGTGCACCTGTCCTTGCGCTTTCCGTCCTTCGTCAGCTGCGATCTTCGGCAGCTATGGCCGGCTCCCCGATTACAACAAGCAGAAGAATAAACGGCAGAAATGCTCGGTCTTTTAGCAGAGATGCTTCTTTCGGCAGCAACGCTCTGCCTTTTAGCAGCAACACAGGCGCTCTTTCAGAATCCTTGCGGATTTTGTTGCCGAAAGACTCTTCCCTCCTAAAAAGGAAAACAAAAATGATATTTGAAAATAAACCGTTGTTTTTGGGGAGAAAATGTAGTAAAATGATTTTGAGGTGACAAAAATGCTTTCAAACCTTTTTATTTGTGCATCAAAAGAAAAAAACCGATTTGAAAAACACGTTCCCGCACCCTTTTTCCGCAGAAGATTTACCCTTTCCCGCCGTCAGAGCGCCGAAATAACCATCTGCGGACTGGGATTTTACGAGCTTTACATAAACGGTGAAAAAATAACCAAGGGAAGACTTGCTCCCTACATTTCCAATCCCGATGATGTGGTCTACTACGACAAATACGATCTGACCGACTACATTCGCTCGGGAGAAAATGTTGTGGGCATACTTTTAGGCAACGGTCTTATAAACAATCCCGGCGGAAAGACCTGGGACTTCGACAAGGCCGAGTTTCGCAGTTCTCCCAAGTTTGCCATTCATTTTTCCTCCGACGAGGTGAGATTTGAGGCCGACGACAAATTCAAAACCGCCGATTCGCCCATTCTTTTCGACGATTACCGCTGCGGAGAAATTTACGATGCAAGACGGGAGATTGAGGGCTGGACCCTTCCCGGCTTTAACGACAGCGACTGGAAAACTCCCATAAAAGCCGAGGCACCCAAAGGGCTGAGAAGATACTGCACTGCCGAGCCCATAAGAGAATTCGACCGCATTTCCCCCGTTTCGGTAACAAAAACCGAGCAGGGCTACCTTTACGATTTCGGTATAAACGACGCCGGAATATGCCGCCTTAAAATCAACGGTGAGGCCGGTCAGGAGGTCACACTCCGCCACGGCGAGCTTCTTATAGACGGGCAGTTCTGCGACAAGGCCGCCCATTTTCAGCCCGAGGACTACCGTCAGACCGACCGATACATCTGCAAGGGCGGCGGAATAGAAACATATACCCCCACCTTCACCTACCACGGCTTCAGATATGTGCTTGTAAGCGGAATAACCGAGCAGCAGGCCACCCCCGAGCTTCTGACCTTTATCACCATTCATTCCAATATAAAGCGGCGTGGCACGTTTGAATGCTCCAATCCCGAGATAAACAGAATCGAGGAGCTTTGCGAGCATTCCGACATTTCAAACTTTCATTATTTCCCCACCGATTGCCCTCAGCGGGAGAAAAACGGATGGACAGCTGACATATGCCTTTCGGCCGAACAGCTGCTGATGAATTACGAGGCCGAAAAGAGCCTTAAATTCTGGCTGCGCAGCCTTTGCCTTGCTCAAAAGGAGGACGGCCGCCTTCCCGGTATCGTTCCCACGGGCGGCTGGGGATTCGACTGGGGCAACGGTCCCGCCTGGGATCAGGCACTGACCCTCGTTCCCTACTACATTATGACCTACTCGGGTGAAACATCAGCAGCCGAGGATGCCGTTCCCTACATCACAAAATATCTCGAATACCTCAATTCCCGCAAGGACGAACGAGGACTTCTCGCCATAGGACTAGGCGACTGGTGCCCGCCCGACCGCGCAAAAGAGGATGATTTCGACGCACCTCTTGAAGTGACCGACAGTATGCTCGCCATGGAGATTGCCAAAAAAGCGGTGGTCATTTTCCGCAAGACCAAAAAGGGCGATCTCAAATTTGCCCAAACCTTTGCCACCGATATGAGAAACAGCATAAGAGAGTATCTTATAGACGGCGATACCGTAAAGGGCAGCTGCCAGACCACTCAGGCCATGGGCCTTTACTACGGCTGTTTTGAAAAGGACGAAGAACCTGCCGCTTTTAACAAGCTTGTTGAGCTTTTGGAGCAAAAGGACTGGCATTTCGATACCGGCGTTCTCGGCGGCCGAGTGCTTTACGAGACCCTTTCAAAATACGGCCGCAGCGACCTTGCATTAAAGGTCATCTTAAATCCCGATTTCCCCTCTTACGCCAATTACGCGGCAGGAGATGTTTCCACCTTGCCCGAATGGTTTTTAAGCGAGGTAAGACCCACCGCATCATACAATCATCATTTCTGGGGATTTGTATCGGGCTGGTTTTACAGACAGCTTGGCGGAATAAAAATTCCCGAACGTGAGATTTCTCCCTATTTTGCCAAGGAGACCGATTTTGTG
>CAKSDF010000159.1 GCA_934444695.1 uncultured Eubacteriales bacterium | reverse complement strand
TTCCTATTTTTAAGGTCGAAGAGTTTCTGCCGTTCATTTTTCTGCGCGGGGAAGCGTGAAATCGGCCATAAGGCTGGCGCCTATGGATGATGAACGCGATGCCGCGCGGGAAAAGGAACGAGCGAAACCGTACGGTGTTCGTCCGTCTGTTGCTTAAGGCATCAGATGACGATGTGCCATGGAAAAAGAAAAATACCCGTTTGCCGGAGGAAAGTAATCAAAACAACGCATATCCAAACTGTTGAAAAAGAATAATTGATGTGATAAAATTCTTCATAACATCTCGTAGCATATTAAGTCAAGAAAATGCACCTGCGATCTGATAAACTGTAATCGCAGAAGGGGAGTGAGCCGATGGATTGGATACAAGGGATTCAGCAGGCAATCGATTATGTGGAGGAACATATTACCGAGCAAATCGATTTTGAACAGGTGGCAAAACAGGCCTATTCGTCATCCTTTCATTTTCAGAGAGTGTTCGGAATTTTGTGCGGAATGTCTCTCGGAGATTACATCCGTATGAGAAGGCTTTCTCTTGCGGGAGAAGAGCTGTCCAAAGGAAATGTCAAAATCATCGATACGGCGCTGAAATACGGATACGACTCACCCGAGAGTTTTTCCCGTGCCTTTACGCGGTTTCACGGCATTGCCCCAAGCGAGGCAAAGCGCGGTGGCGATGTTAAAATATTTACTCCCCTGTCTCTAAAATTAACCTTAACAGGAGGTAGTAAAATGGATTACAGAATTGAAAAAAGAGACGCTTTTCAGGTCGTTTGCAAAAGGAAAAGGGTGGGTAAGCCCCAGTCGGCCAACGCAACGCCCGATATAACCGCTATGTGGCAGGAATACGGCGCGGACGGAACAATGAAAAAACTTATCGATTGTATGCCGGAAAAAGCCGTTATGAAGGGACTTTTGGGGATATGTTTTTCGTCTGAGCTTGACTCAAAGCAATTTCCTTACGGAATAGGTGTTGAATACGACGGAAGAAAGGTCGACGATGATTTAGAAATTGTCACCATTCCCGCAAACACATATGCCGTTTTCAAAAGCATCGGAAAAATGCCGGACGCCTTTATCGAGACCTACCACAGAATCGTTACAGAGTTTTTTCCTCAAAGCTCTCAGTATGAATATGCCGAGAATGTGGAGTTTGAGGTCTATCATTCAGAAAATGTGCAGGATCCTAACTATCAGTGCGAGATATGGATCGCCGTAAAAGAAAAGGGCGAATAAGAGCGAGCAGTCCGATCTATACGGGCTGAAAAATCAGTCTGTTGACCGCCGTAAAGAATAAATCCCCGTGCTTTAAACGGCATGGGGATTTTTGCATTGAAGAGGCGGGAAAAGTGTGGTATTATAAGCACGAAGTATAATATATGTGACCGAGTGTCTAAGCACGGACGGGAAAGTGTGGGAAAATACCGTGGGCAAGATTTTAAACGAGCATCTGATATATGAAGTGCTGTCGGTCGTGGAGGAAATACCTCACGGTAGAGTGGCGACCTACGGCCAGATCGCACGGCTTATCGGACGGGACAGAAACTCCCGTCTTGTGGGAAAGGTTCTCAGTATGGCCGAATATTACGGAGATTTTCCCTGCCATAGAGTTGTTAACTGCCAGGGCAGGACTGCGCCGGGGTTTGCAGAGCAAAAACGGCTTTTGGAAAACGAGGGGGTGACCTTTAAGCAAAACGGATATGTGGATTTAGAACGCTTTAGGTGGGAACTATGACCCTTTCGACAGCTCTTTAATTGTTGTAATATCGTTTGTTTTCGCAAGAAAATTTTCGATTTAGAACAGCAAACGCCTTGAAAAAGAATGATTTTAAGGATATAATCAAAGAGCAACATTTATACAAGAGGTAAGCAAATATGGAAATCAGAAAATGCAGTGAAAAAGACATCTCTGAAATGATCCGCATATGGAATGAGGTAGTTGAAGAGGGCATCGCCTTTCCTCAGGAGGACTGCCTTGACGAACAGAGCGGGAAAGCTTTTTTTGCAGCTCAAAGCTATTGCGGAGTGGCAGAGGACGACGGCAGTATCGTCGGCCTTTACATACTCCATCCAAACAACGTGGGCCGCTGCGGGCATATAGCCAACGCCAGCTATGCGGTGGATGGCAGCTGTAGGGGTAAACACATCGGTGAAAAGCTGGTTCTTGATTGCCTTGAGCAGGCAAAAGCACTGGGATTTGGAATTTTGCAATTCAATGCCGTTGTGGAAGATAATATCCACGCCCGCCATTTGTATGAACGACTTGGATTTACCGAGATTGGCACCGTGCCCAAGGGCTTCCGTATGAAGGACGGCTCTTTCCAAAACATATGTCTCTATTACCACGAGCTATGATAGGTTTAATAATCTACGGCGTGTGTTTGTGCTATCGTGATTTTGAATAAAGGCTGTGCCGACCGCTGAGGGATGCGTGTTGTATCCTTGGTCGGGGCAGCCTTTTTGTTTTTCTTGCTTTAAAATGCAGCGGGAGCGCGGCTTTGCTTTTTCGATAAATGTTTCTATCGGGATTACTGTTTATCAAAACATTTGCAAAAAACATACAATAATCAAATAATCAAGTACTTTGTATTGAAATTGCAGGCTAAATATGGTATAATAAGTCGAATTATGGAATAATATTTCTGAAAAATCAATTTGCTGCAAAACTGAAAAGAGCAACACAATCAAAACATCAAAACGAGGTGTCTTTATGACCGAACTTGAAAGAATGCAATATGCTAAAACCTATATCGATAAATTGGCCAACGGAATAAGTCCCGTTGACAACACGCCTGCCGCGCCTACCGATATAATTAACAACATAAGCATTTCAAGATGTCTTTTTTATGTTTCGGATATTTTAAGAAAAATTATAGATCACAGCGGAGAGATCGGCAAGAGCAAAGCAAGCAAAGAGCCTTTTTATATTTCCGCCGAAGAAATATCCAAGTTTGAGTTTTCTAAAAGACCCATCTCGGTCAGCGAAATTGCAAAGCGCATAAACGATATTGCAAATTTAGAAAACCGCGTTAAGCTCAAATACGGCGACATTGCGGCGTGGCTTATAAAAATCGGTCTCCTTACGGAACACACCACCGACGAGGGAAAAACCGTCAAACGCCCCACCGACAAGGGAAAGGCTATGGGCATATCGGTCGAAAACAGAAGCGGTATGAACGGTGTATGGTACACTGCTGTGGTTTATAATCAAGACGCTCAGCAATTTATAATCGATAATATCGAGGCTGTTATGGATAATATCGGAAATGAAAAGTCGAGCGGGAAAAATTCCGAAAAGTCAAATAAACAATCCGCTTCCGATGGTCAGAAAAGACCCTTGACAAGCGAGCAGGATCAGCTGCTTGTTGATCTTTACAGCAAGCACGTATCGGTGGCGGTCATCGCCTCCACCCTCGGAGAAACCGAGGAAAATCTGCGGGAAAGACTTAAAAATCTCGGTCTTTTAAAAGGCTGAAATTCCGCAAAAATTTTCCGATGATCCCACCAAGCAGAAAAAGGGAAAGACAAACGGACGTTTTGCAATTGTTTGATAATTTCTTTTTCAGCAATATAAGCAGTGCCGAAACAATCGTATTGTTATATAATTCGAGGTGATTTAATGGGCAAAAAAATGGGCTCCTGGAGCGGTATGCGAAAATACCTTGAAAAGGATATGCTTGCCGAAGATCTAAAGGGCAGGGTAAGATATAATTGCACCTCTCTTCCCGGAATGGACGGATTCTGCCTGTTTGAGATCTATGTTGACGGCAGGGTAGTCAAGCGGTTTTCATGGGAAACGGTAAATACATATTTTATCGAGAATGGGTTTAAAGAGAACAGTGATTATTACGGAAAGATTGAATACTGGGCAGGATTTACCGAATTGCTGGACAGCGTGCCGATAGAAGAAAGAACAGAATATACCGACGAGGAATTTTGCAAGGCTCTTGAAAAGTATCGGAACTCGCCCATTGAGCAAAGCCTGTGCTCGGAAGATCCCATACAGCGGATGTTTGCAATTTTGGACAGACGGGTGGGGAAAAGAAGAATCGAGTCGGAAATAAAAACGCTGAACGAGCAACCCGAGTGGCTCCGCACCTTTTACACCCTGTGCACCGACCGAAAGCTCTCCCTTGAACAATGAAAGCGATTTTTCGATT
>CAKSDF010000158.1 GCA_934444695.1 uncultured Eubacteriales bacterium | reverse complement strand
GTGTGGGGTGTGGGATATGAGATCGAAAAATAAAAGCATTCTCCGCACGGCACTCACCTACATCGGCATATTCATCTGCGGCGCGGTGCTCGTCGCTCTGCTGCTGAGCTTTTTTGACAACACGCTCAACGGCACGCTGCGCGAGTGGTTTTACCGTGGCTACATGTTAGACTATTACGATCCGGCAGCGGCAACAAAATACCTTGAGCTGGACTGGAACGCCATAAAGGGGCTTGTTATCAGGCTCACGCTTGCGGTCTTTGCGTTCTGTGTAATTATTATAGGCGTCGTTTCGCGGCTTCGCCTGAACGCCGAGCGCCGCCGAATAGGCAATGCGGTCGGGCAGTTCATGCTCAGCGACACGTCCGAGACCGACATTCCCAACGAGATCGCCGTGCCGCTGAGCGACGCGAAGGCAAAACTCATGCGTGCGCAGACGCTTCTGCGCGAGGAGACCGCACGCAAAAACGACCTTGTTATGTACCTTGCGCACGACCTCAAAACGCCGCTGGCCTCCGTTATCGGCTATCTGACCCTCCTGCGCGACGAGCAGGAGATATCGCCCGAATTGCGCGAAAAATACCTCTCCATCACGCTCGACAAGGCCGAGCGCCTTGAGGATCTCATAAACGAGGCAAAACACCGCTCCCGTAATCACCGCAAAGGCAAGCCACACCGTCTGATCGAGATTTTTTACAACCGGGAATTCCGTTAAACTCATTTAAGTATCCGGCCGAAAAATCCGCCGCTCCTTCCCCTGTCGTCGGTGTAGACAAATCCGTTGACATTGCCCGAGACAACAAGCTCCCCCGTTTCGACCGAAAGCTTGTCGATATGAAGCTTTTCTCCCTTGACGGTCAGTTCCCCGAGATCGGTAAAGGCCACAACGGTGTGTTCGTCAAAGCTGCCCACATCCTTTACACCGCTTACCGAAAGCTTTTTTCGGTTTTCAAGAATTATGTTGTTGGGACGTTTGATAATTTCGTTTTGATCGGTCATAATTTTCACCTCATATTACTTTTCTAAAATCTTTTTAAAGTATATGAGATTTAAAACGGTAAAATACTTTTTTACGGTCCTCTATTCCGATTTTGCGCTGTCCGACACAATGATTTTTCCCGCCTCGTAAACATTTCCGCAGCCGACGGTTATAATGCAACCGCCCTTTCCCGTGCACCTTATCGCCCTTTCCGCCGCCTCCTTAAAATTATTTGCGCAAACAGCATTATCAAGTCCGTTCACAATATCAAGCGAGCTTACACCGTATATATTTTTTTCTCTGCCGCCCATTATCGGACAAACTATCACGCTGTCGGCCTTTTTGAGCACACGTTTAAAATCCTCTAAAAGAAGCTTTGTTCTCGAATAGGTAAAAGGCTGAAAAATGAGGGTCACGAAGGGATATTTCTTTGCTCTTGCGGCGGATATGACCGTTTCGATTTCGGCGGGGTGATGAGCGTAATCGTCATAAATGGCAAAGTCGTCGTTTTCATAAACCTTTTCAAAGCGCCTTTTTGCACCCTTAAAGCCTTCGACCGCCTTTTTTATGACGGCTGTATCTATTCCCTCTTCATACGACACCGCAATGGCGGCAAGGGCATTTAAAACATTGTGCTTTCCGGGAATTTTAAGGCTAAATTGTTCCACAAACCTGCCCGACACATAAAGCTTGAAAGAGCAGCATCCTTCCTTTTCAATAATGCTTCCGGCGCGGTATTTGTCGCTTACCTTATATCCGAATGTGACGGGATTTTTAACCTTTATCCCCTTTATTCCCGACCATACAACGGTTTTTTTGCTCCTTTTTGAAAACTTCTCAAAGGCTTTTTTAAGGCGTTTTTCGGTCTTATAGCATTCGAGATGATCGTTATCTATGTTGAGAATCACCGCCGTTTGCGGCCTTAAATAAAGGAAGTTTTCGGCATATTCGCAGGCCTCGCAAACAAGATGCTTTGCTGCGCAGAACGCTCCTCCCGAGCTTCCGTCAAAATCCCCGCCGATCAGAGAGGACGGCAAAAGCCCCGCCGTGCGGAAAATGTGAAAAATCAGCGTTGCGCAGGTGGTCTTTCCATGGGTTCCCGAAACGGCTGTCAGCCGTTCAAATTCCTTTGAAATGTGTTTAAGAGCTTCTCCCCTTTCGTATGTTTTTATGCCAAAAGCCTTTGCGGCGGATATTTCAGGATTATCCTTGCCTATCGCCGAGGAATAGATCAAAAGCTGTGAGTTTCTTATGTTGTCAGCAAAATGGCCCTTATAAACCTTAAAGCCATCCCTTTCAAGTTTTTCAACGTTTTGACCCACAAGAATGTCCGAGCCTTCGACCTCATATCCCGCGCCCCTCAAAAAATATGCCAAAGCGGTCATTCCCGCCCCGCCTATGCCCACGAGAAAAATTTTTTGTCCCTTTTTAAGCTTAAACACAGTATCACCCTCAATTCTTTTTATTTATACTATGTTTTTTGACTTTGAGCGGTTACATAAAAGCCGTCATAAAACACCGCCGCATAAAAATCGAAAAAAACAAGTGACAAACACGAAAAAAGTGGTATAATAAAATGTGTTGCGCAAAACAAACGGAAAAATTCCTAATAAGCGCAGCGCAAAAGACCTTTTAATCAAAAAATGTTATCAATACAGTTATCAATATATAAATTGCTTTTTTGGAGAAATTACAATGAGTTTTAACGCAGGAAATTTTGATGTAGCGGTCATCGGAGCAGGTCATGCAGGAATTGAAGCGGCTCTTGCCGCCGCCCATCTCGGATGCAGCACCGCCGTTTTCACCATTTCTCTCGACTGGGTGGGAAATATGCCCTGTAACCCCTCCATCGGAGGAACGGCAAAGGGTCACCTCGTCCGCGAAATAGATGCTTTGGGCGGAGAAATGGGCAAGGCTGCCGATGCAAATATGATACAAAGCAGAATGCTCAACCGCGGAAAAGGACCGGCCGTTCATTCGCTGAGAGGTCAGATCGACCGCAGAGCGTACAGCGGATATATGAAACACCGCCTTGAACTTGAGCCTAATTTAACCGTTAAACAGGCCGAGATTTTAAGGGTAGAAAAAAACGGTGATAACTGGGATATAGAAACCAAGCTTCACGCCGTTTACACCTGCAAAGCCGTGATTTTTGCCACCGGCACTTTCCTCGGAGGCAAGATATTTGTCGGCGATGTGGACTATGAAAGCGGTCCCGACGGAATGTTCCCCGCAACCGAGCTTGCTAAATGCCTTAAAAGTATGGGCATACCCCTGCGCCGTTTCAAAACCGGTACTCCCGCCCGCGTCCACCGCAGAACCATAGATTTTTCAAAGCTGGAACGGCAGGACGGAGACAGCGATATCGTACCCTTTTCCTTTGATACCGATAAAGACAGTCTTAAAAACAAAGCATCCTGCTACATTGCCTACACAAACGACCGTACCAAGGAGGTCATACTTAAAAACCTCCATCGTTCGGCTATGTACGGCCATAAAATCGAGGGCGTAGGTCCGAGATATTGTCCCAGCATCGAGGACAAGATTGTCCGCTTTCCCGACAAGCTCCGTCATCAGACCTTCATCGAGCCTTGCGGGATGAACACTGAGGAGATGTACCTTCAGGGCCTTTCCACTTCTCTTCCCGAGGATGTGCAGGTCGAAATGTACCGCACCATCGAAGGGCTTGAAAACGTCGTTATAATGCGCCCCGCATACGCCATTGAATACGACTGTATCGACCCCCTTTATTTGAAACCCACCCTTGAGATAAAGGGATTTGACGGGCTTTACGGTGCAGGGCAATTCAACGGTTCTTCCGGATACGAGGAGGCGGCGGCCCAGGGGCTTATTGCCGGAATAAACGCCGCAAAAAAGGTACAGGGAAAACCGCCATTCATAACTAAGCGCTCGGAAAGCTACATCGGCACACTTATCGACGATCTGGTGACCAAGGGCTGTTCCGATCCCTACCGCATGATGACCTCCCGGTCGGAATACCGTCTTGTGCTCAGGCAGGATAACGCCGAGCAGCGCCTGATGCCGGCCGCCTACGAGATCGGAATGATTTCAGAGGAGCGTTATGAACGTTTTCTCGAGAAAAAGGCGCAAAAGGAGAAGGAAATTAAACGAGCCGAAAGCACCACCGTTCCCCCATCCGAGACCCTTTCGCAAATTCTTGAAAGCTGCGGTTCCCCCGCC
>CAKSDF010000157.1 GCA_934444695.1 uncultured Eubacteriales bacterium | reverse complement strand
TTGCTGCACCGCTATCGGGCGTTTTAATGTCGTTTAAGTGCTCCGTGACCTTTTGATCGGCCTTTTCGTTGATGCTGTTGAGAATATCCTCAATGGAAAAATCGTCAAAAGCGCCGTTATTATTTTTATTTTCGTCCATATTTTTTATCTCCCATCGGCTTTTTTAAGTCCTGTTTCGGTCAGAATAAGGTCGACCGAAATGTCGTGCCCATCCCTTGGGATGTTTTCTAAAAAGCATTCGTCGTAGCAAATTCCCATTGTTTTTCCGCAAAAGTCCTTTAAAAACCTATCGTAGTATCCGCCGCCGTAACCGATGCGGTTACCGCTTTTGTCAAAACACAGTCCAGGGACTACACACAAAACATTGCTTTCTTCCCCGTCGTCTTTTTCCGAACCGCTTCTTTCCGACTTTGCTTCGCCGTTTAAAAAGATTTTGCAAAGCTCGTCAGCGGGTTCTGAAATTCCATACCGTCCTTCCTTTAAATCCGAAAGAGATTTTATAAAAACAAAGTCCATCTTTCCCTTTTCTTTGGCGCGGGGAAGGGCCACCTGTTTTTTGAGCTTTAACGAAAGCTCGATTATCTCCCGTGTGTCGGGTTCAAAGGGCGTGGAACAATATACAAGCAGGACTTTGGCATTTTTAAAGACCTTGCAATTTTCAAAAAAGCAAAAAATTTTTCTGTCTCTTCTTTGCTTTTCGGCATCCGAGAGTTCCCTTCTTTTTTGCTTAAAAAGCGTTCTGAGTTTTTGCTTTTGCCCGGCGTTCAGATCTTCCATACAACATCGGCCAGAACGTTTTGCGCCACAGCCTCACCCTTGAAGTATTCGATTATCTTGGCTGCAAACTGGGTAGCGCAGCCTGCGCTCATTCCGGTGATAAAGTTTTTGGCGCAGCACACCGGACGCTGCTTTCTGATGTTGGCGCCGTAGCACTCTCCCTCAACGCCGGGATAGCAGGTGGCGTCCAGACCGTAAAGCAGGTTTTTATGTCCTAAAATTCTCGGAGCAGCGCAGATTGCCGCCACAAGACGATTGTTTGCAACGCAGAAATCAATGGCGTTCTGCACCGTTTCCGATTGTTCGAGATTAGGTGTTCCGGGAATTCCGCCGGGCAAAATTATGCCCATAAGCTCGTCGTTGAATTTGACCTGCTGCTCCTCAATGTCGGCGCAGACGGTGATGTCGTGGGTTCCGCGGATGTTCTTTCCGCCGATGCCGACGGTGGTAACATTAATGCCCGCTCTTCTTAAATAATCGATTGTGGTTACGGCCTCGACCTCTTCAAAGCCGTCTGCAAGAAACAGATATATCACAATACCATCTCCTTAATAATTTCAATGATTTGTCGGTGTATTTCCTCCACCGAAAGAGGCTTATTGTCTTTTGAGCATTTTATGATATGCCAGCCGCATTTTTTTGCGGCATACATAGCGGCGTTTCGGCAATTCTCGAGAAAGGCGGTATTTTTTTCGTGAATATCCTTTTTGGTTTCGTCTCCGTCGTATCTTCCCGACATAAGCTTTTGAGAAATGTCAACAGGCATATCAAGATATATCACAATATCGGGTCTCGGAATGCCCAGCTTTACATACTCGTAATCCTCCGACCACTCGATGAATTCATCTCTTTGTTCGGCAGATTCAAGCTTCGACATCTGATAAATGATATTGGAAGTGGCATATCGATCGGCCACAAATACCGTTCCCGAAAGATAATCCTCTTTCCAATCGGAAACAAAGGAAGCATATCGGTCGACGGCGTAAAAGGAGGAGGCTGCATACGCTCCCACGTCATCGGCGTTTTGCCCAAGCTCCCCGCCGAGATACATTTTGACAAGTTCGCTCGACCTGCTTTCATAGCAAGGAAAAGAAAGCTTTCTGACCTTTTTTCCGATGCTGCTTAAAAAGTCGCATAAAAGCGGAGTCTGAGTGCCCTTGCCGCTTCCGTCGAGACCTTCTATAACAATGACTTTGCCCTTCATACACATTACACCAGTTTATCATAAATTCTTATCGTTAATTAAACTAAATTTAAGCATAAAAGTCAACATATAATTGCATATTTTCAATCAATACCGACCCTGATTAGCGTCACAGAAACAACAATTTTCATCATATATTTCCCGCCGTCAGATTGATTGGAAAAATAGTCGAAAAAAATGAATTTATCAGCACAGTATATAAGAAAGCTGCAATCATCTATCAAAAAAAATTCAATCATATATCAGGAGAAAGCATAAATGAATGCAAAAAACGAAAAAATCGATATGCTGAACGGCCCGCTTGTAAAAAAGCTGCTGCTGTTTACCCTGCCTATTGCACTGAGCAACATTATCAGGAAATTCCCGTGACCGTCACGGTGACAAAGTGATAATTCAACAATATAAAATACCAAAACAGCAAAATAATACGGCGGCAAAAGATCAATTCATTAAATTGACCCTAAAGCCCTGTTCCGGCAAAGGCGAAGCAGTAAAGCCGCAGGGTTGATATAGACAGTAATCATACTGAAAGGATGTATTCTTATGAAAAAAATCTTTGCTATTGTTCTTACACTGGCCATGGTGCTTTCACTGGCAGCAGTCCCCGCTTTGGCCGAAGTATCCAAGCTCGACGGTACAAACAAAAGCGCCTCTCAGGATGTTAAAGCCACCTATAACGCAGGCGATTCGACCAAAACCGTTTACAGCGTAGCCATTACATGGGGCGAAATGGATTTTGCCTATAACGACGGCGCATGGAACCCCGATACCCACAAATTCGGTGCAAGCTGGGCAGTAACCGGCAACACCGTAACCGTAACCAACCACTCCAATGTAGCGGTTGACGCAAAACTGACCTACACCGCCGAAAAAAACTATGCCGACATCACCGGCACATTCAGCAAAGATGTTTTAAATCTCGATTCTGCCGTAGGAACCGATGTTAATAACGCCCCCTCCGATATTGTAACACTGGATCTTTCCGGCGTTCTCAGCAGCAGCACTCCTGCCGGCACAGCTATCGGTACGGTCACCGTAACCCCTTGCCTAATCATTGTCTAAGCATTACTTGAGCATAGTCCAATTGTTACTTAAGCATCGTTTAATCGTTGCCTGGGCATTGTCTAATCATTGCTGAGCATTATCAAGACGTTGTTCAAGTAAAAACGTTTGCGTAAATGGTGAATCGGTGCATTGCCTGACGGCCGGTGTCTGTGGATGAGACAGTCCCCCATTCAGCCTTTGACAGATACAGCCGCAATCTATACGTGAAAACGATTATTCCGCTTTTTCAATCGCTATGGGCATTTTCCCTTGAAAGAACAGCAATCATGCGCCAATCAAAACCCCATTAAAACCAACAACCGACCGATTTTATATCGATCGGTTCTTTATTTGTCCAAATAAAGTAAAGGCATTGCCGACCGCAAAAAATCGGTAACGCCTTTTTCGTATTTAACCATAGCGCACATATCCAAACACACCTGAAACGACCTATTAATGATGCTTTTCAGCTTGTCGTCGCACAGTAGCGATAAGCCTTATGTACTCCTCCGCATCGAAAACCCCTCATTACTATACTATGCTAATTTCAGGTCGAAGAACTTTGTCGGACAGTCAAGAGTTCCCCTTCTTATAATCCGTGCCCCAAACTTCCATTGCTTTGATAATAGGGCGCATAGACTCTCCAAGCTCCGAAAGGGCGTATTCAACCCTCGGCGGGACTTCGGGATAAACGGTACGGGTAATGATTCCGTCAGCCTCCATAGAGCGCAGACTGTCGGTCAGCACCTTTTGGCTGATTCCCTCCAAGTCCCTTTTCAGTTCATTGAAGCGCCAGGGACGGGCCAGCAGGTTTCGCATAATCAGCAGTTTCCACTTGCTGCCGATCATCTGGACAGTAGTAGCTACAGGGCAAGCCGGAAGTTCTTCTTTGGTCAGCATATACAGCACCTCTATTTGAATGTTACATTCATATTATAGTGCAACACTCGAAAAATATCAAGAAGAAGGCGTGAAGTCGATAAAAAGTTCAAATTTCTTTTTGGCCCGAAATCGCCCGCAAACACGCAAAAGTCACAAAAAGGTGACTGAGTAATAAAATAGTGCGTACTTGTGCCCATGAAAATCCTGAGTAAAATAGTAAGCACAGGGGGCAAAAAGCCCACTGAATACACTCTGGAGGTAACAATTATGGCTCTTTCTAATCTCTTTGGCTGGAACAAGAAGGCGGAGGCTTCCGCTCCTGCCACGGCTTGCGGCGCTGGTG
>CAKSDF010000156.1 GCA_934444695.1 uncultured Eubacteriales bacterium | reverse complement strand
CAGGGATCCGAAAACGAATACAACGCCGGCGAAATAATAAAGGTAAAGGGTCAGATCGACAAGTGGAAAAACGCCAGTCAGCTGAGAATCGAGCGCATACGCCACACCACACCTGCCGATCAGGTTGATATGTCAACTTTAGTTGCCACCACCGACCTTGCCCCCGAGCAAATGCTTGCCGAAATCAGAGCCACCGTAGACGATTTTACCGACGAGGGTTTAAAAAAGCTGGTCACAAAGCTTCTTGACAACTGCGGCGAAAAGCTGCTCATCTGCTCGGCGGCGGTAAGAATGCACCACGCCATGCGGGGCGGTCTGCTCTTTCACACCCTTTCGATGCTCAGAGTCGGAAAGGCCGTTTGCTCGGTCTATCCCTTTTTGAGGAAGGAGCTTGTATACGCCGGAATTATCGTTCACGACCTTTACAAGCTTAAAGAGATAAATTACGCCGATACCGGCCTTGCTTCGGAATACACCCCCGTAGGCGGTCTTATCGGTCACATTGTCGGCGGTGCAATCGACATAGGCCTTGTGGGAAAAGAGCTGTCGATAGATCCCGAAACGGTTATGCTGCTTGAACATATCGTCCTTTCCCACCACGAAATTCCCGAATACGGCAGCCCCATTCCCCCCATGTTCCCCGAGGCAGAAGCGGTAGCCACCATCGACCGTCTCGACGCTTCTCTTTTTGAAATGCTGGCCGCCGTCAGCGAGGTGGAGATAGGCAAAACCACCGGCAGAGTGTGGGGACTGGATCGTAAGCTTTACCGCCATCAGGATGATACAAAATACCGTCTTGGCAACAATCAGGACGAGCAAAACGGCAGCAACTGAAATTCCGTCGGCAAAAAGACCGTTCCGTAAAGAGACGGCCTAAAGCAACAATGCCGTCTGCAAAGAGGCAGTCTGCAAAGATACAGTCTAAAGCAACAATGCCGCACGAATCAAAATAATTTTGAAAATTAAGCAATATAAAAACCGCCGTAAAAACGGCGGTTTAATTTTTTGTTATTGTTAAGCTGCGGGCAATCAAGCACCGATTGCTTAAGATTTCAAATTATATAGCAAAACGTCTTCTCGGTCAAAACATCGGCCAAAACACGCAGCTTCAAAGCGTCTGCAAAAAAGCAGCACCCGCAAAAGCCGCCTTTAAAAAGGCAGCCGGCACGGTATCAGTCGATAGGATTGACAATATTTCTCCAGTCCATATCTCCGCGCTCAAGACCGTGTATAAGCACCTCGGCGGTGGCGATGTTGGTGGCCACGGGGACGTTGTGAACATCGCAAAGACGGAGAAGATTAGCGTCGTTAGGCTCAAAATCACCCTTGGTGAGCGGATCGCGGAAAAAGAGCAAAAGATCTATTTCATCGCAGCCTATGCGGGAGGCTATCTGCTGATCGCCGCCCTGAGCACCGCTGAGATATCTCTGTATCTTAAGGCCGGTAGCTTCGGAAATGAGCTTTCCGGTGGTTGCGGTGGCACACAGACTGTGGCGGTTAAGTATGCCGCAATAAGCAATGCAAAACTGCACCATAAGCTCCTTTTTTGAATCGTGTGCGATTAAAGCTATATGCATAATACTCTTTCCTCTCTTTTTTATAGACGACGGGTCATACCCGATTGTTTTTTAGGCAGGCGGTTTAATTTTCTTTTTTGGAAATACTTCTTTTTTTAGAAAGAAGTACCTTGTGCCTAAATCACCGTTTCCAATGGAAATTTAGCACAATTTCACAAATTTACGCTCCTACAATCTGATTTTATCACAAAAAACACAGTGTGTCAATCTTTAAAACGGCGATTTAAAAATATTTTCAAAAACAGTAAGCCTTTTATGCCCGTGCGGAGCGCAAAATGACGGTTTCTATTTTCTTTTTTGACAAATTTCAATTGCCGTATTGTATCTTTTGTGTATATTATATATAATTAATTTGCATCTTTGTACAACATTTACAGGCAAATATTGTTGACATAACAGCGAAAACAAGGTATACTGTAATTAAGAATCACAGGGGGGTTTTTCCGATGGGTCGATACACTTTTTAGCTCGTTTTATTTAATCGAACAAAAAAGGAGATACATATGAAAAAGCTTTTTTCACTGCTCATTTGCGCCGTGCTTATTCTCGGCATAACGCTTTTCACTGTTCCGGCAAATGCAATAGAGATCGACGCTCCCGCCATAGGCACCATAACCTCTATGGAGAATATGATGAAAATGGCCGAAAGCTATGTTTCCCCCACCGGCCTTTATCAAGGGACCAAGCAGTATTGCTACCTTGCGCTTTTCAGCGCCGGAGTGGCCGGTATAACAGATTTCAGTGGTCACTTTATGTATAACAGTGCCTTAACAATGGTCGAATACACACTTTCAAAGGCAATGATAGACTCCAAAAGGTCAAACGATTTTTCCTTTGGCAGTCCAAGCGGAGGAGATACAAAGTTGTTTGATTTTTGTACCAGCGACTCGATTTCCGCTCCGGCTGTGGGCACGGACTTGTTTGAATTTCATCTTCAAGGCGGCACATATATCAATCCTCAGACATTTAATGCAAGCTATTCCATCACATACGGCGGCCAATCAAAAATGGACACCGGGCTGACCATCAAAAAGGTGCTTATGGGAGACGTCAACGGAGACGGAACTGTATCCGAATCAGATGCACTGGCCATAATGCACTCGATCGGCGGGAAAATTACCATAACCGGAGACTATGCCATTGCGGCAGACGTTGACCGCGACGGAAAGGTTGATGCTTCGGACGCACTGGCCGTTTTGCAGTACTCCACAAACAAGCTGACCAGCTTTTGGAATCACGGTTATAATTCGACCGAAGAAAACGAAAACATCACATCGGGCAAAATATACCGCATGTTCTGCTATGATACCGGCAAAAATCTTAAAATCCCCGCAACCGGAGGAGTCGTTCTTTCTGATTACGAAAGAACAAACAACGACTATAAATTTAAGATCACCTATCTCGGCAACGGGCTTTATAAAATAGCCAAAAAGGCCGACGGCACCTCGGTGCTGACTGCCGGCGCAGGTGGTAATGTAAGCTTTGCCACATACAACAGCTCAAACGCCGGTCAGAAGTGGTATATCAACACAAAGGGCGGGGATGATTTCTACCTTTCTCCTCTCAGCGCAAAATACACATTTTTGACCTCGTCCGGCACAACCTCCGCTGAGTACGGATACAATGCCGTCGGCGGGCTTTGGAGGATATATGGCGCCGAGGTCACGATTTATAATTATTATGACAATTCGTATGTCAAAAGACATGCGTCCTCGGGGGTAGCCCCGCAAGATTATATAAGCGACTGCCAATCAAAGCTCAACGCCGTTCTCGAGAGTGTTTTTGACCTTAAAGTCATCAACGGAAACTCCCCCACCCTTATGCAGTCATATGTTGACCAGTGCACCGAACTCGACCCCAACGACTTGGATTCATATTGTAATAGATGCCCTAATTCGGAATGTGTCGGAGAAGCAGCTAATGGGGAAAAAGACTTTACCAAAGGGCATCATACAAATTTCGGAAAAAATAACGATTATCTCATCAAGCAGCATGCTCCGAACACAAAAATGAAAGAAATTTTCACCCAAACTATCGGCCATAATATGTGCGTATATAAAGACGACGGTTCTCACGGTTCATATTGGGCAGGTGTTGCTTTCAATCCCAGAACACCTGATGTTTCCGGATGTACGGTTATGATTGAAAACACAGATTCAACCACACGAGAAATACATTCATTAAAAGTTATGCTTCATGAACAATCGCATCTTTTGGGTGCAGGAGGCTTGGCTGACACAGATCACAATCAATGTGTTATGTCATACAATGGTAGTTGGAATAACACTGCTGATGCCATTAAAGACAGCAGTAAATATAACACCATTTACTGCAACTCCTGTAAACAAGCCATAAAGACATACATAGACAATAATCTGTAAGGAGGACATATTATGAAATTCAGAAAAGTATTGTCTCTTTTCCTTATTTTCAGTCTTATTTTTTGTTCGGCTTTTTCAACCGTAGCGGCGCAAACAGATGATTTGAAAATTGCCGATGTAAGTGCAAACAGGAAAATCGGTGTTGAAGATGCATTGCTTGTGCTTCAATATTCTGTCGGAATGATCAGAAAATTCCCTACCCATTCTTACAATAAAAACTATTCAGGTTGTATGGCGCCTGATAGGCTCGCTTTTTATAATGAATATGGAAAGAAAGAAGTAACAAATTGGTTTTCCGATCTTGCAAAAGATGACTCTCTTCCGGTTATGTTTGAAAG
>CAKSDF010000155.1 GCA_934444695.1 uncultured Eubacteriales bacterium | reverse complement strand
TCGGCAAGGTGGCGAGCTTCCAGATAGGTGCCGACTACTACCGCATCTTCACCTGGAAGGGCTACGAGGGCAAGGACTTGGCTACCACCGACCCGCTGTATCTCAACGCCCAGGGCGACAAGGGCAACGCCTCGCTGCTCGTGGTGAATGCCCGCTTCGGCCTCGCCCTGTCTAGCCGCATGAAACTCGATTTCAACGTGTCGAACTATTGGCGCGATACGTATTACTCCTATCACGACGACGTGCGGAGCAAGACATTCGACCTGAGTCTGGGCCTGCAATATCAGTTCTAGAAACTTTTCGATATCAGTTTTAGAAACACGATCAATATGGCGTGTTGATAGATAATAATGGCAAGTTCTCAATAGAAGTGTAAAAATATGGGTGCAAGAGTTAATCATTTTTATCTTTTTGTAGAAAAAACGCAAAAAGTTTTGCATATTTTCTGAATTTATATTAACTTTGCACCCATATTTCAAACATAAAACAAGGATTATACTCTTATGGGAGGCATTTTCGGAACTATTTCCAAGCAAAGTTGTGTCGCAGATCTTTTCTACGGCACCGATTACAACTCACATCTCGGCACCCGCCGAGGCGGTTTGGCAACCTACAGTCGTGAGAAGGGCTTCGTGCGCTCTATTCACAACCTCGAAAGTTCTTATTTCAGAACGAAGTTTGAACCAACGCTCAACAAGTTTGAGGGCGCCACATCGGGTATCGGCGTGATTAGCGATACAGATGCGCAGCCACTGATTATGAACTCACATCTGGGCCGTTTTGCCATCTGCACCGTAGCCAAGATTGTAAACAAGGATGAACTTACTCAGCACCTGCTAGACAAGAACATGCACTTTGCAGAGATGTCTTCAGGCAGTACCAACCCCACCGAGCTGGTGGCTTTGCTCATCATTCAGGGCAAAACCTTCCGCGAGGGCATCGAGAACGTATTCCACCACATCAAGGGTTCCTGCACCATGGCTATCCTCACCGAGGATGGCATCATCTGTGCGCGCGACAGTTGGGGACGTACGCCTCTCATCATCGGCAAGAAGGCGGATGCCTACGCCGTGAGCAGCGAGAGTACATCCTTCCCTAATCTCGACTTCGAGACCGTGCACGAGGTGGGACCGGGCGAAATCGTGAAGATCACCGCCGAGAAGATGGAGCAGATTCGTCCTGCCAACAAGAAGATGCAGGTTTGCTCTTTCCTCTGGGTTTACTACGGATTCCCTACATCTACCTACGAGGGCAAGAATGTGGAGGAGGCGCGTTTCACCAACGGCTTCAACCTTGCCAAGACGGATGATGTGGAGGTGGATTGCTGCAGCGGTATTCCTGATTCGGGCACGGGTATGGCGATGGGTTTTGCTGCCGGCAAGGGTGTGCCTTACCAGCGCTGCATTGCCAAATACACGCCTACATGGCCTCGCAGCTTTACTCCTAGCAACCAGAGCATGCGTTCACTGGTAGCCAAGATGAAGCTGATTCCTAACAAGGCGATGCTGAAGGGCAAGCGAGTATTGTTCTGCGACGACAGTATCGTGCGTGGCACCCAGCTTCGCGACAACGTGAAGGTGCTTTTCGACCAGGCTGGTTTGAAGGAGTGCCACATGCGCATAGCGTGTCCACCATTGGTATATGGCTGTCCGTTCATCAACTTCACTTCTTCCAAGAGTGATATGGAGCTGATTACGCGCCGCATCATCGAGAAGTTTGAGGGGGATGCCAACAAGGATTTGGAGAAGTATGCCACCACTGGTTCTCCTCAGTATCAGAAGATGGTAGATGAGATAGCTCGCCAGTTGGGCTTAACCACATTGAAGTTCAATACCATCGAGCAGCTTGTAGCAGCCATAGGTTTGCCAAAGTGCCAGGTCTGCACCCATTGTTTTGATGGCAGCAGCGCCTACACATTGGATGAATTTGCTGATGCAGATTAAGAAGAAATCAGATGTAAGTCTTTTAATAGATGTAAAGCATTGATTTATAGATTTTAAATATAAAAAGTAAGGTCTAGTAATGCAGCGAAACACTGCGTTACTAGACCTATCTCTTTGTTCTTCATCCATGAGAATCTATCTGCTTTTTGGATGCTGGTGCATTAATTTTACCAATCTTTAGAACAGTTTGGCAAAAGCCTCGGCTGTCTTGCCGGTATATACCTTCATCTCGGTTACTGGCTGGTAGCTGAAATCCTTGAAGCTCAAGAGTTGGGCAGCTACAAACTGGCCATCCTGTGAGATGCATGCCTCCAGCTTCATGTTGCCCATTCCTACCGCAGAAACCGGGAACTTGCTGATGGCTGCCTCTACGTTCTCAGGGGCAGAAGAGAGGATGTTGGCCAACTTCTTGCCATCCTCTACGGTATATTCCTGCTCCTTTACCTTCAGCACACTGTTGGTTGGCTTGTAAATAAGCTTGATGCTCCAACCCATGAAACCCTTCTTTACCTCGATATCGTTAAGGGTCATCAAATTCTCTGTCATTTCCAAATGATTTATCTTTGCCATAATAATGTTTCCTTTTCTAATTTTAAATTATCTTGTATATATAATCGAACTGTTTTTTTTGATAATCAGGGGGGGAAAGAATCCCGCTGACTTGATGTAGGGGTGTACGATTCCTTATCGCATATCTATCAGCAGATATCAAATAACAGATACCAGATATCAGATGGATATACGATATATATAATTATTAATAAAACTAAAAAGGAAACTAACAGAGCAGGTGCCGCAGGCAAATGACATAATATTTGCTGGCGACATCAAAGTGGATAGGGGCACTTTCCTTACGGATAGGCTCCATGCCACCCTGCATGATGGATAAAAGGGTTGATAATAAACGGATTCTATGTAAAAGCAATCTACTTGCTGCCTGATTGCCACCATGCATATTGCCACTCGGCAATAAACGCTGAGGCCGCTGGCTGCATGCCTGGTAGGCCTGAGAGGAAGCATTCTCCAACTGGGCTTCCTGCTGCTGGTCGTGATGCTCTATCTTCGCCAAGCCATCCTTTTTAGGAAGGGCTCCGGAAGCGTACTGTGCATCTTTCTGAACATCTGCAGCTGTATAAGAATCCTTTAAAACTGTAAAATCAGTAAAATTAGAAGCAGCCGATACATCGCCATGACCTATCAAGACCATGGATACAATTAATAATATGTATCGCACCAGCTGCTTCATTTCTTCAAATAACCGGTAGGTTTCCGGTAAAAAAACCTTTTATTACTACTTAAAAATTCTCTTATTATTAATAACTCCTTGCGATGATGACACGGGCCACGGCTGGCTTGCCGCTAACCATATCTACACCAGGAGTCTGCTCGTAAGCGAATGGCACGCAACGGATAGTTGCCTGTGTCTCCTCCTTGATCTTTGCCTCGGTCTCGGCTGTACCGTCCCAGTGGCAGAGGAAGAAACCGCCATTCTTTACACGCTCCTTGAACTCCTCGTAGTTGTCGCACTCATATACGTGAGCATCACGATAAGCACGGGCTTTTTCGAAGATGTTCTTCTGGATGTCTTCCAGCATATCCTTTACGCGCTCTACGATGCCATCGAAGCTGACGTTCTCCTTCTCCAATGTATCACGACGCATAATCTCGATGGTGTTGTTCTCCAAGTCACGGCCACCCATGGCGAGACGAACAGGTACACCCTTCAGCTCGTAATCGGCAAACTTGAAGCCAGGACGCTTGGCTGTGTTGTCATCATACTTCACGCTGATGCCCAACTCGCGGAGCTGGTCGATAACCGGCTGCAACTTGGCTGTGATCTGAGCCAACTGCTCGTCGCCCTTGTTGATAGGAATGATAACCACCTGGATAGGAGCCAGCTTTGGAGGCAATACCAGTCCGTTGTCATCGCTGTGAACCATGATGAGGGCACCCATCAATCGGGTAGAAACACCCCATGAAGTAGCCCATACGTACTCTGGCTTGTTCTCCTTGTTCAAATATGTTACGTCGAAGCTCTTGGCGAAGTTCTGACCCAGGAAGTGGGATGTACCACTCTGCAGTGCCTTGCCATCCTGCATCATCGCCTCGATGGTGTAAGTGTTGAGAGCACCGGCGAAGCGTTCGGTTTCGCTCTTCACACCCTGCAATACAGGCACACCCATATACTTCTCTGCGAATTCAGCATATACCTTCAGCATCTCCTGAGCCTTTGCTTCAGCCTCTTCCTTGGTAGCATGAGCAGTATGACCCTCCTGCCAGAGGAACTCAGAAGTACGGAGGAATGGACGGGTACGCATCTCCCAACGCATCACGTTGCACCACTGGTTGCAGAGGATAGGGAGGTCGCGCCA
>CAKSDF010000154.1 GCA_934444695.1 uncultured Eubacteriales bacterium | reverse complement strand
AACATATTGTTTATAAAAACCTTGAAAAAGCAGGGCTTTCGGGCAGAGGTCTGTCGGTTCATAAGCTGCGCCACACTGCCGCTACTCTTATGTATCAACACGGCGGCGTTGATATCAGAGTGCTCAAGGATGTCCTGGGGCACGAGAATCTCAACACCACCGAAATATATACTCATCTTTCGGGCAAGGAGCTAAAAAATGCTTCCGAGGCCAATCCCCTTCACAACATTAAACCGCCTAAAAACACCGACGTATGATTGCTTATCCTGCGAAATCCCGTGGGGTGTGCGTGATTTATGTTCAAAGGCTCTCGGCCGAAAAATTGCCCATATGTTAAGCCCGATTTAAGAAAAACAGGACTTTAAGCACCCATTTATTAAAGCGCTTTAAGCCCTGTTTTTATTTTGCTTCTTCTTTATCCTCAAGCACCTTGTCGCCGTAAAGGTTAAAGCGGAACAAAAAGCTGTCGTCCTCGGGGTTTGTGCAAACGATCTCGGCCTCGTCTATCTTACCGCCTTCGATTATCTCGGTAAGTCCGATGAGCTGGCAAAGCTTGCTTTTGAGGTTGAGCTTATCCCCTTCTGCAGTTACGAGGAACACATCGCCTTTGCAAAGGTCGATTGCCTGAAGGAATTTTTTGAAGTCGATTTTGTGCAAACTCACAGCACCCATATTTTCACCTCCTCTTTACGACTTTAATTTATCACATTATATTCCCTCTGTCAATACGATGATTATAAAAATAACGGGAATTTTAATTTTTTTTTAAAAACCTCTTGACAAATCGAAAAGTGTGTGCTAAAGTGGAGAAAAATTAAACAAACCCCTTAAACCTGTGATTAAGAGGAGTAACCGATACAAAGCGTTTCAAGAGAGTCGAAGGCGGTGAGATTTCGGCAGCGGCGGTAGCGGTGAATGGACTTATGAGGGCAAGCTGACCCGATGAAATCGGTGTAGGTGCGACGGGTGCGACCGTTACATCGCAAGGCGTATGAAGTACGCTGATGAGAGCGCAAAACAATTTGCGAATTTGGGTGGTACCGCAGGTTAGATGTCCTGTCCCATTGTTGTTGATATGGGGCGGGTTTTTAATTTTATTTAAAAGTTTTAAAGGAGTGGTTTTAATGAAGCTTTTATCAAAACGATGGTGCGGTCTCTTTTAATTTTAAAAAAGCAAATCAAAATCAATTTTCAAAATCAAAATTAATTAAAAGAGGTAATTAAAAATGAAAAAAGCATTTAAAGTAATCTCACTTGTTCTTTCTGTAGTAATGATGATGGCCGCATTCGCTTCCTGTTCGGGAAACAGCGATGAAAATGAAACTTCCGCCGACGCAAAAAACACCGACAAGACCCTTAAGATCGGAATTATCCAGTATATGAGCCACCCCTCCCTCGACAACTGCTATCAGGGAATTAAAGAAGCCCTTGACGCTTCCGGCCTTAAATTTGAAATAGATTATCAGACCGGCTCCAGCGCATCGGCCGATTCCGATTGTGCAAGCTTCGCCAAGAATATGGTTGCCGCTAACGTTGATATGATCTTCGCCATCGCAACCCCCGCCGCCAAGGCCGCATACAGCGCCACCGACGATACCGACATTCCGGTTATCTTCTGCGCAGTTAACGATCCTGTTGCCGCAAAGCTTGTTCAGTCCTCCGAAGTCCCCGGCGACAAATGCACCGGCACTTCCGACGTACTCGATCTCGAAGCTCAGGTAAATATGATTATGGCTATGCAGCCCGACGTTAAGAAAATCGGTATCCTCTATACCTCCTCCGAAGACAACTCCATCGCCAACCTTGCAAGATTCAAAGAAGTTTGCGACCAGAAAGGCATTGAGGTAGTTCCCTCGGCCGTACAGAGCGCTTCCGACATTCCCTCCGCAGCCGATGAGCTTGCTTCCAAGGTAGACTGCATCAACAACTTCACCGACAACAACGTTGTTAACAACCTTTCGGTAGTGCTTTCCGCCGCCGACAAATATAAGATTCCCGTATACGGTTCGGAAGAAGAGCAGGTCAAAAACGGCTGCCTCGCATCGGTTTCCATCGACTATGTAGCACTCGGAAAGGTAACCGGCCAGAAGGGAGTTGATGTATTCGGCGGTGCCGACATCACCAAGATGGCTGTTAAAACCATCACCGATGCCACCCCCATTGTCAACACCGATGTTCTCGAAGCTCTCGGAATGACCCTCCCCGCAGATTATGCATCTGCCCAGACCGTTAAAACCAACTGATTAGTTAATCAACCGTCAATCAACCAAATTGAACTTATTAGCCGGCCGGCTGTGCATTGAATGTGCGGTCGGTCGGCAAAAATTAAGATGTTCACTTTTTAAGTAATAGACAACAAATCTTCTAACAACACCTTGATACGACCGTAAACAACACAAAAACAACTTTTAAGGAGAACACATAATGTTATCATTTTTAAGCTCGGCAGAGGTTTTTATCTCGGGCGGATTTGTATTTTCGCTCATCGCCATGGGATATTACATAACCTATCATATTCTCGATTTCCCCGATCTGACGGTGGAAGGAACCTTCCTTTCGGGAGCGGTGGCCTTCGGACTTTGCTGTTACCATGGTATCAATCCCTGGATCGGCCTTATATTTGCATTTTTGGTGGGCTGTTTCTTCGGATTTATCACCGGAATACTCAATGTCAAGCTTAAGATCCGCGCTCTTCTTTGCGGAATTTTGGTTTCCACAAGCCTTATTACCATTAACCTTATCGCCACATCGGCCGGAATGGTTAAGGACTTCACCGGCCAGGAAAGCTCGTCAATTTCCTTCGGACGGTCGGTCAAAACTCTCCATGATCACTTTTTCGGCAACTTGATTCCCTCTAAGGTCAACGGTATCGCCGTAAGAGATCTTGTGATTTTCATAATAATCGTTGTGGCCTGCAAGCTGCTTTTGGATTTCTACCTTAAAACCAAAAACGGACTGCTGCTCAGGGCATCGGGCGACAATCAGCAATATGTTAAAATGCTGGCAAAGGACCCGGGCAGAAGCAAGATCATCGGTCTTGCGGTCGGCAACGGACTTGCGGCGGTGTCGGGTGCGCTTTATACCCACATCAGCGGAAATGTCAGCCAGAGTATGGGTATCGGTACAATAGTCATCGGCCTTGCCTCCCTTATAATCGGACTTTCGCTATTTAAGGGAGTCAAGTTCTTAAAGCCCACCACTAAGGTAATTCTCGGCGCCATCATATATCAGGCCTGTTTGACCGCTGCCCAGAAGCTCGGCGTGCCCAGTGCTTACAACAAGCTCATTATGGCCCTCATATTCACCCTCGCCCTTGTGCTCAGCGGAAAATTCAGCAAAAAAGGAGGTAACGCCCGTGTTGAAGTTAAATAATGTGACCACGGTTTTTAACAAAGGTACGGTCGACGAAACCACCCTTTTTGACGGCTTTAACCTTACGGTTGACAAGGGAGAATTTGTGTCGGTCATCGGTTCAAACGGAAGCGGTAAGACCACTATGCTCAACCTAATCTGCGGTTCCCTTTTCCCCGACAGCGGCAGCGTGGAATTTGAGGGCAGAAACATCACGAAAATTCCCGAATACAAACGCGCAAAGTTCCTTGGCCGTGTTTTTCAGGATCCGAAGCTCGGTACCTGCGAAGGGCTGACCATTCTCGAAAACATGTCCCTTGCAGACAACAAAAATCGGGCATACAACCTCTTCCCTGCCCTTAACCGCAAGCGTTTCGACTATTACCGTTCTTTGCTTGAGGAATGCGAGCTTGGCCTTGAAAACCGTATGAACGTCCCCGTTGGAAATCTCAGCGGCGGCCAGCGTCAGGCTCTTGCTCTCGTTATAGCCAATATGACCAAGATCGATATGCTCATTCTCGACGAACACACGGCGGCGCTTGATCCTAAATCCTCTGAAATAATAATGAAGCTGACCGATAAATTCGTTAAAAAATCCGGCATCACAACCATGATGGTCACCCACAATCTCCGTTTTGCCATCGAATACGGCACAAGGCTTATAATGATGCACGAAGGTCACTGCGTTCTCGACATTAAGGGCGAGGATAAGCAAAAGGCCTGCGTCGACGACATATTAAAGCTTTTCAACGAAATAAGCATCGAATCGGGCAACTAAATTATAGACATAAAAAATATCATCTGTCAAAAACGGACGGTAACCAATTTGTTACCGTCCGTTTTTGATTGTATGTAAAATTAATTTGCAAGCTCCGAAAATGCTTCAATATTTTCGTCAATAATTTTATTTGCAACGGCACTTATTTCCTTTTGGCGTGTCTTTATTGCCGTAGAAACGCAATCACAATGTTCGAAAT
>CAKSDF010000153.1 GCA_934444695.1 uncultured Eubacteriales bacterium | reverse complement strand
CTCGATGCCCTGCTCTTGGCACTCCTGCACGATCAGGTTGATCAGTGCGCTCATCTGTCGGCTGTCATAGGTGGACGAGCCGTAATAGCTGATGACTCTTGTATACCCGTCGAGCCTGCTTGCACCGTCAACGTCACAGACCCATCCGATCCCCTTGCTCTGCCAGTTTTTGATCCACTTCTCCACCGCGTCGTTGCGGATGGGCAAAACCTCGAAATTGTCACCGACATCGCGGATCATCTCGCGGTAGACCGCCTCTTTCGGCAGCCCCAATTTGACGGCGAGCTTACCGAGAAGCAGCCATGCGTAGCTGTTCGCGTCCAGACTGCGTTTCCCGCGGTGCTCCTTAAGCTCCGCATCATAAGCCGTGCCCGGCTTCATGCTCCCGCAAAAGGCGGTTGCCTCGCGCAGGTTTACCCTGAGCATCAGCCAAGCCGCATCAGCCTCCGCCATCCATTTTGCCTCGTCAAACCGCAGTGTCATCCTTTTTCTCCCTCCACACAAACACCCGCCTGTCCGCGGGGCGGTCAGCTTTCAGACTGAGATTGACGACCGAGATTGCCGTGATGCGCTTGTGCTCGATGACCACCTTTTCCACGGCGAAGCGGTCAAAGCATTTGCCGTTGTCGATATGGCACTTTTCAGCCGGAACCCAGATGAAAGGGGCTGTGTACAGCGATCTGCCGATCCCCCAGTTGAAGCACGCCCGCTTGAAGCTGTCGGAGGCTTCGCCCTTCTGCGCCTCGGTGTTGCTCTCCGTTCCGCAGTCGCTTTTCCATACCCATTCCGCCGGGGCTTCGGTGTCCGCGGCTGTGTTGATCCCCACCCGGCAGAACAGATTGCCCTTGCACTCGTAATGCTCCCGCTGCCAGTTCTCCGCGCCTACCGTCTCATCCAGAATGTTCATGTCCACACGGGCATTCTTGTACAGCAGCAGCACAAGCCCGTTTTTCTTCACGCTCTGCACCCGCACCTCAATGTCATCGGCGGTCAGATCCCGGAATGTCATCGATCTCCCTCCTCACTGAACACCATCGGGCATTTTTCCCCGACCATGCTGTCGGGGGCAACCAGATATTCGCCCGTCTTTTGGCAGTATTCGCGGTTCGGGCGGTATTCGCTTGCCATCAGCGGACACCACCGGCAGCAGATATCATCCTCGGGAAAATCGATCTCCACTGTGCCGTGGGTGTAATATGACACGCCGCGTTCAAATTTCTTCACGGCTCATTCCTCCTCGTCCTCGGTGATATTCACCGTGATCTCGTATTCCCTGCCGCCGTTTTTCACGGTGGCGCAGGCGTAATTGTAGTTGTACAGATGGGCATCCCTGATCTCGCCGAACGCCGTCAGCGTCGACAAAAGCCGCACAAAAAAATCATTCATGCCCTGCACCCTCCCCGAAGCGTTAAAGTCCATACTTTACCTCCCACCATTCCGGCTCAAATTCGTCATACTCTTCCTTTGCATCTTCCTCAAACGGCGGATGCTCCGCCTCCCACCGGTCATAATCCCCCAGCGGGTCACCGGTTACCATCATCAGCCCGCCCTTTCGCTTAAAATGTTCAGTATCCATGCGCTGACCAGCATGATCAGTCCGACCGCGCACCGGAGCAGGATCCGATCGACCGCCAGCAGCCCGTTGTCGCTGGCTCCCGCCGTGCCGTACACGAGCAAAAAGCCCGCCACGCCGAGCGCGATCGCCGCCCCCTTGCGGATGAGATATTTTCGCATCATGGCTTGTCCGCTCCTTTACTCTCCGCGCATTGCCTTGATAAACGGCATTTTCGGAATCTTTACCCGTGTCCCCATGCGGATCACGGGGAACGGGAACGGGTTTTGACCGTTCATCGTCGCCACGTTGATAGCATACGGACAGCATTTGAGGATCGGCGCAATGTCTTTCGGGGTCAGAATTTCTTTCGGGCTGGTTTCCAGTTCTTCGAGTGTCATTCACTCACCCCCTCGCACAGCAGCCGGAACGTCTCGCGGCCGCGCGGCGTGATCAGCGTCTGCGTGCCGCTCCACTGCGTTTTCTCGTTAAAGCACTCCTTGACCTCAAAAAGTCCCTGATTCTTGTCCGCATACGGCATCAGCTTGCCGTTTCGGTCGCGGTAGATGTATTTATGCTCGGTGAGGAATGCGATGAAAGCCTTTTCTTTGATCTTCAGCTGCTTTGCCGTGTCGCGGAAATTGGTCAGGAGGTTGCGATCCACGAGCTGGTCGAAATATTCCGCACGAGGCAAAAGCCGCTGATTTTCCACGGTCAGCTCCGAGATGCGCGCCTCACGCTCCGAAAGCGTTTTCTGCGCCACCATCAGCGCCTTTGCCATCAGCTCGGCGGGGGACAGCGTCTCCTGTCCCTGTATGTACCCGCCCGTGCGCCGGATCGACGGCAGCACCTCGGAGGTGACCCACCGCCGAAACGGCTTTGCCTCGGGCTTGTCCGACCGCAGGATCACGTTATACAGCCCCGATTCGTTGATGACGGTCAAATTCTGTGCGCCGCCAAGGGTGTCAATCAGACTGACACCCTTTTCATCATCGTCAAGTCTGTCAGCTGCTGCGCGACTGTTGCCGATTCCCAGCACGTCGCATACGTCCTTCAGCACGAACCACGGCTCACCGTCCCGCTCCACCGTGCGTACCTGATGGGTGTTGTAGTTGAAAATCTGTAACTCGTTCATGTGTATGACTCCTTTCTGTTTTTGGCGTCATGGCTTAACTTCAATATCCGGCAGCATCTCCACGCGGCCCTCTTTATCGGCTTCGGCAAGCTCTTTCAGGCGGTCAATCGGGATTTCCAGCGCCCGATATGCCTTGTTTTCTTCGATACAGCTATAAACTCGCGCCATTTCGCGTGCCGTAAGGACTTCCTCAGGTGTCAGCCCCGTGTCCTCATACTGGCCGAGTTTGGCATATAACTCCGGAACAATGCACCCTCCCGTACATCCGCCCTCACCATGAGCCGTTCTTTCGCAGTATTCGTCCTGCCCGCAGCACTCCCAAGGATCGAGACGCTGCCAGTTTTTCTTGGTCAATCGCTCCATTTCCTTACCCCCTTACTTCACCCGCACCAGCGTGATAACCGGCTCATCCTCGCTGAGATCCATTTTCAGCACGCGCCACCGCCCGGTGGCCAGCAGCTCGTTGGCCTCTTCCATGTCCCGCGCCTCGCGGAATTCCCGGATCGTTTCTGTGTTCATGGTGTTGTCCTCCTTTGCTGTTGATTTTCAGGGATCGCATATGTGCCTACATCACCGAGCTTTGGCTCAAGCTTCAGCAGATACTTTGACAGTCGGATCACTTCCTTGGCGTTTCCCTCCTCTGCTATTCGCTTATGTGCGGATAGCAGATTTTTTGTGACTTCCTCCTTGATCTGAAACATGTCCACCTTTATCATCCCGCTCACCTCCTTTGTGTGAATGATGTTCACACGGTTTGTGAATGTTGGTCACACGTACCCTTCGCTTTGATGTAGGCAGATAGTCTACATTTAAGCAAAAAAAATTGCGTTACGTTCTGCCTCGGTCAGCCCAAGCAGCTCATACAGGACTTGTATTTCGCTCGCCCGAAACTCGTGCTTGTTGTTGATCTTATTGAGCAGCCCTTGGTAGGTAAGACCAACCTTGTCCGCGACAAACCCCAGCCGCAGACCGGAATCCCGTATTTTTTTGCGGAGTAATGCGGTGTCCGTCATTTTTGATCACCTCCTTGTTGTTGGCATTTCGTCTACAAACACATCATATCACCGTGTAGGCGGTTTGTCAACTGCTTTTTTGAAAAAAACGAAAAAATGTTGACAATCGGTCAACGGTGATGTATAATGCTAATTGGAAAGGAGTGTCTGTATATGTCCACCATAGGGAGCCGCATACGCACACGCCGGGAAGAGCTGGGAATGTCTCAAGATGAACTTGCTCAAAGGCTTCAATATAGATCCAGATCATCGGTCAACAAGATCGAACTCGACCAGCGGGATTTACCTCAGTCTAAAATAAAGTCGATCGCCGATGCGCTGTTGACCACGCCAGCCTATATCATGGGTTGGGATGAAAAAGAAGAAGCACCGGCAAATACCGATGCTTCTCCGCGCGTTGAACAATTGGTCAAGCTCCTTGATTCTCTTCCTGATGAAGCTCTTGACAAGGCGTATGATTACATTTCGATGCTGCACGAGCTAAATAAGTAAGATACCCGTCCCGGTCGTCTGCCGATAGTTCCCGAAACATCGCCATAATGGCATTCATTTTTTCTTCCCTAGTCACGCTGCATACACCCCTTTATTGCCGAACGTTTGTTCTGTGTCAAAATTATAAAGCATTGTTCGGCACTTGTCAATACCTTACGGCACATTTTGAAAGAAAATTTTTTGAGCGGGGGGTGCCCATGTATTATTCCGAAACCATTAAACGCATGCGAAAGGAACGGGGACTTACGCAACAGGAGTTAGCCGATGCTCTTGGCGTGTCCCGTTCTTCTATCGGCATGTATGAAAGCGGCACACGGGAACCGAATTTCGAAATGTGTAA
>CAKSDF010000152.1 GCA_934444695.1 uncultured Eubacteriales bacterium | reverse complement strand
TCCCGTTATAAAACGAGCGAATGGCTCGGATTCTTTTTTTGTGTTAATGTTCATTTCTACTCCCGTCATTTTACCTTGGATAATCGATAATCAATCCGATCAAACACGCCGCGCACCCGCCGTTTTCATAGGTTGTATAGTGGTTACATAGTGGACAGCGGGATTCCTTGTTTGCCGACGTTCCGTTTTGCCGTGCCGCTGTGCTCTTTCCGGTCAAGGTGCAGTCTCTGTTATACACTGATGCAGCACCTTGTTTTTTTCCGCCGTGACATACCGTTTTACCTGACCGCAAAGAAAATGTGCGGCCGCTTTTCGGGACTTTTTTCTCCGAAAGTCAGCGCCTTTTTAAAATGCTCGGCAGCGGGGCTGAAAAGGCCTTTGTCCGATGCGTACAAAACGGCCAGCGTATCTCCCTTTTCGATCCTGTCCCCCACCGTTTTTTCCATTTCAATTCCCGCGCCGAAATCGATAGTATCCTCTTTTGTGCTTCTTCCCGCTCCGAGGGCGGCGGCGCAAAGGCCTATGCTTTCGGCGTTCACGGCGGTGATAAATCCGTCCTTTTCCGACTTTATCTCAAAGGAATGCTCCGCTTTTTTAAGGGACGAAAGGCTTCCCCCCTGAGCGGTTATCCAGCTTTGGAATTTTTCAAAGGCGCTTCCGTTTTCAAGTGCCGCTCTCACAAGGTTCTCGGCCGATTTCACCGAAACACCCTTGCAAAGCGACAGCATATTAGCCGACAGCTCAATGCATATATCCTCAAACTCTCCGTGTCGGCGGCCTTTGAGCACCTCTATGGCTTCCATCACTTCCAGAGCGTTGCCTACGGTCTTTCCGAGGGGTTTGTCCATATCGGTTATAAGGGCGGCGGTATTTCTGCCGTGAGCCTTTCCTATCTTAACGCATATTTCGGCCAGTTTTTTGCCCTCCTCGGGGGTTTTCATAAAGGCACCGCTTCCCACCTTTACGTCAAGCACGATGTTTTTTGCTCCCGCCGCAAGCTTTTTGCACATAACGCTTGATGCAATAAGCGGAATGCTGTCCACCGTTCCGGTAACATCCCGAAGGGCGTAGAGTTTTTTATCAGCCGGGGTAAGCTCGCCGGTCTGGCCGATGACCGCAATGCCTATTTCCTTTGCCTGCGCCCTAAACCGTTCTTCCGAAAGAAAGGCGTTATATCCTGTTATGCTTTCCAGCTTATCGATAGTCCCGCCGGTGTGACCGAGGCCTCTGCCCGACATTTTTGCCACAACTCCTCCGAGGCAAGCAACAAGCGGCGCAACCACAAGGGTGGTCTTATCCCCTACCCCGCCGGTACTGTGTTTGTCGCAGGTAAGGCCGCCGAAATCCGACAGATCAAGGCACTCGCCCGAAAGGGCCATACACTCGGTAAGATCCACCGTTTCCCTTTCGGTCATACCCTTAAAATATATAGCCATAAGCAGGGCCGACGCCTGGTAATCGGGAATACTGCCGTCGGTATATCCATTTATAAAGAACTCTATCTGCTCTTTTGAAAGCTCTCTGCCCTGTTTTTTGTCGGTTATAATGTCATACATTCTCATAAGCATGTCTCCTTACCGGCGGCGGTATTTTTGTGTACCTACGACGGTATTTTTGTGTCTTTTGTGTTGTGCCAAAAGTCGTTAAGCCGTCAATCACCCAAGCAATCGACCTCTTTATACATCGGCGCATAAGGAGGTATCGTTTCATCATTCGGGTTTTATCGTTTCATCACTCAAAGAGAAAATCCAAGAGGCATAATGTCCTTCAGTTTAAAGGTTTTGATCTTTTGTCCGTTGGTTAAAATTATATCAAAGTCTTCCTTGCAAAACTCGGTCAGCACCTGCCGGCAGGCTCCGCAGGGAGGACAGTATTTTTCTATTTTATGATTTTTCCCGCCCACAATGGCAATGGCCTTAAAATCCCGTTCTCCGTCGTTAACTGCGCGGAAAACGGCGTTGCGCTCGGCACAGCAGCAAAGAGAAAATGATGCGTTTTCGATATTTGCGCCGAGATAAACCTTTCCGTCTCCGCAGTAAAGGGCCGCCCCCACATTAAAATGAGAATAGGGCGCATAGGATTTTTCCATAGCCTTTTTTGCGGCATTTATAAGTTCCTGTTCCTTCATACCGTCATCTCCTTTAAAAAGCTCGTTCCGTTTTCGGGCAGCTTTACCCCTAAGAAATCGCAAACGGTGGCTCCGATGTCTGAAAAGCCGTTTCTTATGCCGAGATTTACGGGTTTAATCGATTTACCGTAAACGAGCAGAGGAATATATTCCCGAGTGTGGTCGGTGGAATCGGTTTTTGAAGGATCGCAGCCGTGATCGGCGGTTATCATCAGAATGTCATCCTCACGCAAATGGGGAAGAAAATTGAAAAGCCATCCGTCAAACTCGGTCAGCGCCGCCGCATATCCGTCGGGATTTCTCCTGTGTCCGTAAAGCATATCAAAATCCACGAGATTTAAAAAAACAAGCCCGTCAAAATCCCGCTGTGCAAGCAGTAAGGTCTTTGCCATTCCGTCTGCATTGCCCTTTGTGGGAAGTTCCTCGGTGGTGCCGGTATGTGCGAAAATATCGCCGATCTTGCCGACGGCAATAACGCTTTTTCCCGCCTTTTTAATGTTATCGAGCATCGTGTCTTTGGGCGGCACAAGAGAAAAATCGTGACGATTGGGAGTGCGTTCAAAATTCGGATATTCTCCGATAAAGGGACGTGCAATGACCCTTCCGACGGCGTTGTCTCCCTGCAAAATTTCTCTTGCCATACGGCAGTATTCATACAGCTTTTCGGGCGAAACTTTGTCCTCGTGAGCGGCGATCTGAAATACGCTGTCGGCCGAGGTATAAACTATAAGATCTCCGGTTTTTATGTGCTCTCTGCCGTAATCCTTTATGACCTGCGTGCCCGAATAGGGCTTATTGCAAAGCACCTTTCTGCCCGTTGCCTTTTCAAACTTTTCTATGATATCTTTGGGAAAGCCGTTAGGATAGGTAGGGAAAGGGGTCTTTGAAACGATCCCCGCAATCTCAAAATGGCCGGTGGTCGTGTCCTTTCCCACCGACAGTTCGCGAAGCTTCATATGCGCGGCGGAAGGATCATTCACGGGATTCCCCGCGTCTATTCCGTCGATATTGAAAAGCCCCATTTTGCCCATCTCGGTCAGATGAAACATTTCCGAAGCTGCGGCCGCCTTAATTGTCGACGCACCCTTATCCCCGAATTTCTCGGCATCGGGAGCCTGCCCTGCGCCAAAGCTGTCCAGTACGATTAAAAACACTCTTTTCAAGATACCTTTCCCCTTTCAAAAGTTTTGTAAATCTGTCGGTACACATAAATAGTATCCGCAAAAATCGGTCTTAATAACGACAATTTATCATAGCGGAAATTTGCACTAATATGTAACACAAGAAAAAGCGACATCGGGAAAATTCCCAAAGCCGCTTTTTATGATCTGCTTTAATTAGTTTTCAAGAGCCTTTGCAGCTTTGACAACGCGGCTGGTTCCCAGTCTCGAAGCGCCAAGCTCGATAAACTTTTCGGCGTCCTCAACGCTCTTGATTCCGGCAGAAGCCTTAATTTTGAGAGCGTCAGACTTGTTCTCGTTGAAGATCTTGATGTCTTCTTCAGAAGCACCGCGGGAAGAATAACCGGTGGAGGTCTTTATGTAATCTGCGCCCGATTCGGAAACAATCTTGGTGATCTTTGCTCTTTCGTCTGCGTCAAGCTCGCTGGTCTCGACAATGACCTTCAAAAGCTTGCCGTTGCAGGCAGCTTTAATGGCCTTGATTTCATTAAGAACATCATCGTATTTCTTGTCCTTCATCCAGCTGATGTTGATAACCATATCGATCTCGTCGGCGCCGTTTTTAACAGCATCCTCGGTCTCGAAAACCTTGGTAGCGGTGGTGTTGGAGCCGTGGGGGAAACCGATAACGGTGCAGATGGGGAGCTTGTCTCCTACATATTCCTTGGCCTGCTTAACATAGATGGGGGGAATGCAGCAGGAAGCGCAGCCGTATTTGATACCGTCGTCGAGCACGCCCTTGATCTGTTCCCAAGTGCAGCCGGGAGCAAGCAGGGTATGGTCAACCTTTGCAAGAATGTCTTTAAGTTCCATTTTTATTATCTCCTTTGGATTAACTTCACACATTAGTATATCATATAATTTATTTTTTTCAAGATAATTTTACCTAAAAAAAGCGGCAGAACAAAAATTTTGTCCCGCCGACCTTTTAACTTTAAATTTTCAATCGTGAAATGGCATCATAATCAGCACAAAACACTGCCGACAAAACCTCGTATGGCAGTGTTTATCGTACCAAAAAAACACCCTTATAAAACCTTTGAAAGGAAATCCTTGAGTCTCGGATTTTTCGGATTTTTGAAAAATTCTTCCGGCTCGGCTTCTTCCTGAATTACACCTTCGTCGATAAAGAGCACCCTCGAGGCGACCTCTCTTGCAAAGCCCATTTCGTGGGTAACGACCGCCATGGTCATTCCCTGAGCTGCAAGGTCCTTCATAACCTCAAGCACCT
>CAKSDF010000151.1 GCA_934444695.1 uncultured Eubacteriales bacterium | reverse complement strand
GTTTTAAACTGCTTTTTCATTCCGATAGGGGAGCATCCTCCGTGAATATAGCCGGTCAGTGGCAAAAGCTCCTTGGATTTTATCATTGCAACGGATTTTTCGTTAGCCACAGCCGCCGCTTTTTTAAGGTCAAGCTCCTCGTCAACAGGTATCATAAAAACAAAGTGCTGCCCGCTTTTTCCCACCGTCACGAGGGTTTTAAAGACCTTTGCGTGGTTTTCTCCCATAGCGTCGGCCACATCCGATCCGCTTACCACACCCTCGTAATAATGTTCCTTGAAGGGAAGTTTAAGCTGGGTCAACTTTCTCATAACATTGGTTTTTTCGCTTGCCATATTTAATCACCCACCGATATTATAATGCTTTGGGAAAATAATTTCAAGTGTTGTGCACCGCTATCAAGGCTTGTTTTTGAAGTGCACCGCCGATATCGATGTCTTTATATTAATAGCTGTTGTATGTCCTCTTGACGGCAAAGTTACCGTTACCATAAACAACTTATATAATTTAACGGAACTTTATTTTGACAATCTGCATTTTCATCATATTATCGCCGACCCTCGACAAAAATCGGAAAAATCCGCTTACCGACGGATCCTTTAAGTCGTTGTATCCAAGCATATATCCGCGGCTTGAAACATCAAGACAATCGTCCCATTTTGAGATTTCGTCTTTAGCGTCGGATATCGCAAAATACGCACCCACGTCCTTTATTTCGGCATCCTTTATCCAGGTTTTAAGCATGAGTTTGACCGCCTTTTTGTTGGCTGCGTCAAAAACAAGCACGCCGCCCGGAAAAGCCTCTGCCATAGCCTTTACAAGGGATTTTACCTGCTCTTTAAGGAAATAATAGAACACTCCCGCCGCAAAGAATACGGCGCCGTCTGCAGCGTCTATTTTGTCAAACCAGGCAGTGTCGTTAAGGTTACAGGGAATGTTTTGTTCCCGCTCGCCGGCCGGCAGGAGAGCGTCCCGCACTGCGATAACATCGGGAAAATCGAGATTGTATATTTTGCAGCTTCCGTTGTCGCAAAATCTTCCTGTATTGTCGAGACCGCATCCGAGGTTGACCACCGCCGCACAGGGATGATCCTTTAAATAATCCTTGACCTCAAAGGCAAGGTCGTTTTGCCGCATGGCAGCCTCAAGAAAACCAAAGCGCTGCATCAGGCTTTTTGATTTTTTCTCAAGGAGCGAAAAGTCATAGTCGATTTGTTTTGTAAGCTCAATAGCGGTTTGATCTTTATAAAGGCTCGGATAAAGTGCCGAGCACATTTTTCTGCCGTAAAGGGGAATGACAAGGGTTTCCTGAACGGTGTTTTTTTCTATTTTATACTTCATAAAATCCACTCACTTTCTCATAAAGCTCAGCTCGGGCATACGGCCGTTTTCCATAATGTAAATCAGCATATTGGCAAAGCCTTCAGGATCGCGTATCTGATATTGCATATGGTTATATCCTTCAAAGACCGGGAAGTTGCCCGAGGGATAGGCCTCTTTGACCGCTTTGCGGTATTTATAATGATCTTCAACACTTCCGAATTCAAAAAAGGTGCGTTTTTGAATTTGTTCATTCAGCGGGGGAAAGGGCTTTTTTTCTAAGCTGTCGGCCAGCTGTCGGCGAAGATTCGCATAGGTCAGGGCTTTTCCGGCGGCGATAAAATAGGGCTTAATGCTGTCGTCGTCGCACCACAGCACCTTTTTTAGCGTCTTGCCGTTTGAGCGATAAATGCTTTTGATTGCGGCATAAATGAACGGAGTCATAATGTGTCGGGCGGCCTTGCCGATCTGCGCAAACTGACCGCCGTCGAAGAAAATGTGCTCGGGCGAAAATTCCGATTTTATCAAAAATGCCATGGCGCAATCGGCACCGATGGAAGAGGCCACCACCATTGCAAGGCGTTTGATGCCTCTGGCGCGCAAAAAGCTCTCGATCTGATGCACTTCATCCTCTTTGCTCACATATTTTTGCCGTTCACAATAGACCGTTGAGGTGGGCAATATGCAGAAATAACGATCCTTCAAAAATTCGGCCACAGGCTTGCTGCTTTCTCCGGTCACTCCCATGGCATGAAAAAACAAAACGGCGGGATTGTTTTTGTCTCCGTATGTTTGAAAAAGCACTATTTGTTCCTCCTGTATCCTGCTTCGTCCCGATATTCGGGATGTTCCTTCAAATAAGGATCCTTATCGCCTACTATTGTGTAATCGCATTTGTCGCCGTTAGAACAGGTGGTAGTGCGCACAAGCTTTGCATGTATGCATTCCATAGCCTCGAAATCGGGATTGCAAAGGGCGGGCATAACCTCAAGCAGATCGTGTTTTTTTGCAAATTCGGCCGTAGGACAGGAGGTGAATTCATAGTAAATGGGCTTGTTGGGAGAGAAGGACGCCACGTTCATCTTGAAATCTCCCCATTTGTCGCACTGCTTTTTGGCATTTTGGAAGGCCTTATACATAAGCTTTTTAAAGAGCGGTTTGTTGCAATTTACAAATTTCATCCTGCGAAAGGCCCCGAGAAAGAGATTTCCTTCCATTTCCTCGATTTCCGCAAGGCTTGTAACGTCCTTGCATACGGTGTAATATGCCATGAGGGTGATGCAATCGTAGTTTCCGCCCTTGCCGTTGTGAAAGTTCTTGCTGCCGCCGAGATCTGTGCGCCAATCGGAGAGAAAATCCACGTATTGCCGCTGCACCTTTTCCCATATTTGCTCCCGCTTTTCGGGCGGGTAGTGCAGGGCAATCTTACCTTTGATCTCTTTTTTGCAGGGCTTTGTGTATATTACGTGGCAGCTGCGGTCAAATTGCAGTTCGCTGTCTTTCATTGCCGTTTCCTCCGTGTTTACAGATTTATTTTACCCTTCGTTTAAGCCTCTTTGGCCAAAAGTTCTTATAGAATGTCACATTTGCCAACCCTCGGTCAACTGTT
The DNA here is from genome assembly GCA_934444695.1 of uncultured Eubacteriales bacterium. Taxonomy (GTDB): domain Bacteria; phylum Bacillota; class Clostridia; order Oscillospirales; family Acutalibacteraceae; genus UMGS1484. The sequence goes on along the minus strand of CAKSDF010000151.1, from coordinate 1,710 downwards.
GGCGTGCTTTTCGAGCACCACGATTTTGTTCGATATATTTTTGATAAAGGAAATTTTATCGAGCAGCTTATAAATCGGGACAAATTCGGCCATTCCCTCGGTTAAACAGTGCTCTCGTGAAAATTCAAATCCGTCTAAAAGCTCGGCCAGTGCCTTGCCGTTCTTAACGCCCCAGCTGAATTTTGCGTGGCTTGCCTCGATGGATTTTTCCTTGAATTTCTTGACCATAATAGGGTTCATTGTTTCGACAAAAACTGCAGCATTTTTAAATGCAGCCGAAATAATTTCAAAGATGCCTTTAACATCCTTTTCGTTCAGATACATTGTCAGTCCTTCGATGATGATAAGCACCGGGCAATCGGTTTCTTTTATTTCAGGTCCCCAGTCGTCCATTGCCGACATTGCAATTTGAGAAACGGTTCCGCTTTCGGGCAGCAACTTTTTTCTCACATCAATGGTTTCGGGCAGGTCGAGGTTATACCAATGGGTATAGCCCTTCATCCGATAGCAGCGTGTGTCCAATCCGCAGGCGATGTTGACAATAACGCCGCCCGGGTTATTTGAAAGCCACCGCGACACCATCTTGTCGAGCACGATGGTGCGGGCGATGACGCCGCTGTGCATGGCGGCGTCCTTGTCGGCGAGGGAAAAGTTATAGTCGATTTTATCAATAATTTCCTCGGCCTTAAGATCGCGAATGGCGCCGCGTGTTTTGCTTTCCTTTGCTCTTGCAAAAACCGTTTGAAGCATTGTTTCGGGAACGCCCGAAAGCTTGATTTTTTCTCCCATGTCAATCACTCCGTCTACCCGCCAAAAAAATGTATTGGGGGTGTAATATCTTAGATCTAAGTAAACAGCTATGTTGGTTAGTCAATGCTAACCGATGCGTCTTTTAAAAGCTGCCTCTTGAAATCCTGACGATTTTTTGTCGATTCCTTTCGGCAGCCTGTTTTTCTGTAATTGATTTACCAATCGATTTTTGCGGGGACAATGTAAGAGTGGCGCGATCGCCGTTTTTTTGCCCGTTTGCTTCACGTTTATTCCCGTTTGTTCCCCGCTTATTTACTATCCTTATCATAGCACAGTGCTCTCTCATATGCAAGAGGAACAGAAAAAATAAGCGGCATATTTCAGAAAAAACACCGCGAAAATTAAGTGCGGCAAAATAAAAAGCATCGGGGAAGAATCAAAAATGACCTTACCCCGATGCTTTGCCGCCGCAAGTGCCCATATGGCTTTTAAGGATATACCTTAAAGGGCCGCGGACACCGCATAGCGTTATTTGATTATTGATGAATGCACATTCCGAGAGCATCGTCTGCCGCTTCCATAACCATTTCCGAAACAGTGGGATGGGGATGGATGGTGGAGGCAAGCTCGTGAACGGTGGATTCAAGCTTTATTGCTACGGCAACTTCCGATATCATATCGGTAGCGTGCTCGCAGCAGATCTGTCCGCCGAGAATTTCTCCGGTATCGGCATCGGTCACAAGCTTAACAAAGCCCTCTGCAGCGCCCATACTGAGCAGTTTTCCGTTGCCGGCGGCATTAAACCGTCCGACCTTGACGTTGATTCCGGCATCCTTTGCCTTTTGTTCGGTAAGACCTACTGAGGCAACCTCGGGATGGGTGTAAATGCAACCGGGCACGAGATCGAAGTCGCAGGCAAGATTTTTGCCCTTTGCGATGTTTTCGGCCACGACCTTGCCC
>CAKSDF010000150.1 GCA_934444695.1 uncultured Eubacteriales bacterium | reverse complement strand
TATGGAATGTTTTTGAGAAAAAGGTGAACGTGTTTTAATGAAAAAACCGATATATCAGGTCTTACACAAGCAAAGGATAGAACAATTTAAGGATGAATGGGCTTACGACAGTAAAGGAATCGGATTTTTTTCATCAATAGCGGTTGTCCGGAGGGTAATTGAGCAATACAGGAAAATAGCAGGCTTTTGTAACTGTCCGAATGGCTTTGTTATGGTATAGAAAAGTATTTGAATAAACCGTTTGAGGAAATACGGCAACAATTCGGTGCTCCGCATGCAGATGTGGGAAGCGGATTCTACATACCCGCATATTTGACCAAAAAGGCATATTTGATATGCTTTGAGCTTGAAGATGATGTTGTGTGTGGGGTAATTAAGAGGGATCTGATTAAAAACGAAATTATCAAGCAGGTTGAAAGATAGTTAAGATTGAAAAAAGCGCGATTGTATGCAGTGAATTTATTACTTCCAAAAAACATATTATAAAATAAAGGACGGGGCAGTATGAGAAAAATAAAAATTACCGATATGCTGAAGCGTAGCGTGCTTTCGATAGTTATAGTTGCTTTACTACTTTTTAGTTCCTGCAAAAAGAGCGGGACGGAACTTGACTGCTTTTCTGCCGAAAAGCATACTGCCACGATTGTCGAAAATGAAAACGGCCTCTATTTTGCCAAAAATGACGGAATATATTTTAAGGAGAAGGACACCGAAAAACCAACCCTTTTGTATAAAACTCAGTCTCCGGATTTTTTGTCGTGCTACGACGGAAAATTCTATTTCGTTACTTCCGACGGTAAAAAGCTTTGCAGTGTTGCGGAAAACGGGGGAGAATGTAGGACTGTCATCGACATAGATAAAATGTCCGATGATTATAAAAATGTTCTTTTGCGGGATTATACTTTTTGTGACGGGAATATCGTTGTTTCCTCTCCCGCCTGTGCCTTCTGTTTTGACCTGAAAAGCGGAGAAGTAAAAACTATAAATAAAAACAGCGGAACGGATGTAATTGGAATTTCCGACCATGGGATATATTACATCGGACATTCTGATAGGACATTTTCGCTTTACAGATATGATCTTGACAGTGAGCAAACCGTTCTCGTCTTGGGGGAGGGCGTTCCCGAGCCGCAGAATACCATTTATTCCGATTTTGCCCTTTGCGGCGATGATGTTTTCTGTGTGAAAAGGCTGCTCGAAAAGGGGCTTTATCGGTGGGACGGAAGAAATGAGCAAAAGGTTTTTGACGGTGAGATTTCCTTCCTTACCCAAAAAGACGGGAAGGTGTACTTTGCGGATGCCAAGGAAGGAAAATGCAGTCTTTTTACTGTCGAAAACAGAAAGTGTCGGGAAATGGTGCAGTTAACGGATTTTGACCAAAGCAAGGGCTTTGCGATTGCCGATAGAGCCGTTTATTATTGCACGGCCGGCGGAAGTGTCGAAAAACGCGCTATAGAACAATAAATTTCTCTTATAGGATATTTGCAATATTGATTAAAATAAAAAAGCAACGGATGTGCTGTGGGTTGTCCGTTGCTTTTTGTTGTTTTGATTTTTAAATTGAAAGCTTGGCGGGTGGGGAAAACGGGCGCCGAAATTATTCCTTGTCCAGTTTTGCGAATTTGGCCATAAGCTTTTTGGTGCCCACCTTGTCAAAGGCTATGGTCAAAAGCACATCGTCGCCCATGGGGGTGGCTTCTATTACCATACCCTTTCCGAAGGCCTTGTGCTTTACGCAGTCGCCGGCCGAAAAATCGGTTCTTCCGGCGGGAGCGCTTTTGAATTTATAGCCGAACCCCTTGCTCCCTTCGCCGTTTTGCCGATTGGATGACCGGGAATAGGCGCTTCTGTCGGTTCCGCCGATTTTGCCCGATGCGGAATATTCTCTTGCGCCGCTTTTGTCTGTTCTGCCGCCGTTTCCTGCGCCAAATCCGCTGTTACCGCCGCCGTTGCCGCCTGCGCTTTGGCCGAAGGCCGAGCCTGACGAGCTGCCTCTTGCACCGCGGGACGAATCTCCGTAAAATCCGAAGGATCCGCCGCCCGATCCTGCCGATCCGCCGAAAAATCTGCCGAAAGCGGGGGAAGCCTCGGTGCGGTTGGTGAGTGAATCAGGAATTTCATTTAAGAATCGGGAGGCTACATTGCGGTTGGTGGAGCCAAAGAGCATACGGGTAAAGGAATTGGTCAGATAAAGCCGCTTTTTAGCACGGGTTATGGCCACATAGGCGAGACGGCGTTCCTCCTCTATCTCGCTTTCTCCGCCGTATATCGACTGGGTGCCGGGGAAGATGTTTTCCTCCATTCCCACCACAAAAACATTTTTAAATTCAAGACCTTTGGCCGTGTGTATGGTCATAAGCACCACCGCGTCGGTGTCGGAATTGTAGTTGTCAAGGTCGGTGATGAGTGCCACGCCGTCGAGATAATCGGTAAGGGAGGGCTGCTCGGTCTCCTGCTCGTAACGGAGCACGGCGGTTTTAAGCTCGTTGACATTTTCAAGGCGTTCAACCTCTTCCTCTCCCGCCGCGCGCAGGGCGTCGAGATAGCCGCTGTTTTCGAGAATTCCGGTGAGAATGTCGCTGGGAAGGGCTTCATCGGCCGATTCTATGAAGGGCTTCATAAGCTTTGTAAAATCCATAAGCCTGTCGGCGGCGCGGGTAAGTCCCTCAAATTCGTCGGCCCGCTCGGCCGCTTTGAACATACTTGTTCCGAGGGCGGTGGCAATTTCGGCAAGCTTTGTGAGAGAGGTCTGTCCTATGCCTCTTTTTGGCTCGTTTATTATGCGGCGGAAGCGCAGGTCGTCGTCGGGGTTTGCCGCAAGGTGGAGATAGGCCAAAGCGTCCTTGATCTCCTTTCGGTCGTAGAACTTTGTCCCGCCGATGATTCGGTAGGGAATTCCCGAGCGGACAAATGCGCTTTCGATGTTGCCCGACATGGCGTTCATACGGTAGAGTACGGCATTTTCGGAAAATTTGTCCCCGCCGTTTACCGAATCGAGGATCTTGTCGGCCACAAAACGCGCCTCTCCGTATTCGTCCTCGGCGGTGAAAACCTCGATCTTATCGCCGCTTCCGATGTCGGTCCAAAGGTTCTTTTCCTTTTGGTTGACATTATGTTTTATAACGGCGTTGGCGGCGTCGAGAATGTTGCCGGTAGAGCGGTAATTCTGTTCGAGACGCACGGTGAAAGCGTCCTTATACTGCTTTTCAAAAGAAAGAATATTTTCAATTGTCGCTCCGCGGAAACGGTATATGCTCTGGTTGTCGTCACCCACCACGCAGATGTTGCGGTGAGCCGAGGCAAGCAGTTTAACAAGCATATACTGGGCGTGGTTGGTGTCCTGATACTCGTCCACCATTATGTATTTGAATTTGTTCTGATAATACGACAGCACATCGGGATTTTGCTCAAACATTCTTACCGTCCAAACGATTATGTCGTCGAAATCCATGGCGTCGGCCTTTTTGAGCTTTTGCTGATAAAGCTTATACACCTTTGAGATGTTTGCAAGGCGGAAGTCGCCGGCGTTTTCCTTCTCGTATTCCTCGGGGGTTATGAGCATATCCTTGGCGCGGCTGATGTGGGACATAATCGACTTGAAGGGGAGAAGCTTATCATCAAGTCCAAGCTGCTTTTGGCATTCTTTAATGACCCTTTTGGAATCGTCGGTATCGTAAATGGTGAAATGGGAGGAAAAACCGATGCGGTCGGAAAATCTTCTGAGCATTCTCAGACAGGCCGAATGGAAGGTAAATGCCCATATGTCCTTGCTGTCCTCGCCGAGAAGGCCTTCAAGCCTCTCTTTAAGCTCGCCTGCCGCCTTGTTTGTAAAGGTTATGGCGAGAATTTCATAGGGCCTCGGAGGATTTACGGTCAGCAGGGAATAGAGGCGGGGATTTGCGACATTTTCCCCTGCAAGCACCCTGTCGAGAAGAATTTTGTCCTCTGCGTTTACATCATCGGGGAGGCTGTCGCTTTCGTAGGCGCTGCCGTATTTAACAAGGTTTCCGATGCGGTTTATGAGCACGGTGGTTTTTCCGCTGCCCGCCCCCGCAAGTATTAAAAGTGGACCCTCGGTATGAAAGACCGCTTTTTTCTGCATATTGTTCATCCGCGAAAAATCTTTTTCGATGATTTTCTTTCGCAGCTCTAAAATATTGTCTTTAAGTAATGGCAAACTATTCATTCCTTTTGAATTTTTTGAAGTTGGGTGCATTGTGCTGTGCAAAAGAGATATCTCGATTTTTTGAACATCGATTGCCGATCCCTTTGGCAAAATAACACCTTTTTATCATCTTATTATACATTTTTTTGTCCCTTCTTTCAATAGCAAAAAAGCAAAAGAAGTTTATTGAATTAAATTTCAAAAAAGCCTTGACAATTTTAACGGTGGTAGTATAATAAATGTATATTTGATGTAATAAATGAATTATTATACAAAAAGAAGGGGAATTATGACAAAAGTATTCATCGACGGAAGCGCCGGAACAACGGGACTGAGAATTGCCGACCGCTTGAAGGAGCGAAAGGATATTGAGCTTATCACACTTCCCGAAGCACGGCGAAAGGATCCTAAAAGGCGAAAAGAAGCGGTCAATCTTGCCGATATATGCTTTCTCTGTCTGCCCGACGAGGCGGCGAAGGAGACGGTGGCAATGGTTGAAAATCCCGACACCGCAG
>CAKSDF010000149.1 GCA_934444695.1 uncultured Eubacteriales bacterium | reverse complement strand
CTCGTCGATGGGCGAAACGGGGTGTGATACCCCTTATTTTTTTGTGCTGAGACATGCACTTTTCAAGGGATCAAGTGTCAATTCATGTCTCTTGATGTTGTCGCCTGATGGAGTCTAAAGGGAAAACGTAAGGGAAAACTTCTGCCGCAAACCGAATGCTCAAATTTGCTCTGCATCTTCTAAAACTCTATAGTTTGGAACAGCCTTGACTTTATCAGGAGTGTCGATAGTAACTCTATACGGCAAATCGCGTCTACCATCTTCATAGTAATATACCCATTTCCCAATTCGGACAAATCCCGCGGGAATTGTTTCATATTTAACCTTATGGCGAATCACTCCAACATCAACGGCCTTCCTGCATACTACACCACTGGTAAGGGTGACCTTTTTGCCGGTCGTATAGGATAGCATATTAAGAAATCCGTTTGCTGTGTACATAATACAATCGTCGTACGCATACACGATGGAAGATGCCATATCGCTGAATAGAGTAACTGTAGTCCCACCGTCATTTTCTTTATGAATATGCTTCACTACTGAACGATCCCCGAGATAAAAATCACTGTCTCCACAAACGTGATATATTTTGTCGGCTGAATCTAGCGAGAAGCCTCTGACAATTTTGCGCTCTGCATAGTCATAAAACTCTAACCATGAGGAAGGGACATCTCTTGTAAGCAGATATACTCCTTTATCTGTTGCAAAGATACTGTCTGCAGATGTCCTGCACAGCTTTTGACAATTCTGATTCTCAATGTCATATCGATATAGAATTCCTTCGCTAACAAATGCTAAATAGTTTTCACATCCGCTAAAGTTATAACCTCTGGATGTCGCTGCCTTGTATACATTTAAAACACGGTTAGTTACGTCGTGATTACCATCATCGCATCCTAAATGTTCTTTGCTTGCAATTAAATCAAATCCCGTTAATGTAGCCGCATCAAACATTTTGATTCCTGCATCAAACGCATAGAGTTCGTTTCCTCTGCAAAACAGCCTTTCCGGCATTTTCCAAGACATCTCTGACACATCATTTATAACGGAATTGTCCACATATGCGTCCACGGCTACGGCACCTGTGATCTTATCTATACGAATTGTCTCAGGGGAGACACTTCCTTCTCCGGCAGTATAAACAGAATCTCCACGGTTCAGAAGTCGCATGATGAAGTAATCCTCTACCTCGTATACTGCGATTTTATCGAATCCATGATGTGCCGCAATCCAGCCCATCACGCGACTCACACTTTCTTCGGCGCTCTGTGAAGGGGATTTGAAACTCTTAATAACTGCTGCTGTATCGCTTAAAGCAACAGAAGCGTTTCCCTCTGTCAGGCTTGCATTTGCCGTATCAGCACTGACTTCATCTTTCGCCCAATCGGGTTTCCAGTTTTTCCATTCCTCATCTGTGGACGGCATCGGCAACAGATACTGTTGTTTGGTGATCATGGGAAGTTGAGCATACTCGAAAAGAGCATTGTCGCGCTTTTCCGGGTCACGGGAATTGTAAATCAACAGTGCGCTCAGAATGCGTGCGTTGACCTCTGCGTTATAGTCCATGCTTACCAATGTTTTAAAAAGCCTCACTGCATCGTCGTAGCATCCAAGCTTCAAATCTGCATAGGCGCACAACTCAAGTACGTCATTTGCATTTCCTGCATGCGCCTCCGCTTCGCCCAACAGTTCTCTTGCTTTCTCTCTATCATTTTCATCGTTTAGGTCAAGAAGGTCAATGTACTCTAACGCCCATGCCGAGGTGATTGCGTCTTGGCGTAACAGATTGAACTTGTTAAGTTTTCTGTAATGCTCAAAGCACTCAATCGCCCGTTCTTTGTACATGGTCCGCATACTATCACTAATGTCCAAATCCTTGCTGCGATAAATACTGTTTGCCGTACTGCCCATCTGATACCAGAAGTGAGGATACGCTTGAAATTTATCCTTCATAGAGCTTAGGCCGTTGTACCGCTTGAAGGGATTATCTTCGAGCAATGTGCTATTATAATCTTTTACCTGTTGATTGGTTAGACGGTATTCATCAGGAAAATTGTATGTCTTCGCTAATCGCCATGACGTCCCAAATAACGATTGCTGCAAGCCGCTGATCATTTCAAGGTCGCTTTTCTCAATCTGCCAATATTCTCTTTCCTGCCCCTGCTGATATTCAGCCTTATTCCGCCGGTAGTTCATATAGCTAATACCGACTTGAGTTGCTAAATTCATTGCTATGGCAATCGGATTACCAGTGGCAAATATCAATCCCAAGTGGGGAACTGCAGACCAGACTGCATTTTTCATTCTATTCTGGTATTCGGCATCTATCAGCTTTTTATCTTCTGCCGAAATATAACACGAGTTAATCGCATCTATTATGCGTTCAAAAATTTCCAGAAGTGCATCATCTTTTGGCATTTTTTCTATGTTCAAGTTATTCAGAATATTGTCATACTCTTGCATCAAGATGCCAATATCGTTGTAGTCAACAATTTGTGCGATTGAAACCGTGCAGAGGTTCAATGCATAAGCTGCCTTTAATTGGTCGTTAGTACACATACTTTTTCTCCTTTTTATTTATAAATCAATTTCCATTATAATTGGAACATGGTCAGATATGTTTTTTCGATAATACTCAAAATCCCCACAGCAATACTTTGAAACAGCATCAACTGCATAGCAGGAAACGCCTTTAAATGGCGAAGTTTCTGGACTATAGGTAAAATGATCATAATTGTTCGCATAATTTGAAAGAATCCCTTGCGAAGTAGGACTACTGTTGTTTCGCAGGGTAGTCAACTGCTCTTGAATCGTGATTACACTGTAGGGGTTCCTTCCACCGGTGCATCTATAGACTTCATTTAGACTGGCCTGTGAAATTTCAGGTGAAATGCTTAATCCCGGCCTGACAATATTTAGGTTGTAATCTCCCATCGCTATTGTGTAAGCGGATCGAAAGTTTCCATATCGTTCCCTATTGATTCTGGGATATATTTCCTGTACAAGCGTATCAAACTCAATCTTCCGCTTTTCAATCTCGGGGATTGTATTTTTCCCAAAATAGATATGTATGTTGAGTAAGCGCAGTTCATTGAATCCCCCGTGGCACGGCTGTAGACGTATATAATAAGGAGCTCTGGCAAACATCCGACAATCAACATTTTTTACATCTTTGGACAGAGAATTGATAATTCTCGGTTCAAACTGCTTATCACTATCTAATCGCCCTGATTCTGCAAGTTTAAACTTTAGCGTATTCCATACATAAGCATATCCTTCGCCACGCCTATCATTTGCAATGATTTCATTTAGTTTTGATATATCTGTCGTGTCCTTTGGGGACGCCCCGCAAAACCCCCAACTGCTGAATCGCCTCCTTACATTTTCTTCGAGCAACCGCTGCACGCCCTTGCCTTCACTCAAAACCTCTTGGAAAGCGACAATATCCATTTTCTCCCCGTGGATAATTTCAGCTATTTTTTTAAAGTCCCTGCTTGGATAGGCCCCAAAATTTTTCATATTGAAGGACCCAATTCGATATTTCATAACTAAATTCCCCCCTAAATTGTAGCCTCAATAAAGTCTCCCTGACTTCTCAGCCACATTTCAATTCCTTTGCCGAACGCTTCGGCTTCTACCGTCCAGCCGTTTTCATCCTGCGAAAGGATGCGCGCTGTTGGAAGGCGGTCCAATACCGCTTCGATGGATGGCCCACTGTAGCGAAACTTCACACGCTCCAACTTCCCACCATACATGAACTGAATGCGCTTGCGGAATTCGCCTTCTTCAAAGCGGCTGGTGTACGGTATACGGAAGTGCTCGTCCAGCACCTTGAAGGAGTGAATGCGATCGATACGATAAATAGTCGGGAACAGATCGTCGGGATTCTCAAAATCTGTCTTGTCTTCCAAAAAGGCGGTCAGATAAAAGTAATACTCTGAAAACATGATTCCGACCGGCTGCACCCGACGGCGGACCAACCGCGGCTCTTTCATGCGTTCATATTCGATCTCTATGATTTGCTGATTTTTGATTGCCTGCCCGATTTCCCACAGCCCATCCAGAATCGGACGGTTGTGGTGCGGCTCTACATAATGCAGCTCCTCATTTGCGATCAATGCCTTGACCGCCTTTTGACTCGATTCCGGTACAGCACAGAAGATCAGTTTATCAAGGATCGGAAGCATTTCATCTTTCCGCATGGAGCGGCTTTCCAGCAGGATCTTACAGACCGCAAGGATCTCACTGTTGCTCAGTCCTTTCGGTGTGGCCTGTATCAGCCGATAGCCGCGCAGCTTGGTGTCATAAATGACATCTTGCTCTAAGTGCCGTTCGGCGAAAAAGCAGCGCAAGTCCTCAATGTCACGCTGAATGCTTCTCTGCGTGACATGAAAATCCTGCGCCAATTCTGATTTCTTCAAAACAGCTCCCTCACTCAAGCGGGAATAGATTTCAAGTAAGCGAGCTGATTTAACACCGTTCTGTTCCATGATGCCCTCCCAAATCATGTACTGCAAAACACATATTTATATCTGATAAATATAATAATATATCTATACAGTCATGTCAAATATTGTCTCTCTCCGCTAACATAATGGCAGGAGATGAAGTGCGATGAAAGATATCTATGCTGACAAGTATCTGCAACTCGGCTTGAAAATAGCATACTACCGCAAACTGCGCGGACTGACACAGGAAATGCTTGCCGAGCAGATCGGTGTATCTGCTGCGTTCATCGGCCACGTCGAAGC
>CAKSDF010000148.1 GCA_934444695.1 uncultured Eubacteriales bacterium | reverse complement strand
CGGTGCATATATTTTGACCGCACCTTATTTGCCATCGACAAAAGCGGAACTCTGCGCATAAGCGGAAAGCTTTTAAAGAAAAATCCCGACATTGCAAAGCTGAACGGCCACGGCGGTATTGAGTGCCTTGCATCCTGTACACACTATAACATAATAATTCTCGACAGCGACGGAAATGTCGTTTATGTCGACAGCAGCTGGAAATCCGGCCTTTTGGGCAACAAGGAGATAAAGGCAATTTTGCCAAAGGTCAGGGAGTGGAGCGGGCTTTGCAAGGTGGCTTGCGGAACCTGGAATTTTGCCGGACTCAGAAGCGACGGAACGGTGGTCGGAGAGGGCAAAAAAACCTGCTGCATCGACAACGTGTATAAATGGACAGACATAACTGACATCGCCTGCGCAAGTCTCGGTACCGTGGGACTTAAAAGCGACGGTACGGTGGTCTCCTGCGGATTTAGCCGCGAAGTTGAAGACGAGCTGAAAAACTGGAGCGGCATTGCATCTATTGCCTGCGGAGATGAGCATATTGTGGGTCTTAAAAATGACGGAACTCTTGTGGCCTGCGGAAAAAACAACCTCGGCCAGTGCGACGTGAGCAGTTTTAAAAACGTCGCTATGATCACGGCAGGAGGGGATACAACCGCACTTCTTACCGACGACAGCGATGATATGACGGTTATAGGAAAGAAGGTCGAAAAGGGGTACTACGACAAAGGGGTCATTGCCGCCTCTTACGCCTCCCTCGGGAACATTCTGACCCTTGATAAAACCGGGGTGGCTCACTGCCTGTCATACGGAATGGATCTGCCCGCTGAAGGTGTTGATCTTTCGGTGTTTACAAGAAATTTTGAATGGTGATATTGCTTTTATAACAGCAGAAATGTGCACAGCCAAAGCCAATTTTTGCAAAGATAAATGCCCGCGCACTTGCTTCACAGCATTTGTTGTCCGATATGATTGATCGGCTGCTTTTAGCAGCCGTCGGACGAATATGCTTTGAACAGGTTGCTGAGGGCATTTTTTATGCCATCGACTCTTGAAAAAAATATCGAATTATGTTAAAATACGGGTAAATATTGCAGAAAAGACAAAATAATGTATTTTTCTGAAAAACAATTTATTGAGGGAGAAAAGTATGAGGTATTGTAAGCATTGCGGGGCGGCGATGAACGATGAGGATGCCTTTTGCGAAAACTGCGGCAACGCCCTGCCTAAGGTCAGCTTTTGCAAAAAATGCGGCAAAAAAATGTTTAACGGGCAATCGGTCTGCGATGAATGCAAAAGTAAAAGCGCGAAGGAAGCCGAGGCCGTAAAGCAAACGACTGATATCGACCGGGAAAGAATTGCTCAACAGGGGAGTGGTGCCGGATGGGCAAATCCTGCAGTGGTCAACGCAGGCAGCAATATGGGAAGCAACACAGGCATCAATGCAGGTGTTAATGCGGTCGGTAATGCGGGTACCAATTCAGGTGGTAACGCGGGCATCAACACTGGAGTTAACACAGGCGTCAATGCAGGTGTTCCTATAGACAGATATGTTACTAAAAAGCATGAAATCGAACAGACGCAGCCCCAATCCGACAAAACCGGAGCAGATTCCCGGCGGTGATTCAAAGAAAAAATCCAAGAAAAAAGCCGTCATAGCGTCCTGCATTTCGGTCGCGGCGGCAGCGGCGATAGTTTGCGGTATAATTTTTATACCCGGGCTTAAGGACTCGCCGTATAACAGCAAAACGTGGCAGGAGGCATACTATAAAATCGTTAAGGAGCAGGTTGACGCTGCGGATTTTGAAAACGGAAGAGAGCTTCAGATTGCTCTTGAGGATCTGGACGATAACAGCGTTCCCGAGCTGATATTCAAAAATGAAAATGTCGGAGGTCTTTACACCTTCGGAAACGGCGGCCTTAAAAAGTTTGAGGGAAATGCCGGCGGCAAAAACAACTATACCGCTTTTGAAAACGACATCGGAACCAACGGAGAAATATACAAAATCACCGAGGACGGCAAGGAAAAGGCGGTCATCAAAAAATCCTACGGAACGCCCGATATTCCCGAGGAAATCTTTGTTGTGTCGGTCGACGATGAAAAATTTTGCGCCGAAAAGACCCTTTACGGAAAGTTTGCCGAAAGCGAACAGGAGCTTGCCAAAAATGATTCAAATTTCTCGCCCGATAAGGAAAGCAACGATTATCTTATAGACGGCGAAAAAAGCTCTTATAACGAAGTGGCAAAGAAAAAGGATGAAATAGAGAGTAAAAAAGACGAGTTCGACACCATTAAAATAAAGAACGACAAGGATGCCGACAAGCTTTATGAGGAGGTATTCGGCCAAAAAGATGAGCAATCGGTTGTATCGGATGCAGAAAGCTCTGCAAATTCGGACGCAGATCTTTCCTCAAAGGTTTTGGAATCTTCATCCGCCGATCAGGTGTCGGTGCAGCCCGAGCCTTCAAAGGTTCTTTCGCCCGAGGAAATTTCCTCTTCAAAAAGAATCGGCATATGGGGCGGACCGGTGAATCTGACCGAGGATCTTTACACGGGCAGCGAGGATGAACAGTTCCTTGCATCGCTGCTCGGCTCGATAAACGTGGATGTTTATTTGCAGTTTACCGAAGACAAAACATACTATATGGATGTCGACACCGAGGAACTCAGGTCGATAATAAAAAGCGGGGCAGCGGGAGTCACCGGATTTATTTTCGGCGATGATACCGACGATATAGTGTCCTATCTTGTGGATGTTTTGTTTGAAGACGAGTTCCAATCCTGTTTTGCACACGAAGGGCAATATTATATTAATTCCGACGGAACCGTTTCGATCGGAAACGAATACGGAAAGTTTGAAAACTGTATGTACTTTAACGGAGATACTTTGGTGCTGCAGGAGAGCGATTATTCGTCTGTGAATTTTTACAAAGTCAGATGATGTGACAGGCCGGTAATGCCCGGCCGCTGCCGGAAAAACGGAAACGGCACCGGCAAAGAAATAAATTAAAAATCTGCGGTTACGCAGTAAAAAAAGGAGAATATAGTATGAAAAACAAGGTGTGTAAAATGATCGCTTTGGGAATGGTGTGCATTATGCTTGCCATGGGGCTTTGCGGATGCTCAAAGCCGTCTGACAGCATTGTGGGCACGTGGAAAGGCACGGTTGATATGAACGATCAGCTGGGCGGAACCGAGGATGATCAGCTGATCCAGTCTATGCTTGTGGGCGATGTTTCGATCGATTTTATTTTTGATTTTGAATCCGACGGAACCTACACCGTGGACATCGACGCCACAAAGCTGAAGGACGCTCTTAAAAATGCGGCCAGTGGTATTGCAGGTTATCTTTTGGGAGATGTTGACGCGCTTGTAGAACCGCTGGTGGATAACCTTTTGGACAATGCCATAAATTCAAGCTTTGATAAAAACGGCCAATACAAGGTGGACGACAGCACCGGAGAGGTGTTTGTGCGTGACAGCAACGGTAAGTTTGAAAAAGCCTTCACATTCTCGGACGGTAAGCTGGTAATGGAGGAAGACGGTAAAAAGGTCACCTTTTCTAAGGTTGGATAAGAATTTTTAAAGGGCAGGATGTGCCCGATGTGTGGTATGACCTGCCCGGCTGCTTTGGCTGCGGCATCGAATTGTTTGTTGGCTGCAGTCCGGGCGGCAGAAAGCACCGTTAACAGAACGTTTAAGGGGAAATCCGCTGCCGCTTAACCGACAGCCAAATCCCGTGAGTATTATGACCATCAATCAAGAGAGAAAGGAAAAACAGATTCGATGAAATACTGTAAGCATTGCGGAGCGGTGATGAACGACGAGGATGCCTTTTGCGAAAATTGCGGCAAGCCTCTTACAAGGTCTGCAGGAACATCAGGCCCTACGACGCAGGAGCTGTTCCCTACGGATTTCGCAAGAGGCGGCGGACCCTCAGGAGAAAGTGCTCCCGCAGGAGGTAATGTCGCCAAGGTAGGCAACATCCCCGCAAGTGGAAATGCTCCTATGGCAGGCAACGCCCCTGTAAGAGGCCGCACCCCCGTAAACAGCAATGCTCCCATAAGAGGCAACGCTCCCGCGGGAAGCAGCGTTCCCACAAGCGGCAATGCACCTGTAAGAGGAAGCTCCCCTGCAAAAATCACCGATGCGGCAAATGCGCAGAATGGGAACCGCCCTGTGCCGGGGAACGGCAAAAAACATCAAACCGGATCTGAAAAAGAGGAAAACCACGCAAAGAAATCCGCGCCTTTCCCGATCAGAAATGTTGCCATAATAATGGCGGTCGTGGTGGTGCTTTTAATTGCCGAACTGTTCCGCGGAGGCCATCTTGCCTCGCTTTTCGGCGGCGATAAAAGCGGCGCATCTCCCTGGCAGAACGCCTATTATAAAATACTCAAGCAGCAGGTCGAAGCCACCGATTTTAACGGCGAAAACGGAATAGACGTTGCTCTCGACGACATAGACGGCAACGGAATCCCCGAGATGATTTATAAAAACGGAAACAGCGGCGCGGTTTATACCTTCGGCGAAAACGGGGCCGTTAAGTTTGAGGGGAAAACCAAGGGCAAGGATTATTATGGAGACACCGACAATTTAGGAAACTACGGCAGCATCTATAAGGTGGTCGAGGACGGCGTCGGAAAGATCGTAATAAGCAAGTCCCAGGGAATAGCAGGCATAGCCGAGGAGCTTTATAAATCGACGGTCAGCGACGGAGAGTTTAAGGATACCGAAAATTTTTACGGAGATTTTGGCTTTGACGAGGATAAAATGAAGGAAAAGAATCCCGATTTTGACG
>CAKSDF010000147.1 GCA_934444695.1 uncultured Eubacteriales bacterium | reverse complement strand
CAACAACTGCGCGCTTGCTATTATAGCATAAGCGTAAGGTTTTAGCAATAGTTTTTTTGAATTTTTTAAATTTACGCCTGCGGTCAATGAACACGATGCCACACAGAAAAAGGAATTGGCAAAGCCGCACGGTGTTCGACCGCCTGTTGCTTATGCTTTTGCGTTACTCTCGGCCGTTTTGTTGTCTCGACCTCTGCTTTCTGCCTTTGAGGATAACGACCGCGCCGCACAGCGACAACGCAAGCAGTATCAGCACCGCCGCAAGGCTCCTCTCCCCTGTTTTGGGAACAGTGTCCTGCTTGGGCTCAGGCTCGGGCTTGCTTTCCGGCTCAGGCTGTTTTTCGGGAAGCTTTTCCAAAACCGTCTCGGTCTTTAAAATTTCCTTTGTGCCTGCCTCGTCTTCAAAGTACTTATCGCATTCGTCGCAGTACCAATACTCTTTGTTGCCCTGTTCCTTTTCGGTGGGTGCCTTGCCGTCGATGTGTTTAAGATCGAGATGACCGTTCTTGTCGACCTCTCCATAGGGCATTTTGCACATTTCACATATCGCTCTCTTGGTACAGGTAGCCTTTCCGCCGAAGCATTTTTCGGTCTCGGTGTGCTTACAGCCGTCGTTTATGCAGCTGTGGGTATGTGTATCGCTGCCGTCCTCGTTCTGTACAAAATTACCGTAATTGTGTTCCTTTTCGCCTGCTTTGATTTCGGTATTGCAGACGGTACAATCAATTGCGGTGGTGCAGTCTCCGTCGTCCTCGCCGATGTGAGCAGTTTTTGTGTCGGTGACTGTGCAGTTTTCATTAAGGCATTCGTGCCAATGGCCGTTTTCGTCCTTTAACCACTCGCCGCCAAAATCGTGGGCAGCTTTGGCCGCCTTAATTTCAAATCCGCAGGTCTCGCAGTTGATTGCGGTGGTGCAGTCCCCGTCGTCCTCGCCGCCGTGGGCGCACTCGTCAAATACGACGCCGCAGGAGCACACCTTAAAGTGTTTTGTTTCGTCTGTCTGCCACTCGCCGCTGTGGGTATGGGCATCGCCCTGACCCTTAAGTACCGGCAAGGTCATTTCTACGGCCGAAACATATTGGCAATTTTCGTCCCAAGGCTGTTCGCCGGCCTCTCTGCCGTTTATCAGCTTTTCAAGCACCTGTCCGTTTGCAAATTCATGTGCGGTTTTTTCCTCAGCCTCGATTCTATGGTCGCCTTCGTCTTCTCCCACACCTTTATCGGCTGTTCCGCCGATATAAAAGCTGTTTACAATGTCGGTGTCGATGTGGGCAGCTATACTTCCCTTTACGACCTTTTCTTTTGCGGAAATTTTGCCGATGTTATAGCAATTTTCGATCCACCCAGATCCGTTTACCGTACCTGCAATACCGCCCAATTTAACATAGGAATCATCTGTGGTGCTTGTGATCTTGCCCAGGTTGTAGCAATCGGTAATTTTAACGCCCGAAGCAACTGCCGCAATACCGCCGGCAAGGCCGAAGCCGTGTTCGCCGACAAGTCCGCCCTCTATGGTGCCGAGGTTATAGCAGCCCTTAATGTCCGATAACCATACACCTCCCGCTATTCCTCCGGCATAGGCAAATGAGGAATCGGTATAGGCCGATATTTTTCCTTCGTTTACGCAGTTTGTGATGGTACAGTATTCTTGCGCATAACCGATAATACCGCCCAAATAGACATCGCAAAGATACCCGTTCGACTGGGTTATGGTAACAGAGCTTTGGCAATCGCTGACGGTGCTGTTTTTGGCACATCCTATGATACCGCCCTGATACCATATGGTGCTGATATATCCCGTTACCGACAGATTTTTTATGGTTGCGCCGTTTGCATGTCCAAACAGTCCCACGCCCTCTCTAACCTTAATATCTTTGTCGATATATACGCCGTAGATCGTGTGTCCCGCGCCGTCGAATGTGCCGCTGTAAGCATTCTGTTTTTCGTTAAATCCGATGGGCTTCCACCTTTCAACCGAATCGGTACCGTTTGCGGGGGTGAAGTTGCCCTGCTCGTCAAAACTTCCGTCATTGATAACAATGTCGTTTTCGAGCACACCGCAGGCTGAGCTGTTTTGGGTCATACCATTGTCGCCGTTTACGATGTCGCGGAAGGCTTTAAGCTCCTCAAGGTTTGATATGCGATAGGGATCGTCCTTGGTTCCGCTGCCCGAAGGAACACTGCGCCACTGAGCCGTCAGCGCCGTTACACTTGACGGAACGCTTTCTCCCGGAGCATAGGTCCTCTGCCCGTCGGTCCAGGCAATAAAATATGCTCTTTCGCTCGGCGGAGTCAGTCCCTCTTTTGCGGGAGCGGTAAAATCGCCGCCGTTTTTGACGATGATATTTATGTTTTCCTGCCCGTCGACCGTACCGCCCTTAAGATCTAAGGCGACGGCTTTAAGCCCGTCTTTTCCGAGAGTATCGGCATTTTCAACTTCAAGCGCCGGGCGGTAAAATACAACATCTTGTCCGACATACGCAACACCGGTACTGCCGTTAACAGCATAATTTCCTCTAACTCTAACAAAACCACTTTCAATATCCTGTCCCCAGGAGTATATCCCCTGCCAGTTTTTGATGTAGCTGTCGGATTTTTTGCATATCACATCCCACTCGTTGTTCAGCGGAACAACATGATCCCACGACTGCCTGTATCCGGTTGACAGAGTCCGAAGGTTATAATCTATACCGCCATAAGTGTACGCCTTGGCGTATATCAGTCCTGAATCAACAAAGTCATACCAAGAATATGAATTCGATACATTATAGTCAGAGACAAACAGACTATGTGCATATGAGCGCCAATCGATAGTTTCCTTATTTTCAAGGGAATAGGCATCTATTGTGCCGGTGTAGGTAAAGGGAACATAGTGAAGACTTGCATCGGGCAGTTGTTCATTCAAATTTCCGATAATGTTTTCGGCCGACAGGTCGAAGTAATATGTACCACCGGGCGTAAGGTCAAACTGTTCCTCGGTCTCATCTTCTCTGACGGTCAGAGCAATGTCTTCCGGTTCGCTTGCGTAATCGGTTTTATAATCGCCGTTTATCTGCTCGTGGAACAGCCTCAGGGTATAGTCTCCCGCTTCAAGCCCTGCGGGAATGTTCAGCTGAATCGTTTCTTCTACGGCGTAGCCTTTGAAAATTTGTCCGTAACAAAGCACTTCATTGTTATCGTTTAAAATCATTGCCGAAAGATATTCGTCATTTTTTGCACCCCAGCTTGTGCAGTGAACGGACACCTCTCCGCCGGACGAAGACACCGAAACACCTTTCGTAGTGGTTTTAACCGCCCAGTCTCGATCTCTGTCAATAAGGGTCAGCTTCCACTCATCGGAATTGCTAACACTGACGGGGTTAAGCTTTCCAACCTCGCCGACAGGCTTTCCGCCCACAGCGGCAGAAGTGAGAAGCACAGAACTTGTATCTAAGTTAACAGCAGGACGAACCGCACGAATGTAGTCCACACCGTCGACGCTCACACTGCCGGCATCGATGATCGTTCCGGCATGATTACGAGTAGCGCCGTTTGGAGAACGGAGCCACCACCGACCGCCGTTTCCGGAGGTATAGGTTGCCGAAAGTCCCGGCGCACCGTTATAATTTCCCACAGAATCCGCAATTTCTTTTGCGGAAGGAAAAAACAGTTTATCGCTTGCGGTCAGGCTGCTCCCGCCCCAGTCAACCGAGAATACTTTTTCGGCCGCATCGGTCTTTGCAATGCCGAGCATGGCAGCCTGCTCTTTCGCTGAAAAATTTTGTGTTTCTTCTGCAAACTTCTTGCACCATTTCTGCGCACTGCTTTTTTGATAGGAGTTGCCGTCGTCTGCCCGTCTGTTAAAGGTCGTGGTACCGCTGAGCAGATTTTCCGACAGCAAAAACATTCCGTCTGTTTTCCCGTCGTTTGCCCTGTCTGCGTCAAGTACCCGCCATTTGATAGGCGTGCTGTTATTGCCGCTGTCGGTGCCGAAATAGACATAGCTTTCGGGGGTATAATAATTGCCCTTGCCCGGTTCGACGGTCTTTTTCGGGTCGCTTATCTCGTTTGTGCCAAGCTGTATCACCCTGCCCGACATAAGCCTAAGTGTCAGGGTGCTTTGCTTTTGAATATTATAATCCCCGAGTGTTCGACCGTCGACAAACTCTTTTCCGTCATATATCAGCTTTTGCCGATCGACGGGAATACCTGTTGCGTCTTGAATTTTCTGTTTGATATTGTCGGCGCTGTCGCCCGACTCGACCTCCAGGGTAAGGTTTGCCCCGCCGACAACGGTAAGGTCAATGTTGATCTCCATTGCGCTTGCCGTTACGGGTATCACACAGATCACCATACAAAGGGCCAGCAAGATACTGAGCATTCGTTTTTTCATTCGCACTACCTCCGTTTTGATACAGCTTTTTTGCGTTTTGCGCCAAATGCCGCGAAGAGGCCGCCGCAGATAAACAACAGTGCCATCCACAACACAGTGTTACCGTTTTCGCCTGTCTTGGGGGAAGAAGATTCATTCGTTTCGGGCAGTTTTTCGATTACCGTATCAGCCTTTGAAATCTCGGTTTTTGCGTCGCTGTCGGCATAGTATTTGTCACAATCCTCGCAGTACCAGTATTCAATGTTGCCCTCATCGGTTTCGGTGGCCGACTTTTTGTCGACGCGTTTAAGATTGGGGTGATTGCCCTCATCAAGCTCGCCGTAGGCCTTTCCGCAGATTCCGCAAATCGCTTTTTCCTTGCAGTTTGCCTCTCCGCCGCTGTGATCGGAAAGAACCTTTCCGCAGATATCGCAGATGTGGTCGTTATCGGCATCGATGCATTCGCTAAGCGTAGCACCGCAGTAATCGCACTTGTGATCCTTGTTTTCGTCTGCACATTCGCTAAGTGTAGCACCGCAGTAATCGCACTT
>CAKSDF010000146.1 GCA_934444695.1 uncultured Eubacteriales bacterium | reverse complement strand
CTTGTGCGCAAGGGATTTCTTGCCGAGCTTAATGGTGACCTCGCCGAGGCGATACGTTGTTACGAGGGCGTGTCCACAAGTGAAAGCGTTCAGCAGCGGGAATACAAATGCCGCCGCAAAATGGCGCAGGATGGTAACCCCGATGCTTTTTGGCAGATGGCGCAGCTTTGCAAGGCGCAAAATGATGATGAAGGCGCGGCCGAGTGGTTTAACAAAGCCATAGAGGCGGGGCAGGTCGACGCCCTTTTGAGCGCAGCAGCAGTTTATCTCGATTCAGACAGCGAATTCTACAACGAAAAGCTTGCAGCACAGTTTCTTCGCCGAGCCGCAGACGGCGGAAGTGTTCAGGCAATCATTGCTCTTGCCGATCTTGAGCTTACAGATACAGATGTTTCATTCTGGCAGCAGGCAGCTTATCTTAACGACCTGGAATTCCCCGATAAAAAGCCCAAAAGGAAGATACGGGAGCAGCACAAAAAGCAGATGGCATGGTATTGTCTCGCTGCCGAAGCCGGCGACACCAATGCGATGAGCGCGCTTAGTATGGCATATCATCTCGGCTATCCCGAAAAGCGCGACGATGAGCGGGCGTTTTTGTGGGCTTGTCGCGGGGCGGATGCAGGCGACGGTTCGGCAATGTATCAAACGGCGTACTTATACGAAAACGGGTTTGGAACCGCCAGAGATATTGGTGCGGCGCTGATGCTCTATACAGAAGCTGCCGAACAGGGCATGCGATCGGCCATGATAAGACTTTACGAAATATACACAAAGGGCCTTGGCAGCATCAAGCCCGACGGCCAAAAAGCAGCCCGTTATCTATGGCTTTCAGGCGAAGGACGGGACTAAGGAGACAAAAATAAAATGAAACTAAAAATCAAGGAAACGGCGTGGGGCATCGACCGAAAGGCAGGAGGATACCGCGAAAGAGTAACCGCCGACGCAAGCTTTGCCTGTGAAATCGGCGACATTCCCGAGTTTGGAAAAGGCAGGCGACATTTTTCCATCGACGAGGTAAGCGAAACCTCGGTAAGCCTTTCGGTACACTGTGCCGATGCTAAATACAATAAAACATTTATCATAAAAAAGGGCGAAGCAACAACCTATCGTCCCCGCTCCTTTGACGGAGGATATTTCTATGATTTTAAACTTGTCTAAGCAACCGATGTTAGACCACCGATTGCTTTTAAGGAGGAAAAATTATGAGTGCCATCGGCATTAAAATAAAAAAAGCAGAGTGTGAGCACGATCCCGGCGCAAGCAAGTTTTTCGGCGCACCGACAGTTCCGGAAGAGTGGCAGGATCAGTTTTCCGATGACGTTATTTTCTTTGCGCAAATACGGCTTTCGGACATTGCGCATCTCGACACCGAAAACAAGCTGCCCCACACAGGCTATCTTTATCTTTTTCTCGACACAGAAATGTACCCCTATCAGGCCATGGCCTATTATTACGACGGCGAGCCTAATATGGTTATCGACGATTTCAACGAGATCGAACCGCAGTTTGCCCATTTAAATGAAGACTGGCTAATGAGCTTTGAACCTGCGGCCGACGATTTTGACGGCACACGGCTGTTCGGCACTCCCTCCTCAGGCTATGAAACCGACGAGGAACTGCTGCTGCAATTCGATCCGCTTTGCGAAAACACAGGCTTTCTCGACAGCATCGACGGCTACGCCTATTTCTTTTTCGGAAAAGAAGAATACCGTATCGACGGGATCCGATTTGTAATCGACCGCTCGTAAAAAAGGTGAGAAACATGGAAAAATATTTTTCAAAAGGAAGCAAAATACCCCTTCAAAACGGACACTTTGCCGAAATTATATCAAAGCTTGGTGAAGGCGGTCAGGGCACGGTATACCGCGTGGCTGTCGACGGGCAGGAATATGCCCTTAAATGGTATCACAAAGGCGTTTTGCAAAATCCCCGGCGCTTTTATCAGAATCTTGAAAACAACATTAAACAGGGCGCACCCTCCCCTGCATTTCTTTGGCCGGAATTTTTGACCGGGGAAAAGAACGGCAGCTTTGGATATATAATGAAATTGCGGCCGTCAAACTATAAGGAGTTTTCGGATTTTCTGCTGGCAAAGGTGCATTTTTCATCTCTGTCGGCGGCGACAGGTGCAGCGCTGAATATCACAAACGGCTTTAGGGAACTGCACCGCAAAGGCTTTTCCTATCAGGATCTTAACGACGGAAACTTCTTTTTTGACGAAAAAACCGGCGATGCTCTCATCTGCGACAACGACAATGTGGCGCCATACGGAGAGAGTCTCGGCATTGCCGGAAAGGCTCGGTATATGGCACCCGAGGTGGTGCGAAACATTAAACGGCCCGACATTATGACCGATCGGTTTTCGCTGGCCGTTGTGCTGTTCCGTCTTTTGTTTCTTGATCATCCTCTGGAAGGAAAACGTGTGGTGGAGCACCCTTGCCTGACCGAGGAGCTGGAGCTTAAATTTTACGGCAAAGAGCCGGTATTTATTTATGATAAAACCGACGATTCCAACCGACCGGTCCGCGGCATCCATCCCAACGCCCTGCGTTTTTGGCCGGTATATCCCAAGTTCATCCGCGAGCAGTTTTTAAAAGCATTTTCCAAAGAGGCCATGTGCGGAAAAGACCCCCGTCCCACCGATAACGACTGGCAGATTGTCTTTACGCAGCTTCGTGACTGCATTGTCAAATGTCCCTGCGGCGGAGAAACATTTCTCGATCTTGAGGGCGACAGCCTGTGCATAAATTGCGGCCTTAAAATTCCGAAACCGCCTGTGTTATCGTCGCAGAACCGCTATAAGGTTGCCCTATTCCCCGGCATAAAGCTCTATCGCTGTCATACCGACCGGGACAGCGACGATTTTAAGGAAATTGTCGGCGAGGTCATACGCAATCCGAAAAATCCGGCCATATGGGGACTTCGCAATCTCGGCAGTGACGCTTGGCAGGTCGAAACCAAGGACGGCAGCGCAAAAACAATCGGCAAAAACGAGGTGCTGGTCGTAACAAAAACAAAACAGATTCATTTCCCGAACTGCATCGGGACCATCGAATAAGGAGGCTTTTAAAATGGCAAATATATATGAAGGCGCAGTAGAAGTTTCCCGCAGAACCATGACCCTTTTCTTTATGGTTGATGCATCCGGCAGTATGGACGGAGCAAAAATGGGGACGCTTAACTCTGCAATTGAAGAGGTCATTCCCGAAATCCGCAAAATATCCGCCGAAAATGCCGATGCGGCAATTAAAATCGCCGTACTGGAGTTTTCAAGCGGCACAAGATGGATAACCCCCGCTCCCATGGACGCGGAAGACTTCACCTGGAGCTTTCTCACGGCCGACGGACTGACCGACTTCGGCGCGGCCTGCAAACAGCTTAACGAAAAGCTATCCCGCAAGGCATTTATGAGCGATGTTGCAGGCTCCTTTGCCCCTGCCATCTTTCTGCTTTCGGACGGAGAACCCACCGACGAATACACCTCCGAGCTATCAAAGCTGAAAGAAAACAACTGGTTCAAAAAAGCCATTAAGGTGGCGGTGGCCATCGGCGAGGATGCCAACCGTGATGTGCTTGCGCAGTTTACCGGCAATAAGGAAGCGGTGCTTACGGTGCACACGCCCGAGGCCCTTACAAAAATGATACGCTTTGTTTCGGTTACGGCATCCCAGATCGGTTCAAAGTCCAGCGGCGTCGGTAAAGGCGGCGTAGACGAAGCAGCAAACAAGCAGGAAGAAATGATAGACAAAATCAACGAAGTCAAGGCCGCCGAGCCTGATGACGACGGTGATCTGGAATGGTAACCGATTATCGGGCGTTTAGTATGACGGTAATCGGTGCTTCCCACATAAAAAGCGGAACCGTCTGTCAGGATTTTTCTTTAAGCTTTGAATTGCCCGACCGCAAAATTTCCGTTGTATGCGACGGTCACGGAGGAGCCGATTATTTTCGCTCGGACAGGGGCAGCCGTTTTGCCGCAGAGGTCTTTACCGAATGTATGAAAGACCCCGATGTAATAAGCGTTCTTTCGGCGGCGGTCACGCAAAAGCAGCAGTCCGCTCGCATAGAGCAGCTAATAAAAAGCATTATTGCCCGCTGGAACGAGCTTATAGAACAAGATATAAATGAGCATCCCTTCACCGAGGATGAACTAAGCGGCGTATCGGAAAAAGCGCGAAAAAGATACGAGGCGGGACAGCGCCTGCAATCGGCATACGGCACGACCCTTATCGGTATTATGCTGACCGAAGATTTCTGGATTGGTTTGCAGATCGGCGACGGAAAATGTGTTGCCGTATCGGAAAGCGGTGAATTCACGCAGCCCATTCCGTGGGATGAGCAGTGCTTTTTGAATGTTACCACCTCGATGTGCGATGAAAATGCCGCCAAGGAATTCCGTTTTTGCTTCAGCCGCACTCTGCCCGCCGCCGTATTTATGGGCAGCGACGGAATCGACGATTGCTTTGCCGGAGATGAGAGGCTGTATGATTTTTACCGTCTGACCCTTAAATCTTTTGCCCAAACGGATGATCAAACCGCTCTATCTCAATTAAAGGATTATTTACCGACCCTTTCGGAAAAGGGCAGCGGAGACGATATGTCGGTAGGAATTATTGTCAACACGGATTTTGTACGTCAAAAACCGACGGCTTTTGAAAAATCGCAGCAGGCTTCCCAAAACGAGGTGACACCATGAAGGATAACGGTTCCAAGTTTTATTATTCCCGTCTGACCGACGGCGAGAAAAATTTATACGATCGGATAAGCGAGGCGCTTCTTCGCTTTGAGCCTGCCATTTCAATCCACGCCGGTATGGGTAAAGCCTTTACGGTGGATACAAAAAAGATTATGACGGCCGTGCTGTTTGACAATCCCGTCTTTTTCTATCTCGATCGCCGCCGGG
>CAKSDF010000145.1 GCA_934444695.1 uncultured Eubacteriales bacterium | reverse complement strand
GCGGAGAGCAAAAATCAACCGCATGGGGTTGCGATCTGACCTACGATTATGTAAAAATTAACGGAGATTACAGAACCTAAACGAGACTTTTTAAGGACGCATAAAAGGCGGCATACAGAATGTAAAGCGGTCAAGGAAAATCAACGCCCTTGTATAGACCGCAGGATTTTTGAGAGGTTAAAAGATATGGAGTTTTCTGATTTTTCAAACGCTCAGCGGGCCGAGGTGCTTACCCAGGCACTTCCCTACATAAAGCGTTATAACGGAAAAATAGTGGTAGTCAAATACGGCGGAAACGCCATGATAAACGAACAGTTAAAACAGCAGGTTATGGAGGACATTGTTCTGCTGTGGCTTATCGGGGTCAAAATCGTGCTTGTGCACGGAGGCGGTCCCGAGATAAGTGACCTTATGAACAGGCTTGGCAAAAAGCCGGAATTTGTCGACGGGCTGCGGGTGACCGACAAGGAAACAGCCGACATTGTCCAGATGGTGCTGGCCGGAAAGGTCAACAAGACCCTCGTCAATCTCATCGAGATGAAGGGCGGAAAGGCCATGGGCATCTCGGGAATGGACGGAAGGCTTATCGAGGCCGAGAAAAAGGACAGCCGTCTCGGATTTGTGGGAAAAATAATCGGTGTAAACATTACCCCCATAACCGACCTGCTCGAAAAGGGATATATTCCCGTGGTCTCAACCGTTGGGTGTGACAGGCAGGGCAACAATTACAACATTAACGGAGATACTGCCGCCGCATTTATCGCGGGGGCTTTAAATGCCGAAAGGCTTATTATGATGACCGACATTGCCGGAATTTTGAGGGATAAGGACGATCCGTCCACACTCATTCCCGATGTGACCGAAAGCGAGGCCCAGGCGCTTAAAGCCGAGGGCGTTGTGTCGGGCGGAATGGTGCCGAAGGTCGACTGCTGCATCGAAGCTCTTGAAAAGGGCGTGGAAAATGTGGTCATTATGGACGGAAGGGTGCCCCATTCCATTCTTATGGAAATTCTCACCGATGAGGGCGCCGGTACCATGGTTATGAAAACCCGCAAGGGTGCAAGCCGCGGAGAAATCTGCGGACTTTAAAACAGCTGAACGGCTAATACACTGCAATGACATTGCCGCAATGTAATTACAGAGCTTTTATAGATAATGTTTGTGCATTGAAATCTCTGCTGTCACTGACAGGCGCAGCAGGCCGGACGAAAAAACAACGGGAGACAAGGAAAAAATGACAGAGCTTGAAAAAAAGGATAAAAACTATATAATCGGCACATACAACCGCTTTCCTGTGGATATTTTGAACGGAAAGGGTTCGGTGGTTTTTGACCGAGAGGGTAAAAGATACATCGATATGGGCTCGGGAATAGGCGTGACCGCCTTCGGAATATCCGACGACGAATGGAAAGATGCCGTTAACGAGCAGCTTTCGATGGTTCAGCATATGTCCAACCTTTATTATACCGAGCCGTGCGTTAAGCTTGCAAAGCTGCTTTGCGAAAAGAGCGGAATGTCAAAGGTTTTCTTTTCAAACTCAGGTGCCGAAAGCAACGAGTGCGCCATAAAAGCGGCGAGAAAATATGCAAGCGACAAAAAGGGCATTGAAGAACCGATAATCATAACCCTTAAAAACAGCTTCCACGGAAGAACCATAACCACCCTTGCCGCCACCGGTCAGGATCATTATCATGAGCTGTTTAAGCCTCTTACACCGGGCTTTGAGTATGTGACGGCGGGAGATGAGGCCGAGCTTGAAAAGGCTCTCGAAAATAAAAATGTTGCTGCCGTGATGATCGAATGCATTCAGGGCGAAGGTGGAGTCGTGGTACTTGACGAGCAGTATGTTAAGGCGGTCAGAAAGCTTACCGAGCAAAAGAATGTGCTGCTCATTGTGGATGAGGTGCAAACCGGCAACGGCCGAACGGGAGAATATTTTGCATATATGAATTTCGGAATTTCTCCCGACATTGTTACCACCGCAAAGGGACTGGGCGGAGGCCTTCCAATAGGTGCAACGCTTTTTGCCGAAAAAGTTAAAGATGTATTTTCCTTCGGCGATCACGGCTCGACCTACGGCGGCAATCCTGTTTGCTGTGCCGGAGCGGTCAACATCGTGTCGAGAATAGACGAGCAGCTTCTTTGCTCGGTTAAGGAAAAAAGCAAGATAATTTTCGATACCCTTTCGGGGGCAAAGGGAATAGAATCGGTATGCGGAATGGGTCTTATGATCGGCATAAAGACAGAAAAATCCGCCGCCGATGTGGTCAGAGAATGTATGGAAAGGGGAGTGCTCTGCCTTACGGCCAAGGACAAGGTGAGACTCCTTCCCGCATTAAACATTCCCATTCCCACCCTTAAAGAGGCTCTCGAAATAATCAAAAACGCTTGCTTTTGCTGAAAAAGCGAAGGGATAAAGGCTTTTTGAAGATTTAAAATACATTTAACCGATAACCAAAAATATTAATTCATTGACCGTTCTTTGCGGATGCGAAAATGCATCTTTAAAGAACGGTTTTTCCGTATGCCGTGATTTTTGATATGCAGAATTATTTTCTTTTAAAATGCATAAAATATCCGAGAGGTGAAAAAAATGAAAATCATTAAAACCGGAATAAAGCCCTATCTGTTTTTTTGCGCCGCGTCTCTTTTGACAGGCGGTCTTTCGGCACTTTTAACCGTCCAAAATATGTCTCTTTTCGACAGCGTAAGTAAGCCCTTGCTTTCCCCGCCCGCCGCCGTTTTCCCCATAGTATGGACAATTCTTTACATCCTTATGGGTATATCGGCCGCCCGTATTTATCAAAGAAGAAGCCTTAACCCCGCCGTGGCAAAAAGGGGGCTGGAGACCTTTGCCGTAAGCCTTGTGTTCAACTTTTTCTGGAGTATATTTTTCTTTAATGCAAGAGCATATCTTTTTTCATTTCTGTGGCTTGCGGCGTTGTGGGCGCTTGTGCTTTTCACAATTGTTTTTTACAAAAAGATCGATAAACCCGCAGGAAATCTTCAGATTCCTTATCTTGTATGGCTGACATTTGCGGGGTATCTCAATTTGTTTATTTATATTTTGAACAGATAGATTTATGTCTTAAGAGCATTCCCGGTTATAAAAATAAAAAAACTCTAAAAAAGCCATTGTATAAAACTCTTTAATGCGTTATAATGAATGTGTTTGAAGAAAATTTCCGCCCGATTGCAATTTTTTGCATTTTTAAGGCGCACGGGGTTCAAATACCGTTTTAAGGCGTGCGAGGTTTGAACATCTGTTGCTTAAGCCGACAGGAAAAGATAAAATAAAGAAAAGTGACTGAAAAATGTATCGGGCGACGACACATAAATTATGTATTGGGGAGTAAACCAATGTTTACAAGAGAAATCGGAATAGATCTCGGAACAGCCAACACCCTTGTTTGCATTAAAGGTAAGGGTATTGTTATGCGCGAACCGTCGGTTGTGGCGGTGGACGTGAGAAACGACGCCGTGCGGGCGGTTGGCAAAGAGGCCAAGGAAATGATAGGCCGTACCCCCGGCAGCATTGCGGCAGTGCGCCCTCTTAAGGATGGCGTTATTGCCGACTTTGACGTAACCGCTGCCATGCTTAAAAGATTTATACGCGATGCCGTTAAGGGAACGGTGATTTCCCGCGCCAAGGTGGTGGTATGTATTCCCTCGGGCGTTACCGAGGTTGAGGTACGTGCCGTTCACGATGCGGCGGTGCAGGCAGGCGCAAAGGATGTTGATCTTATCGAAGAGCCTATGGCTGCAGCTCTCGGAGCGGGGCTTCCGGTGTATGAACCGGTGGGCAGTATGGTGGTCGACATCGGCGGCGGAACATCCGAGGTGGCGGTCATTTCCCTTGGGGATATCGTCACATCTCAATCGGTCAGAACGGCCGGAGACAATATGGACGACGCCATAATAACCTACATCAGAAAGAAACATAATGTTTTGATAGGCGAGAGAACCGCCGAACAAATTAAAATAAACATCGGCTCGGCCACCATTTTTGACGGTGAGCAGCCCATGGAGGTCAGAGGCCGCAACCTTATGGACGGACTTCCCAAAAACGTCGTCATCACTCCCGGAGAGGTGAGAGACGCTTTGGCAGACACCGTTTCGGTAATTCTCGACGCCGTGCGTACCACCCTTGAAAAAACTCCTCCCGAGCTTGCGGGAGACATTGTTTCGAGAGGAATAGTGCTGACCGGCGGCGGTGCCCTTTTAAGGGGACTTGACAGGGTCATAGCCGATGTTACCGGTATTCCCGTCGAAGTTGCCGACAATCCCCTTGACTGCGTGGTCGAGGGCACCCTTAAACAGATCGAAATGGGAATCGACGAAAGCTTCTTCGACCGTCGCCGTAAATACGGCGGTTGATTTGCCGGTAAGACCGTTTGCGGCGCTCCTTATGCCGCAATTTGATTTAATGTATACAGATTCTTTCGGTGTCGCGCCGTGGTGCGATGCCAAGTGTAACAACAAGGAATGATGAGATGAAACTCTTTTTAAAAAGCAAGAGCTTTAAAATATTTATTATCATCTTTGCGGTGCTTTTTGTGCTTTTTGGGGTTTCCTACGGAATAGGCAAAACGATTTCTCCCCAGTCCTCTTTTTTCGGCGCTCTTATCACTCCCGTCCAGCGGGGATTCAGCGCCGTTTCCGAAGGTATAAACGATTTCTTCACCTCCTTTGACCGCGCCGGCAGGCTTGAGCAGGAAAACAACGAGCTGAGAGAAGAAATCCGCGGACTGAGAGACAATGTGGTCGATCTGGACAAGTATAAAAACGAAAACGAGTTTTATAAAAGCTTTTTGGAGCTTAAAGAAAAAAACAAGGATTTCAAATTTGAAAGCTCGACCGTTATAGCCGCAGAAAACATAAATTCCGAGGGAACTTTTGTTATAAAT
>CAKSDF010000144.1 GCA_934444695.1 uncultured Eubacteriales bacterium | reverse complement strand
GTCTTACCGAGATTCCCGACAGCGCATTCAACAAATGCCACGATATCACTGCAGTAGAGATTCCCGCAAATGTAACCACTATCTGCAGCAACGCATTTTCCGACTGCGCTGCCATCAAGAACCTCACCCTTAACGAAGGACTGAGAATAATCGAGGACAGAGCCTTTAACAACTGCGCCTACATCGAAGAGATCATTATTCCCAATACCGTAACCGAAATCGGCGACTATGCCTTCAGCGGAGCCGCTGCCGCAAAGAAGCTGATCCTCGGAAACTCCCTTACCACCATCGGTCAGTGCGCCTTCCTTTCCTGCGAAGGCCTTACCGAGGTTGAAATTCCCGAAACCGTAACCAAGATCGAAAGCAGCGCCTTCAGCCGCACCGGCATTACATCGGTCAAGATTAACGGAAACATCTATGATTTTGACGAGAATTCTTTCTATAAGTCGCCCGTTTCCAGAGTGTCCATTGCCGAAGGGGTCGACCGCGTTCTCCGCGATATGGTCATCGAAAAATCCACCCTTAAAAGTATGTACATTCCCGAAAGCGTCAATTTCATCGACGACGACGCCTTTAACGGAACCACCGATAAATTCTTCATTGCAGGCAAAAAAGGCTCTTACGCCGAGAAATTTGCCAAGGAGCACGGAATCCGTTTCGTGGACGGCGAGCAGCTGAGCGGCGACGTTGACGCAAGCGGCGATGTTACCGCTACCGACGCGCTGTGGGCACTTCAGGCATATGTCGGTTCAAGACAGCTTGACGATGCAGCCTTCACGGCCGCCGATGTTAACCTGGACGGACAGGTCAACACCTCCGATGCATTGGCAATTCTTCAGTATGCGGTTAAGCTCCGCGACACGCTGCCCATTGCATAAAATTTGAAAATCATCAGGAAAACGACAGTATGATTTGGCTTTTTACTGATAAAAAGTATGTTTAACGATTGGATTATTTGCTGCCGAAAGGTTAGCAGAAAATTGAGTTGTTTGCTGCCGGTGAAATGTGCATAATAATTAAACCGCCTCGGTAAATCGGGGCGGTTTTTTGCATGGATTGAGGATTGAGAATGTGCCGGCGGCAGGGAAGGGCAGCAGTGAAAATAAGGCTTTGATTAGAGAGGATAGTTTTATCGTTTTGCAAATACTTCTTTGACCGATAGGATCAGTGCACTGCAATGACCGTTACAGTACGGCTACGGCCGCGGGGCGCTGAGACTGTCAGCGTCAGCTGACCGGAGGGCGGCAGGCGATGAAGGGAAAACTGTGCTTGCTGAACAAGGCTTGGACAGTTGAGAAGGCTTACGTGCGTGCCGCGCCCTCCGTTCTCGGCAAGGCCGAGAAAGTCTCAGCGCTCCGCGGCCGCCATGTGTGCACCTTTAACTTTGTGCACGGCTGTGGGTATGCTTTGTGCAATGACAGCAGGAAAGCAGTGCGGGAGTACTTTTGTTAAATGTGCTTGCCGACAGAAAGGAAGCAGTGCGGGAAGGCTTTCGTGAAACGCCTTATTCAGCGAAGAAAGGCTGTATCTGTGTAACAACATTAATACGGCATAAAAAAGAGGAAAGCCTGTGGTGTGCTTTCCTCTTGGTCTTTTATATTCATTTTTGCCGATTATTCCACCGTCACGGTGATGTCAAACTTAAAGCTCTCGCCGGCGGGAATTTTGAAGTCTATGCCGCGCTCGATGGCCGTCTCGGGCTTATCAAATGGGGATGTGGCAATCTCCATTGCTATGTTATACATCTCCTTAAATCGGCCGTTATTGACCCACACGCCGATGTAGGGCAGCTTATCCTTGTCAAACCGCAGCGTGACCGCCTTGCCCACCGACGGAACAAAATATCCCACCTTGCCCTCACTTAATTTATCGAGATAAAAGAACTTATAGGCATTGGCGCTTTTGCTGTATTCTCCCGAGCAAAGGGCAGCCTTCGGAACCGCAAAAACATCGTTGCGCTTGCCGTACTGTCCGTCCTCGTCAAACATAATCTCGCCCTTGTCGCCGTCCTTAAAGGGTGTGACGGCATATCCGCCCTTTTCGGCCGCCGCCATAAAATGCGCCGCCCACATACAGCGGAAATCATCGCTGCCGGTGTTGGTTATTTCATAGCTTATTTTAACGCCGCCGTTTTTGCCCTCGGTCACAGTCTTTTTGTAGTCGTAATTAAGGCTTTCCGAGTGATAAAATGTCGAAAATCCGCTGTTTGACAGTTCGACCTTGTGAGCCACGCGGCAGACCTCGCCGTGGCAGGGATATTCAATACCCTTTCTTTCTCCCTCGTCAAAGGTCATAGGATCGATAGTGGGGAACATATCGTCACAGCCCGACACATCGCCCTCCACATAGTTTCCGCCTAAAAACTGAGGCTTGAAAAAGTGATCGGAATCGAGTGCCAAAAACTCCTTGCCGCTTTGCTTATCGACGATGGATTGCAGACGGCATCCGTTTTCGGGCAGGAATTTAAGCCTTATGCTGTCGGTTTCGCATTCAAGGGCAGGGACGCCCTTATATGTTGTTTTGTTGATGGTCATCATAGTGTATTTTCTCCTTTTTGATAAGGTTTTTGATAGGATTTTTCGCAGTGCTGATGTGTTGTCGTGCAGATGTGCCGCTGCGTTATTGTGTTGATGCAATGCTGCATTGCTGCGTAAATTTAGTGCTGCACTGTTGCAATGCTGCATTGAGGTATCGCCGCACTGTTTGTTATATTGCTGTGTCCCGCGACGCAGTATTACTGTATCACTGCATCGATAAATCGTTGCTGCCTTGCAAGACGCTTTGCTTTGATTGCATCATTGATGAATGCTCAGCTTATGCTGCCGTTTGCCCTCTCGTCAAACAGCTTTTTAATTTTCCTTTTAAGCTCCCTGTGGGCGGGGTCGGACAGATCGGGATCGGTCTTTATAAGCTCCTTTGCCGCCTTGGCCGACATCTTAACAAGCTCGGTGTCGGTGGCAAGATCGGCAATCTTGAAAAGAGGAAGGCCGTGCTGCCGCGATCCGAAAAAGTCGCCCGGCCCCCGCATTTTCAGATCTTCGTCGGCTATTTTAAAGCCGTCGCAGGTGCTTTTCATAATTTCCATACGCCGCTTTGAATTGTCGCTTTTGGCGTCGCTTATGAGAATGCAGGTGGATTTAAAGCTGCCGCGCCCCACTCGTCCTCTCAGCTGATGGAGCTGTGAAAGGCCGAAACGGTCGGCGTTTTCGATTATCATAATGGCGGCGTTTGGTACGTCCACTCCCACTTCCACCACCGTTGTGGCCACAAGCAGCTGAATCTTCCCGCTTGCAAAATCGGCCATAACCTCATCCTTGTCTTTAGGCTTCATCTTTCCGTGAAGCAATCCGAGACGATAGCCGGCAAAATCCTCTTTACAAAGCTGCTCATAGGTCTTTTCGGCCGATGCGATGGTGTCGTTTTCTCCCTCCTCAACAAGGGGGCAGATTATATATCCCTGTTTTCCGGCATCGAGGTGCTTTTTAACATAATTGCAGGCGCGGGAATGCAGCGCCGATGAAACGGCATATGTCTCGATGGGCGTGCGGCCGGGGGGCATTTCGTCAAGCACCGAAAGGTCGAGATCGCCGTAAATTATCAGCGAAAGACTTCGCGGAATGGGGGTGGCCGACATAACAAGAAGGTGGGGATTCTGTCCCTTTTCGGTTAAGGTGGCCCGTTGATTAACGCCGAAACGATGCTGCTCGTCGGTGACGCACAGTCCGAGATTTTTAAACTCAACCTTTTGTTCGATTAGAGCGTGGGTGCCGATCAGCAGGTCGATTTTTCCCTCTTTCAGCGAGCGGTATATCTCGTTTTTCTGTTTTACACTCAGTGACCCGGTAAGAAGTGCAATGCTCATATCATCGCCGATAAGCTTTTTAAGCGAGGCAAAGTGCTGACTTGCCAGTATCTCGGTGGGGGCCATAAAGGCGGTCTGCCAGCCGTTTTTGACGGCGCTGTATAAGGCGCAGGCGGCCACTGCCGTTTTTCCTGAGCCGACATCGCCCTGCAAAAGCCGACGCATGGGCACGTCTCTTTTCATATCGTCGGCAATTTCCTCTGCCGCCCGTTTTTGAGCGCCGGTGGGGGAGAAGGGCAGCTTTTTGAAAAAGTCGGCACAATAGTCGTTTTTCATTTGCACGGCGGTTTTTGCGCGCTCGCTTTTGCGAAGGGTCAGCATACCCAGCGAAAAGGTTAAAAGCTCGCCGAAAATCAGCCGCCGTTTTGCAACCTCGATGTCGTTGCGGTTATCGGGGAAATTTATCTTTAAAAGCGCCTCTTTAAGGTCGATGAGGCCATAGGTTTTCAGAATGTGGGAAGGAATGGGGTCGGTTATTTTATCGCCCAAAAGGTCGAGGGCATTTTTGATGCACTTTGAAATGCTCTTTGAGGTTATGCCGGCGGTCTGAGGATAGACGGCGTGCATTGTGTTTTGTCCGTCGGGAAAAATCTCGGGAGAAAGCATCTCTCTGATGAAAAAATCGCCTCCGACCTTGCCGTAGAAAAGGTATGTCTCGCCGGTCTTTAAGGCCTTGGCGGCGTAAACGTTGTTGAAAATAACGATTTTAAAGGGTACATCGTCGGACTTTGCCGAAAAAGTATATACCTTTGTTCCGCCCGATGAAATCTTGGCATCCGGGCCGAAGGTGATCTTTGCGCGAATGCAGCATTTTTCGTCATAAGGGGCGCTTTTGACGGGGGTTATGACCGTGAGATCCTCGTATGCCCGGGGATAGAGGCACAGAAGGTCGGAAACGGTGTACACCGACAGCTTGGAAAAAATCATGGCGCGCTTTTCTCCAACGCCCTTTAAAAATCGGATGTCGCTTTTAGGTGTCAGTTCCATTTCTTTTCTTCGCCTCCTTTGCTTAACCGATTTATTTAACGGTTTAGTGTAATTGTTGATTTATATGAATCGTGTGAGTGAGAGGGGTGTGTTTTTAAAA
>CAKSDF010000143.1 GCA_934444695.1 uncultured Eubacteriales bacterium | reverse complement strand
TTTGGAATGCTGTTCCTCTTCCCACCTGTCGGTTTCAAGTAAACCGTCTTCGTCCTTTGCAGCTTCTTTCTTTTTCATAGCCCTATTTCGCTTCCTCTTTTATCTAAAAACAATCAGAACAAAATTATTTCAAATTAACCTTAGGAAGTTTGTCCACGATACCGACAGCATACTGAAGAACAACAAGAGCATCGGAAACGGTAACTCCCTCGTTTCCGTCCACGTCGCCGAGAATGGTCTGTTTTTCGTCAAATTCGACCAACCCAACCGACTTCTGGAGGGTTACCAATGCATCGGAAATGTCAACCGTAAGATCGCGGTTGACATCGCCGTAAATCTTAGGCTCATATGTTAAAATAACTTCCTTGCTAAGCTGATCGTCAAAGGTCAGAACCCCGTCCTTAAAGGTCGAGGGGATCTCCTCAAGTGTGGTTATCTTAATGTGATTAGCCTTTACAGTGCCGTCGAAAACACTATCCGGATCAATTTTCATTGAGAAGGTCAGAGGCTCTTCAAGGGCAACCTCTTTATCCCCTTCAAGAATCGATATATCAAGAACCTTGGCATCATATCCCTTTTCGATATTTTTCTTTGCAATGAGATATTTACCGCCCGAGGTAAGGGTATCGACCTTTAACGTCTGGTCGGCGCCGATTTTTGCAGAAATTCCGCTTGCCTCATCGGTAACGGTTTTGCGGGAAAGCTTAAACTCCACGGCCGCGGTGGTTACATTAAATGTGCGGTAATAGAGATAAAGCTTATCTCCCAAAGGAAGCCACGCGGGGCCGTCATATGCGTAATCCCACTCGGTAAATTCGTGGAGGGCGTTGGGAGCCTTTTCCCAGTGGATCATGTCCTTGGAGCGGGCAAACATATGTCCCCAGCTGGCGTGCTGGAAGTCGTAATAAACGGTGGTACTGTCGGTGCTGACCTCGTAGCACATATAGTAATAATCTTTGTACTTAATTATGTCGCGGCGGCCGCAGGTTCCGCTGTCGTGATCCTCTTTATTATCGGAGGTTTCGATGATGGGGCCGTCGTGAATGGTAAGGTTCATAAGGTCGGTACCGTATGCAACGCCTATCTGAACGTCTCTCTTGCCGTTGACGTTTCCGAATCCGTGGAATGTCACATACCACATATCGCCCTCTTTATAGATATCGGGTGTGCCGACGTTATAGCTCGTCCAGGCGCCGCCCTTTTTGTGGTCGATTATGATACCTTTTTTGTCGAAATGGATACCGTCGGTGGAGGTGGCAAGAGCAACATCGCCGTTGTCGCCGGCCTGGTTGCACTCATATGCCACATACCATATTCCGTCCTCGTACCATACTCCGGGGAAACTGGCCATATATCCGTCGTAACCGGTGTCGGCTTCGGCGGCAATAACAAGGCCCTTATGGTCGAAATTTATACCGTCGGTGGTGGTGGCAAGACCGATGCAGGAGCGCTCGATGGGCTTCCCTTCGTCGTTTATGCCGTATGCACCGTTGTTATCGTCCCATTTTATGTAGTATGCGTAGGTCACTCCGTCGACCGTGACAAAATCGGGAAAGTGCATTTTAACATCGCCGGCATCGTCAACAAGACCATTTCCGTTTTTGTCCTCAAATCCAACCTCGCGGCGATCGGGATCCTCGACCTCGATGGTGTCTCCGGTAAAAATACCCTCAAGCAGCGCGCCGACCGTATCGGAAACGGGTTTATCTATCTCCCCCGTTTTTGTATCAACATACTGAAAAGCATATCCCGATACCGTGCAGCTCACAACTACGCAAAGAGCGGAAATTGCCGAAATAATCTTTTTAAACATTTTCTCACGTCTCTCCATATAATATAATTCGTCAAAAATTATAACAGAACGCCCATAAAAAGTCAACGATTTTACCAAACATTTTTGAATCTGTTTGTATAGAATATTTGTATAGCCCGATGTGATGATTGTATGGCACAACCGTACAACCGGAAAAAACCTACATATATTTAAGACTTAAAACTATCTAAGATTTAAAACGGCGATGATATAAGTTTTGCGTGCTCTTTGA
Source organism: uncultured Eubacteriales bacterium (assembly GCA_934444695.1). Classification (GTDB taxonomy): domain Bacteria; phylum Bacillota; class Clostridia; order Oscillospirales; family Acutalibacteraceae; genus UMGS1484. The sequence continues at coordinate 2,946 of CAKSDF010000143.1, read as the reverse complement.
GCATAGGTTCCATAAGGGCGGCGTCATTCTCCCTTTTGGCAAATTCGCAAAGTATGTCCTTCTGACGCTGAGACAGCCGCTCTTTAATCAGCAGATAATATCTGTTTTTAAAAAGAAAAAGCTCACTGTCCAGCCTTTGCCGAAAGCTCTTTTTTACCGCCGTTACACCTTTTAACAGATCATCGCTGTTCTCAAATCGGAAAATCACAAAATCATTCTGTTTTTTTACCCGATATTTTTTTGCGGTAAAGCCTTCCCCCTGCTCATTTTCGGTTTCTTTGCAAAGATAAGTGAAATATATGACGCACCCCCCTTTTGGAGCAGGAAAAACCTCTATCAAAACCTTTGAACCGGTATGCATCTCTGAAAAAACACTTTGGCAAAAGGACATCAGCCGATCGAGCATCAGCTTTGTCAGGCAATTGCCGTAGTCAATCTGATGATATGTCAGTCCAAAAAGCGAAAGATCGTCGGACGACATAAAAATTCCGACCGTTTGGTCACCTTCTTTTTTTATTTCCATTTTACCCCCTCCGATGAGATGTGTCTTCGGCCGACCGCCGACAACACCAAACCTTATAACACAGGTAGTTTAAATAAATACCGCTCTTCTAATATAATATTACGGGGACCGGCTTTGTGCAAGCGGTGAATTGTTGGAAATAAAAATCCCTTTATAGGGAATGCGTTAAACAAAAAATCTCACGTCAATGAAATAGGCAAAAATAAAAAGGGAGCGACCGCAATCGTTCCCTTTAATGTTTTTAAAGCTGTATTTTCGTCATCAATCTGCCGAAAGATAAAATCAAAGCTTGATTTTATAGAATCTCTCGAGAAGTTCAAGAACCTCTTCCCTCTTGGGCATGGAGGGGCCGGAGCCGGGACGTGTAACCGAAATGGAAGCCACGCAGTTGGCAAATTTAAGAGCGGTGTCTACCGGCATCTTTTCGGCGACGGCAACGGCAAAACCGCCGTTAAAGGCATCTCCTGCACCGGTGGAATCGACCGATTTAAGGTCGGTAGTGGGTACAAGCACCTTGTATCCGTCCTCGCCGCTGTAATAAACACCTCTCTTGCCGAGAGTGATTATAACATTCTTAACACCCATATCGTGAAGCTTTGCAGCGGCCTTTTCGGCGTCGTTTTCGTCAACAACGGGGATTCCGGTAAAGAACTCGGCCTCGGTCTCGTTGGGAGTAAGATAATCTATTCCGTCAAAAAGTCCCTCGGGAGTTTTCTGGAAGGGAGCGGGATTTAAGATGATAGGCACGCCATATTTCTGAGCAAGCTTTTTGCCCTCAAGAATGGATTCCTCACTGGTCTCAAGCTGCATAATGAGAACGTCGCAATCCTTAAAATCCTCCTCGGCATTGTCAACCTCGGCGGCGGTAAGCTTATCGTTGGCGTCCTTGATAACAACAATGCGGTTGTCGCCGTTGTCGTCGACCTCGATAAGGGCAGAGCCTGTTCCGACATTTTCGTCCTCATATATGTACTTCATAGACATATTTTCGTTCTTATAGTGATCGGTCATTATTTTCTGAAGAAAATCCTTTCCGGTCTTGGAAATCATATAAACCTCTCCGCCGGCACGTGCTGCGGCAGTGGCCTGATTGTTTCCTTTTCCGCCGGGGCCGAATTTAAGGCTGGTTCCGAGAGCCGTCTCCCCTACCACCGGGAAATGAGGGGTATGGGCCGAAACATCCACAATAAGGCTTCCGACAACTAAAATTTTACTCATAGACAAAACCTCCGAAAATTTTATAGAGTAATACAGGTATTTTATTTCTTTTCAATAATAATGCAACTTATCGATTTTATTTTTACAAAAAAGAAAAATAAAAATTTATTTTTACATAATTCCATATAATTCACTCATATGATTTAAGGAAGTTAAAATATAAAAGGGAGATAGCCTATGAGTAAGTATTTTATAATATCAAAAAAAGGTATGATAACCGCTCTGATAATAATACTGGGAGTCATTGTGGGAGTGCTGTGCGTGGCATTCGGCGAGCCGGCCGTTACCGCATCGGCTTCACAAAAGAAGCTGCCCATATACTCGGTCAAAAGGGACGATAAAAAAATTGCCATAAGCTTTGATGCAGCCTGGGGCGCAGATTTAACCGACAGCATTCTTTCGACCCTTGAAAAATACAATGTTAAAACCACGTTTTTCGTTGTGGGAAAGTGGGCCGAGCAGTATCCCGATAAGGTCAAGGCTCTTTCCGATGCCGGCCATGAGGTGGAAAATCATTCATACGACCACCCGCATATGACAAATATGTCAAAAGAAGATATGATAAACGAGCTTGAACGCTGCAATTCCAAAATCGCCGAAATAACCGGAAAGCGCCCTACCCTTCTGCGACCGCCCTACGGCGATTATAACAACGCCGTCATCGAAGCGGCCGAGCAATGCTCGATGAGCACCATACAGTGGTCGGTGGACAGTCTCGATTGGAAGGGCATTTCGGCCGACGACATTATCAAAAGGGTGGTTCCGAAGGTCACAAGCGGTTCCATAGTACTTTTCCACAATGCCGGAGAGCACACGCCCGAGGCCCTTCCCACAATTCTTGAAAGCCTTATTTCCGAAGGATACGAGATTGTTCCCATATCGCAGCTTATATACACCGAAAACTACACAATTGATTCCACAGGCAAACAAATTTTAAATTGATGCAAAAAAATTTAAAAAAAGACTTGCAATTGCAGAACCTTTGTGTTATAATCAGCAACGCTGAGTGAAAAACACGTCAGCGTTATCCGGGTGTAGCGCAGCTGGTAGCGCGCTTGACTGGGGGTCAAGAGGCCGTGGGTTCAAGTCCCGCCACTCGGACCAAAAACGACGATCTTCAACAGAAGGTCGTCGTTTTTTCGTTATATTCTCGTTTTTTAAACTTTTCGCTTTTCTTGAGTCGCTGTTCTTTATTATTCAGGCTT
>CAKSDF010000142.1 GCA_934444695.1 uncultured Eubacteriales bacterium | reverse complement strand
GTCTTGAAACCGGTTGAAACTATGCCATCGACATCAGGGGAAAATGAATCAGGGAAAAATCTTGATCTCGCTGGTCTCGACCCAGGGGATAAAATTATCCTTGTCGCAGAAATTGTCGATAAACTCAAATCTTACGAATTTTGCAACAACCGGGCTGTCGAGAGCAATTTCCTCCCAGCCGAATTCTTTTTTAAGATCCACCGATTTAACCAGCTTCCAGTCGGCCGACTCGATGTCGTCGTCCTTGCGGCGAATTTTCTTAGGAAGATCGCTGTCGCTGACGTATATATTGAGGTGGCGGGCAAGCTCCTCGGGGACGCTGATGTCCACGCCGACATTTTTGTACAGCTTGATTTTTCCGACCTCCTGATGCTCGTCGAAAAAGCTGAGTATCAGATTGTTTTTAGGCTCTGGCAGATTTTCCACACAGGCGCCGTAGGTTCCGCCGTTACGCTCGTGATCGTCGCTGATGACGTTGCAGACCCAGAAAGTGGGGTCGGATTCGGTTACCGTGGCCCATTCGATGCGGGTGTAATAGGATCCGTCCCGCCGCACGCCCATGGGCAGCATATTTGTTTCCATAAAAGTACCTCCTTAAAGGTTTTTCTCATAAAGAAGTATACCACCTTTAGGAGGCTTTGTCAATAACGACCAAAAAAATATTTGATTGATTTGCTAAATTGGCTAAAATATCATATACAACTGTTACTTTAAATCGATTTAAGGCAAATTATACCTTGTGTCGATGATTACAGTTTATATTACAGTTTAATTCATTAAAGCGTCGAGGCAATGTTCTGGAACTTTGTCTTGGTGGTGTCTATTTTCTGCTGCTCGGCGGCGGGAGTCATATACCAGCCTCTCGAGTGCATTTCTTCAAATACGTCGGCCTGAATGTCGTGTTCTTCGTGAAGAATGCACATGGCATCGTCACGGAGCTTCTTTCCGGCGCATTAGTTGGAAGTGATGAGCTTTTGGCTGGAAAGTACATCCGAAAGCATTTCTTTTTCGGGCATAAAGGGCTTGTCGTTCATTTTTCGTTTCCTCCTTGATAATTTAATTGCAGATTAAATAAATAATGGATTGCCGATGATTAAAAGACCGATTGAGCAGTTTGTCGAAGGTTAAGGCGGCTAATCAGTTAAGATAGGTCATAAGACGGTCGAAATGCTCCTTGTGCTTGGCCGAAATTTGCTCGCATTTTCCCTTTAAAGCGGGATCGGCAGTGTTTTCGGCAACGGCGCGGAATTTCTTAACAAGCAGTGATTCTGCATTGAGCTGATCCTCAAGAAAGGACAGCTCCTTTTCGGTCAGGTTGGCCATTTTTGTTACCCCTTTTCAAAAAAAATTGATTGCCCGACTGATTCGCTTTGCCGCAAATGTCTGATTCCGGTTTTTCCGGTTTTGCGATAAAGCGATTTTGTCGGGTACAAAACTTATTTTTCGCCCGATTAATTAAAATATTCTGTTTGATGCGGTACTTGATAAATTTGCATTCGGATAGTATAATAAATGTTGTTACCGTCAGGTGCAGCACAAAAAATAAAGAAACACAGAAGGTAATTTATGCTTGAATTTAAAGATATAACCCTGAACGATAAATCTTTTTTGGAAAATAAATTTAAAAAATACGGTTTCCCGGTTTCGGATAATTGCTTCGGCGGACTTTTTATATGGCAGCCGGCCTTTAAAAGTCAGTTTGCGGTTTATGAGGATACCCTGATTTTGCGAGGCTCGGTTGAGGATAAATATTTTTACCAATCTCCCATCGGGGAAAATGTCGGCTCGGCTGTGGAACTTCTTATTGATACGGTCGGAAAAGAACTGTTTTTCTCGGGACTTTGCCCGGCCGAAAAGGATTTTTTGCAAAAAAACTTTGACGGTAAATTTGAATTTACAAACAATCGCGACAACAGCGAATATGTCTACGAACGCGGGTCCCTTTGTACCTTCGCGGGAAAAAAGTATCAGCAAAAACGCAATCACATCAATAAATTTCTGCGGCTTTACGGGGAGCCTGAGGTGGTCGCTTTAAACGGAAGAAATGTTTCGCTCGTTTCCGAAACCGAGCATTTGTGGCTTAGCGAACACAACGAAAACGACCCGAGAATAATCCACGAAAACACCGCCCTTAGGCGGGCTCTTGAGCATTTCGACGAGCTTGGTTTAATCGGCACGGCGGTCAGAATAAACGGCGAGACGGTGGCCTTCGGAATAGGCGAAAAGCTGTCGGACGATACGGTTATCGAGCATTTTGAAAAGGCCAGCAGAGAGATGGACGGCTGCTATGCCGTGATGATACAGGAGTTCGCAAAGTCTCTCGGGGATGAGGTTAAATACATCAACCGCGAGGAGGATATGGGGCTTGAAGGACTGAGAAAATCAAAACTGAGCCTGAAACCCGCCTTTATGGAGGAAAAATATGACGCAGTGTTTATCGGATAGAGAACAGCTTATATCCCTTTGGAAAGAGGCTTTCGGCGACAGCAGGGAAGATGTTGAGGCATTTTTGAACCATCTCTTTTCAAAGGAAAATTATTTTTGCAAAAAGATTGGGCAAAGCATTGTTTCCCAAACCTTCACCGTTCCTGTTAAGCTCCATTCGGCCGAAAAGGTTTTTGAAGGATGGTATTTTTGCTGCGCTGCCACCGATAAAACCTGTCGCGGAAAGGGCTATATGGGTGAGCTGATAGAGCTTGTCAAGCAAACAGCCCATCAAAAAGGGCTGGATTTCGTGGCGCTTATTCCAGCAAGCAGGTCGCTTTTCGATTTTTATTCCCGCTTTGGTTTTGAGGAGTTTTTCTATTGCGATACCGTTCGTATAAGTGCTGAAAATACCGGCGCAGAGGGGACAGAGCAGCCTTTTGATTTTATCAAAACAAACGATGCCGACAGGCTTTTCGCCCTTCAAAACGACGTTTTAACGGCAAATGAGCGGGCAGACGGCACGGTGGAAAAAAGCAAGGATATTTTTTCTTACCTTGTTGAGGATGCCGGGCTTTCGGGCTATGACATCTACATTGCAAGGCAGGGAAAAGAAGACGTAGGATATATCTTTTTTGACAAAAAAGAATGCCTTGTAAGAGAGGCGCTTTTAAAGGAATGCAGCGAGGCGGTACTTGCGGAGTTTGCAAAGGAAATTGCAAAGAAGGATATAACGGTCAGAGCCAAGGCAAAAGGTTTTGAAGGCCCCAAGGGAATGATCTATACGGCCAATCTGCAGATAAAGCAGCTTAAGGGCAGCTTTCCCTTTATAAACAATATGCTCGAAAGCTGAAAGGGCAAGGATACTGAATTTATAGGTAAAATTGTGAATTTAAAAATATCAAAAGAAAAACCGACAGCCGTGCAATGTGCATACTGTCGGTTTTATTGTTGCGAAAAAATTTGCTGCAAAAAATATCTGACTAAATATTTAGCCGATCTTTTAATGCTGCGGTTTAAACGAGGCTGTTTAAACGGGTCGGATTAAACGGGTACAGGCAATTTCTTTGTCGGCATCCGATTTATTTCATCATCTGAAGACGGTGTTTTTTTGCTGCGATGAGACGGTCAACAAAAATGTCGGCCACCACCTTGGAACCGATGGGATTGGGCTTGGGGGACATCATTCCGTGGAAATCGCTGCCTCCGGTCATACAAAGGTCGTATTTCTTGGCAATTTCAATGAGCTTGTCGGTTTGCTCCTCATTTGCGCTGTCGTGCCATACCTCGATACCGTCCAGTCCCAGGCCGGCAAGCTCGGGGATAAGATCAACCGAGTCGTAAAGCCAGGGGTGCGCCATAACCGCAAGGCCGCCGGCCTCGTGTATCTGGACCATAACATCTCTGACGTCGGGATAGTCCTTATCAACAACGGCCACGCCGTTTTCGCCGAAAAGGCGGTCGTAAAGTTCACCGTAAATTGTGGTGGTGTATCCGGCTTCCATAAGAGCCATCATAATGTGCTGTTTATATATGTTTGTGCTTCCCTGTATCCAGCGCTTGATAATTCCTACCGGAAGGGGATAGCGTTTCATAACCTCGGCGGCCATTTTCTGACCGGCAGCTTTCCTGCGATTTGAAATATCGCGGCAAAGCCCCTGAAGGCGGTCGGGAAATTCCGGAAGGTAGCAAAGAAGATGTACCTTTTTTCCGGTTTCGGTGTTTTTACAGGAAAATTCGACGCCGGGTATAACGTTTACTCCGGCTCTCTGACCGAGCATCTTGGCTCTCATTGCCCCTGCAAGAGTATCGTGGTCTGTAACTGCAATGGTCTTGAGTCCTGCGCATTTCGCCAGGGCGACCAATTCTTCAAGACTCACTGAACCGTCGGATAGCTTGGTGTGGCAGTGCAAGTCTCCGGGCATAATATCACTCCGTATCTTTTTCATTTCTCTTAATATTATTTCCACTATATAATACCACAAAATCCTCTTTTTTTCAATGCCAAAAAAGAAAATCACAAACTTTTTTTAAAAAAAATCGAAAAAAAGGTGAAAATGCCGTAACAACGGGAAGTTTACATAAAATTATATACTGATATGCATATACAAGAAGTATTCAACAATTTCAACAGAGTTTTCAACATTCAATATTCCTTTAAAAGTTCGGCGCTTCAGAAATAAATGTTAAAAATTAGGACCGCTTTCTATCCAAAATACATACAAATGAAATATAATAAAATCGGTTCACATAATAGCCTTTTGAGGTCAACATAAAATCGTGCAATATTACTAATTGTATAGCAAAATGCAGCAAAAATGCAAAGTTAACAAAACGTATTGTATATTTTTCTTCAAAAAGAAAAGGATCTGATAAAAAAATTAAAATTCAATCAAATCCTTTGCATAAAAGCATATTTAAAGGGTAGATAATATTTTTCCAAATCAGCAAAATCGTTCCTTGTTAATCTGTTGTCGACCTTATGAGATCGGCAAAAACAATGTCTACCGCCTTTAAAAGGTTATCTGTGGACATTTCCACCTGACTGCCCACGCGTCCGCCGCTGAAATATATCGTGTCAAGCTCTTTTGCTG
>CAKSDF010000141.1 GCA_934444695.1 uncultured Eubacteriales bacterium | reverse complement strand
CGTGGACAGAAGCGGCAGCATAACGGCGGTGGACGCACTGCTTATACTTCAGTATTCGGTTAAAAAGATATCGGCCTTCCCCGCAGCATAAACACAGTCGCGCAATTCAACCGTTTTACCGTTTTTCGGCAGCTTAAGCAATGACGAGCGAAGCCGTACGGTACGGTATGTTGGCTTGTCCCTTTTCCCGTGCGGTATGGTGTTTATTGCTCAGGGGCGCTGACCATAGCGCAGTCATCGGTTTGACGACATTTATTGCATCCTAAACGGGTTAGAGAATAAAACTTCAAATGGGCGGAAAAGCATTGCTTTTCCGCCCCGGTAAAAACCGCTGCCGCAAAAAAATTTTAAAAAATTGAAAAAAACACTTGCTTTTTAATTTCGTTTGTTGTATAATCACAAACACGCAAGGACATTTAGCTCAGCTGGTAGAGCATTCGCTTGACGTGCGAAGGGTCAGCGGTTCGAGTCCGTTAATGTCCACCAAAAAATCCCGTTCACTTTTGTGAGCGGGATTTTTCCTTATTACCTAATCACTTCTTACATCTTCACCCCCTCTTTAAAATCAAATGAAAATCTACCGGCCAATCGGCTCTGCCGCTCTGCCGTTTTTCTCCCGATAAAAGCCATGCGACAGCCGGTCTAAGGCCCCCTGCGCAACAGCCGGTCTAAAACCCCCGCGCGGCAGATGGTCAAGAGGTTTAAGCAGACGGTCAAAGAGCCTGCCTTTAATCGGGCTTTTTGTTTTTTGGAAGGGTTATGCGATATTCCACAAAGCCGTCGCTTTCGGTGCGTTCCGAAAGAGCCGTTATGCCCGCCTTTCTTATGGAATCGACGGCATTTGATATGGTGTTTGAAATGATTCTTCCGTCTCCCACCGCCTGGCGCTTTAAGGGCGGTTTTTGCGGCTTTGAAAAGGCATCGGTTCTCGGACAACCGTCGGATTTTGAAAAGGCATCCTGATCGGAAAGGGCATCAAACGCATCGAAAAGCTCGCCGTCCCGCCGCTCCTCATCGGATATTTTCAAAAGGGATTTTACCTTGCGCTCGCTAAGCCCCAGGGCCAGTATCTTTTCCCTTTGCCAATGGGTAAAGCTGAGAAGCCGCAGCTTTCCCACAAGCTCGTTTTCCGAAAGACCGAGCCGTGCCGCCGCCTCGTCCCGGGGGATGCCGTAGCGGCTTATGAGGGTATAGATGCCGTCGGCCTCCTCGAACAGGTTCAGGGACTTATGGGAAATGTCGTGCAAAAGCCTTGTGACCGCCGCCTTTTCGTCGCTTTGGCGCACAACAACGCAGGGCACACGGGTAAGTCCCGCCGCCTTTGCAGCCCTGAGCCTCCGCTCGCCCGATATGACCGAATACTTGCCCTTTTCAAGCAGCTTTACGGTCAGCGGCTCGGTAACGCCGTTTTCCCTGATGCTTTCGCAGAGGGCTTCCTCTCCGTCAAAATCCCGCCGGGGAGAAAAGGATGAGGGAAAAAGCCTGTCCACCCTTATGTTGACAATATTTTTGCACCTTCGCGCCCGTTTAAAAAACATCCGACCATATCCTTTCAAAAAGGATATTAACACATATTATGGTATATGAATGTCGTTTTGTGCTACAATATTTTGCGTTTTTTTGTCGGCTTTAGGACACATAAAAAAGGGAAAACCGATTCTTTAAGCCCTTTTTAAAGCACTTTATCTGCAGGCAAAAACCAAATTTGAGAAAAATTTCTGTTGACAAATCAAAAAAGTGATGTTAGAATGTCTTTAACAGATAAAAGCGTTGAAGGGAATAAAAGTGCTTTTTTCTCGGCAAAGAGAGCCGTCGGCCGCTGTAAGACGGAGCGAGAACTGCACCATAAGTCATCCCGGAGCTTCCGGTCGAAAGGCTTTAGAGCCGAGTAAACGCGGACGGGTTCTCCCGTTACAGAGAGAGGCATTGATAGATGTCGGCGAGAGGGTCTTTTGACCAAAAAAGAGTGGTACCGCGGAATAATAATTTCGTCTCTTTTGCATAGGATTACTGTGCAAAAGGGACTTTTTGTTTTTTCCGGTTTTTTTAACGCTTTGCCCTCAAGTCAAATTTTCTTTGATCGAAAAGGCAAGCGGTGCAAAAACGGCGCTTGAAGGGACATAAAAAGCAGCGTTTTTTGTACGTTAAAATCTCTGAAACCCGCATAAATCCTTGGCCGACGACAAAAATGTTTCACGTGAAACATTTTTTAAAACACCTTTTAATTTTAAGAAAAGGAATGATTTTTTTGAAAATGACAGGCGCCCGAATACTGGTTGAAGTGCTAATCGAACAGGGCGTGCGCGATGTTTTCGGCTATCCCGGCGGCCAGGCCATTAACATTTACGACCAGCTTTACCTCTGCCGCGACCGTATAAACCACATACTTACGGCACACGAACAGGGAGCGGCACACGCCGCCGACGGCTATGCACGGGCCACCGGAAAAACCGGCGTGGTCATCGCAACCTCCGGCCCCGGCGCCACCAACCTTGTCACCGGAATCGCAACGGCCATGCTGGATTCATCCCCCCTTGTTGCCATAACCGGAAACGTCCCCTTATCCCTCATCGGAAAGGACAGCTTTCAGGAAATCGACATAACCGGCATAACCCTCCCCATAACCAAGCACAACTTTTTCGTAACCCGGGTAGAGGATCTGGCCGACGAGGTGAGAGAGGCCTTCCGCATTGCCCGCTCGGGACGGCCGGGACCTGTGCTTGTGGACATACCGAAGGACGTGCAGACCGCCCTTTGCGAATACGAGCCAAAAGCTCCGCTGCCGCTTTTTGAAAACAAAAAGGCCAAAGAGCAGGACATAAACCGTGCGGTCGAGCTTTTGAACGGCGCAAAACGCCCCTACATCTACATCGGCGGCGGTGTGGTCGGTGCAGGGCTTGAACAGGCTGTGGCCGAGCTTGCGCAAAAAATCGATGCCGTTGTGGGCTGCTCGCTTATGGGACTGACGGGACTTGCCTCCGATCAGGAAAGATTTTTGGGGCTCCAGGGTATGCACGGGCACTATGCTTCATCGGCCGCCCTGTCGAGAGCCGACGTTATATTCGGCGTGGGTGTAAGATTTTCCGACCGCGCCACCGGCGACAAAAAGAAGTATGCCAAAAACGCCTCCATAATACACATCGACGTGGACGGCTCGGAAATAGACAAGATAATCCCCTCAAGCGTCGGAATAGCGGGCGACCTGACCGACAGCTTTACCCGCATTGCCAAAAAGGTCAAAAAGGCCAAGCACCCGGAATGGATAAAGCAGATAAAGGAGCTTAAGGCCCGCGAGGAACTGACCCGATCGGGCACACAGTCCGATCAAAAGGGCGGCCAAGACGGCGGCAGCGACGGTCAGAACGGCCAAGGCATCAACCAAGCCGGCAGCCAAAACATCTATGCTGCAAACGGGGCGTCTCCCGACAAAAGCACCTACCAAAGTCCCGCAAAAGAGCTCACCCCATCGGCGGTTTTCGACCGTATAAACGAAATAACAAACGGAGAAGCCACGGTGGCCACCGATGTCGGGCAGCATCAGATGTGGGCGGCCCAGTATTGCAAATTCCGACATCCGAAAAGCTTTATAACAAGCGGAGGGCTGGGCACAATGGGATTCGGAATGGGAGCGGCAATGGGCGCCTCCATGGCCACCGGCAAAAAAACCGTGCTCATAACCGGCGACGGAAGCTTCGGAATGAATTTAAACGAGCTTGCCACCGCCGTAACCTATAACATTCCCCTCGTCATAGTGCTTTTCAACAACGGGGTGCTGGGAATGGTCAGGCAGTGGCAATCCCTCTTTTTCGACGGCCGCTTTTCGGCCACAACCCTCGGCCGCGCCACCGATTTTGTAAAGCTTGCCGAGGCCTTCGGCGCAAAGGGAATCAGGGTAAATTCCCCCGAGCAGTTTAAAGAGGCGTTTAGAGCGGCCTACCAAAACGAAAACGGCCCGGTGGTCATAGAATGCCCAATAAATAAAGATGAACTGGTTCTTCCCATGCTCCCGCCCGGCGGCAGTATGGACGATCTGATAATAGAAAAGGAGGAAGATCTGTGAAAAAGTTTATAATCGCCGTTTACGTCGACAATAAATTCGGCGTGCTGACCAGGGTAACCAGTATGTTTACCCGCCGCGGATTCAACATCGACGCACTGACAGTGGGAAAGACCGAATCGGACGAATTTTCCCGCATAACCATAACCATGTACGGCGACGATGCCGCAAAGGAGCAGATGATAAAGCAGCTCAAGAAGCTGGTCAATGTAAAAATGGTCAAGCTGCTCTCGAAGGAAAGCTCGGTGGTCAGGGAGCTTATGCTTATAAAGGTCAAAAACGACCGCAAGACCAAAAACGAAATTATGACCGCCGTCAGCATCTTCCGTTCCAAGATAATCGATTATTCGGCCAATGCTCTGTGCATCGAGGTGACCGGCGACACCGAAAAGCTAGACGCCTTTATCGAAATAATGAAACCGCTTGGCATAATCGAGATGTGCCGCACCGGCATCGTGGCTCTCGAACGTGGAGAGGGAAGCCTGCTTGAACAATAAGCGCCGTCCCACCGCCTTGTGAAAATTACGGCAATTGCACAAAAGGGACATCCCTTTGCCGCCCGCCGAAAAATCTTTAACCAAACAAACTAAAAACAATTATAAAACATAAAAGGAGATTTTAAAAATGTCAGATGCAAGAATTTTTTATCAGCAGGATTGCGACCTTAACAAATTAAACGGCAAAACGGTGGCCATAATCGGCTACGGCTCCCAGGGCCATGCCCACGCCCTAAACCTTAGGGACTCGGGCGTAAATGTTATCGTAGGCCTTTACGAGGGCAGCAAAAGCTGGGCAAAGGCCGAAAAGGCGGGACTTAAGGTTATGACCTCGGCCGACGCCGCCAAAAACGCCGACATCATTATGATACTCATCAACGACGAAAAGCAGGCCAAGCTTTATAAACAGTCCATCGAGCCCTTTATGACCGAGGGCAAGACCCTTGCCTTCGCTCACGGCTTCAACATTCACTACGGC
>CAKSDF010000140.1 GCA_934444695.1 uncultured Eubacteriales bacterium | reverse complement strand
GATATATCCCACCGCCGAAACCTCTTCGGAATTTCCTGTTTCCACGCCGTCTTGGTCGTTTTGGCCCGAGAATTTATCCGAATCGAAAACCGCTATGCGGAAGATCTCGCTTCCGGCCGATTTGCTTTCGCTGTTCCACTTGCAAAAAACCGCCGTTCCCTTTTCGGAATCGAAAATGACCGTCACTCCGTCCTTCCACGGCTCGTCGAGGATGAGATAATACCCTTCACTCGTGCAATACCAGGCCGCCATAACGCTTTTAAACTCTTTTCCGTCATAATCCGACCAATCGGTATAATATCCCGCTCCGCTCACAAGGTTGTATCCCGCAATAGGCTTTGCAAGGGGGATGTCTATCTTTCCGTCGCCGTTTACGTCCTTGCACTTTCTGCCGTTTCTTCTTGCGGTAACGGTGTTTTCGGCGTAATCTCCTTTTGCAAAGGGATTGAAAAGGCTGCCGTTTTCGTAGTATATAAGCTCGGTTATCATAACGTCGGAGGATTTAAGTCCGTCGAGATAAACCGCCGCTTTTCCATCGATTTCCGAAGCTATGATGTTGACATATTCGGTAACACCGCCATCCAGCATAATGCTCGACTCGGTTTTAAAGGTATTGTTTTCAAAATCGTTGAAGGTGAGGTTGGCCTTTTTGCTTTGAGCGTCGATAACCGCAATGCCCACATCATCCCGCCCGTCATTGTCGATGTCGCATATGACAAAGGCATTGTAGGTTTCGTCGGCCCGCTGCACAAGACCGCCGCCCTCCATTTTATAAATGCTCAGCTGGTTGGTTTTGGCGGTAGAGATCTGCCAGCCGGTAATTATCTCATATGCTCCGTCCCGATCGAGATCGGAAATTTCAGCCTCAAGAAGCTCTCTGCCCACGGGGTTGAGATCCTGCACCGATTTCCACTTTCCGTTTTCCCAGGAAAGAAGGTTCATTCGTGTGACCGAGCTTTCGCCCTTTTTCTGATAAAAGGCCAGTACCTCGTCCTTGCCGTTTCCGTCAAAATCGCCCGAGCAGAATGCCGAATGATTGGCTCCGACCTTAGGGTATTTAAGCACAATGTCGTTTCCGACTGCCTGTTCAAGAGCCTTCTGCACGCCGGCGTAATATCCGGTGGCACCGGGTGCCTTAATGGTGTCCTCGGGCGAAAAGCCCTTCATACTGCATCCCGAGAGAAGCGCAAGGGCAGCCGCTGCCGCGCATAGTTTCAGCGCTCGGAATTTAAATGTTCTTTTCATTGCCCTTCATCTCCTTTTCCCGGGTTAGTTCGTTTAACGCGCCTATCCGTTTATCCGGCTGACCGATTGCAGTCCGTTCATAAATGACATTCATACAGGTCGTTCACAAATGCCATCATACAGATCGTTCAGACAAGCCGTTTATGCGTGGTGTTGATCAAGCGATCCGTCTGCGTCAAAACGGGTTCAATCAATCTATGCACACATTGTCAGTGTTGATTTTCTCTATATCTCCCTGACCGTTCACAAGCTCGTCAAGGCCGTCGGCGTCGATATCGAAAAGGTCAAGCTTTTTGATTTTGACCCCGTCAAGCAGTTTTATGAGATTTCCGCCCTTTGTATTGTCTGTTCTGACAACATTGACATTTCTCAGGCACAGGCGGTTTATATTGCTGTGTTTTATCTCCATAAAGCTCATTTCCCCAAGCTCTTCACAGTCCTTTTTATCCTGCAAAACCTCCAGCCCGTCAAGAAGCATACTGCCGACCATAGTCCTGTTGTGCTCGCCCACGTGGGCATCGTCCTCGGCCTGCCAGCCAAGCTGTATGAGGGCTCTGGCGTCGTTAGGTCTGATCGAATAAATATTTCTGAGGGTTATGTGGTCGATGTGCCCGCCGATACGGAAAAGAAAATTGTCGGTATATGTGTAATCAACCTCGGTCTGATGAAGATTTACCGTGTCAAAGATTATATCCCCGTATCCGCCCCTCTCTGTCACCCTGTCGGGGAAGAAGGGATTGATGAAAAATCCGAAGGAGCGGTAGGTTCCGTCGACATTTTTTATTGTCACACGGTCGAGCCGCCCGTTTTTATGCACAAGCAGCCGTATGCCCTGGTCGGCGTCCTCAAGATGAACGCCGTCTATCATAACGTCGGAAATATCGGAAATACCGTCGGCCTCATCGGGAGCAATGGCCAGAAAATCGTCTCCGGCATTTCCGCTGAGATTATGTATGTTAAGATACCTTCCCGGGCCGAAGAAATGGAATCCGTCCTGATTCTGATAATGCTCCTTATGGGGCAGATCAATGTGCACGCTGTCGATATTGACCCGTTCCCAGTTGACAAAAAGGCCGGTAAAGGTTCTCTGGTCGATTATGTTTACATCGCGGATGAGAAGGTTTCTTATTCCCACAAACCAAAAGGCCACGGTAAAATCGCAGCCGCCCTCGGGGCGGGGCACATCGTGCTTCTGACCTTTGCAATTGTGGTTATATGTTCCGCCTATAAGGCTGATATTCTGATCCTCAATGTCATCGTAGGAATATTTGCCGTCGGCATGGCGCTTTGTCATATTGGCATTGGAAACTATGGCGCAGTCCGATCCGTCGGCAAGGAAAAATCCGCAGGAGGAGGTCGGGCACTCTATGACCGTGTCGGAATATACCTTGATTCCGGTTATAAGGGCCGCTCCGTCCATAACCAAGTGCACTCCCACTCCGTCCTTCTGCGCTATATCGAGTATTCCCTGTATTGCGGCGGTATCGTCGGTTCCCCCGCCGGTATTTACATCGCTGTCGAGAACAGCGCCGCACTGACTTGCCACGAATTTTTTTATAATCACAAAATCACCTATCTGATAATAATTTGTTCGACATTCCCGGCCTTTCCGCTTGCCTTATCAACATCGAAAACCGCTCCGCACAAAAAGCAGTCTCCGTCGGCCGTTAAAAACCTTACCGGGAGCTTATCCTTCATCATGGCCACCGTAAGCTCGGCCCTTACACCCAGTACCGAGTTTTCCGGCCCGGTCATTCCAAGGTCTGAAATGTAGGCCGTTCCCTTTTCGGTAACCTTTATGTCGGCGGTGGGGACGTGGGTATGCGTGCCGAAAAAGGCGGTCACTCTGCCGTCGAGATAATGGGCGAGAGAGAGCTTTTCGCCGGTAGCCTCGGCGTGAAAATCCACGATTTTTATTTTGCAGTCTTGCTCGTCGGCCAGCTTTATCATACGGTCGGCCGTGTCAAAGGGCGATTCAAGGGTGGGAGACATATAAACCTGCCCCATAATGCTTATGACCGCCGCTTTATACGAGCCTTTATCGACAATGCACATTCCGCTTCCCGGAGCACCTTCCGGAAAATTGGCCGGTCTTATGCAAAAGGGAGAGGATGCTAAGTAGTCGTATATTTCCCTTCTGCGGAAGGTGTGGTTGCCGCCGGTAATGACGTCGGCGCCGCTTGCAAAAATGTGATCGGCCGAAAAGGGGGTTATGCCGTTTCCTTCGGCGGAATTTTCTCCGTTGACGACGGCAATGTCGATGCCGTAATGCCTTTTGATTACCGGAAGCTTTTTTCTTAAAAACTCGCAGCCCGGTTTTCCCACAACATCGCCCACAGCCAATATTTTCATTGCCGTCACCTCCCGAAATTTCCTGCAAAGACATCTGCGGATTTTTTCTCATAATCATCCGCAAAACGCCTTCGGACACACTTATAGTATTATAGATTATTATTATAACTCATTTACATTAAAAGGTCAATTAAAAACACGCAAAAATTTAAAAAAATACAGTCCCGGAAAAATGCCGAAAATTCAAGGCGCCGCGCTGCCGAAAACCGCCGAAAAGAAAGAACAAACCCCGCTTTGAAAATCGGGCGGAATATCCGACAAAAAACAGGGGCGTCGGGTGGAAAATGCAGCAGGAAGTTTAGAGTAAAGTCAAGCGAGAGGTTTAGCAGGAAGTTTGGCGGGAAGTCAATCGGTAAGTTTGGCGGGAAATTCAGCAGGAAGTTTAGCGTGATGTCAAGCGGAAGGCTTGGCGGGAAATTCAGCGGGAAGTCAATCGGTAAGTTCGGCGGAAATTTGTGGAAAATTTAAAAGGTGGTCTAAAAAATAAGCACTAAAAACACAAACGCCGAAAAATGCAAATAAAAAAACACAGCCTCAAAAAAGAAAGGCTGTGTTTTTTATGCAGTGCATAAAGGTTATATAGCTCTGGTTACCTTACCGGAACGCAGGCAACGGGTGCAGGCGTTGATCCGGCACGGAGTACCGTCCACGATTGCCTTAACACGCTGTACATTGGGCTTCCAAGCACGGTTGGATCTTCTGTGGGAGTGAGAAACCTTAATACCGAAGGTAACACCCTTGCCGCAAATATCGCATTTTGCCATACTCTGCACCTCCTTAAACTTTCAAAAAATTTCGTTGCAACACAACATCGTGCAAACTATAATAACAGACTTTAATCAAAAATGCAAGTCTTTTTTTTATTTTTTTTACTCAAGGCCGTTCATAACCAGTCCAGTAATGAGTTTCGGATAAAAATATGTGGACTTCTGGGGCATCTTTTCTCCGTCCAAAGCAACGTTCTTTATCTCCTCCACCCTCGTGGGATTGAGTATAAAAGCACACTGCGCCGCGCCGCTGTCCACCGACTTTGCAGCCTCCTGTTCCGAGCGGGTGTAGGTAAGGTTTATCTGCTTTGCCATATTTTCTTTATCTATACCCATAATCTTTTCAAGAACAAGGGAATGAAGAATGCTGACGTCAAGGCTTCTGAGCGACTCGCTTCCCGCAAGAAGATTTTCGGGAACTGCCGAAGCCTTAGAAACCAGCAGATCGTAGCCGCTTTTTGTGTAAAACAAGAATGCCGCTTTTTGCCTGCTGTATGCCTCTTTAAGCCGGTGCTCGGCATCCTCTTTTGAAAGATTTCTCGTTATGTCAAAACTGCTCTCGCAGTGACACAGCAGATCTTCTCTGTCAAAGCTCTCAAGATTTCTCACAATTCTGTGGGTAGGAAGCACCAGAAGGCCTTCCTGCTCCATATCGGCAAGGAACATCATAATATAATCGGCGTTTTCGTTATGTTTTCCGACCTGCTTTAAAT
>CAKSDF010000139.1 GCA_934444695.1 uncultured Eubacteriales bacterium | reverse complement strand
AGTATAGGTTTTTCAGCTTCGGCGACGCAATGGCAATTTTGTGATTTTTCATTTTTTGCGTTGCAGTGGATTGTTTGCAAAACCTACATTATCTTAAACATTATATTCACAATAAATCTTTTTGTTAAACGGAGTTTTAAATGTACAAGCTTATTAAAAAAGAAGGAACCGCCAGACGGGGAAGGTTTACCACCGTCCACGGAAGCTTTGAAACCCCTGCATTTATGAATGTGGCCACCTGCGCCGCCATAAAGGGAGGTCTTTCGGCACTTGATCTTAAAGACCTCAAGTGCCAGGTTATGCTTTCAAATACATATCATCTTCATCTTCGCCCGGGCGACGAGAATGTCAAGGCTCTCGGCGGACTTCATAAATTCACCAAATGGGACGGCCCTATTCTCACCGACAGCGGTGGATTTCAGGTTTTTTCACTGGCAAAGCTGCGCCACATTACCGAGGAAGGCGTGCAGTTCAATTCCCATATCGACGGTCACAAGATTTTTATGGGTCCCGAGCAGAGTATGAGAATTCAGTCGAATCTCGCTTCCACCATTGCAATGGCCTTTGATGAATGCGTTGAAAACCCTGCCAAATATGAATATGCCAAAGCCTCTTCCGAAAGAACCGTCAGGTGGCTCGAGCGCTGCAAGGCCGAGATGAAACGGCTCAATTCTCTCAATGATACCATAAATAAGAATCAGCTGCTTTTCGGTATAAATCAGGGCTGCGTTTTCGACGATCTGAGAATCGAGAATATGAAGCAAATTGCAAAGCTGGATCTTGACGGATACGCCATCGGCGGTCTTGCGGTGGGTGAGCCTGCCGAGGATATGTACCGCATTATTTCGGCGGTGGAGCCATATGCTCCCGATGATAAGATACGCTATCTTATGGGGGTCGGTACACCGGCAAACATTCTTGAGGCGGTGGAAAGGGGAGTGGACCTTTTCGACTGCGTTATGCCGAGCCGCAACGCCCGTCACGGTCACCTTTTTACAAAGCAGGGCGTCATAAATATAAACAACGCCAAATATGCTCTTGATACCGAGCCTATCGACAGTGAATGCCATTGCCCCGCCTGCGAGAATTTTAGCCGGGCTTATGTCAGGCATCTGCTCGTGGCAAAGGAAATGCTCGGAATGAGACTGGCGGTTATGCACAATCTCTGGTTTTATAACAATCTTTTTGAGGAAATACGCCTTGTCCTTGACGAGGGAAGGTTTGCGAAATATAAAGAGGAAATGCTTCCCGTCCTTTCGCGCAGAATTTAACATTTTGTAAATTTAAAAAATTCTTCTTGAAAAAGAGAAGAAAGTAATGTATAATAGACAAGATTTAGTGTTGCATTTAAACACATATTACGGAGGTATATAAAATGGGAAATAACGGAGCCGGCTCAAGCTGGATAATGATTGTATATCTGGTTGTAATTTTTGCGATTATGTATTTTCTTCTTATCCGCCCTCAGCGCAAAAAGCAGAAGGCAGAGGAAAAGATGCGCAACAACATCCAGATCGGCGACGAGATAATCACCATCGGCGGAATTTACGGACGCATTGTGGCCGTTAAAGAGGATTCCTTCATAATTGAATCCGGCCCCGATCACAGCAAATACAGAATGGCTCGCTGGTCGATTCAGACCAACCTTACCGTCCACGCCGACGAGGCCGAGACCTCTAAAAAGCCCTCCAAGAAGGAAACCAAATAATTTTCCTTTATCAAGCGAGGCTTAAAGAGCTATAAACAAAACAAATGTAATATACTTTGACCTTCGCGAATAATCTTTTAACAGGTTATTTTGCGGAGGTTTTGTTTTATGAACGACGATTTTTCCAAAACACTTAAAATCTATCTTAAAGGCGCCGCTTTCGGCGGGATAATTATTCTGCTGATGTATACCGCGGCGGCCGTGTTTCTGACCTTTAGGGATCTCAGCGATCCGGTGCTTAATTTTTTGTCGCTGCTTATTTGCGGGGCAGGGGGATTTTGCACGGCATATAAAATCGGCAAGGAAATTAAATGCGGAGGACTTAAAACAGGAGCAATTACCGGCTGCGTTATTTTTTGCGTTATAACCATAATCGGAATAATGCTCGGCAACACCTTTTCGCTGCTGACCGTTTTAAGACTCGTCGCGGCGGTGGCTTGTTCATCGGCCGGCGGGGTGGCGGGAGTTAACCGCTCGGGCAAAAGAAAGATGATCTGATCGATCCTTTTGATTTATCCTTTTGTTTTTTTCGGACGGTCGGCAGGACAGGGGACAGTGCTTTTACAAACTCTTAATTTGTAATTGTTATTTTCGTTTGTTACTCCGCTGAGGATAGATTGAAAAAACGGGATTTTTGACGGCGATTTAATTTGTGATTTTTTAAAGCTGTGTATAAAAAAACAAAAACGGCAGTTCTTGTGCAAACGGGGACTGCCGTTTCAATATATGTAGCGGTTTACATAAAGCTGTTTACATAATAAAATGGAAAGGTTACATAATACAGTTTACATAAATAAGCTTAGAAAGGTTAAAATTTCGTAACAAATTCATTTTGTACTTGATAAATCGCTGAAAATAAGGTATAGTATACAAAGTTGAGCTTACGGGAATTGGAGCGGTTACACTATGATTATGTCAATTGGATTTATCGGGGCGGGTAATATGGCTTCCGCCATTATCGAAACCGTTTACAATTCGGGTTACATAAAACCTGACAACATCTATATATATGACACCGACAAGGAAAAAATCGACCGTTTCGCTAAATATGGTATGTTCCCCTGCGGCAGTGCGGGCGAGGTCTTTGAAAAGGCCGGATATGTTTTCCTTTGCATTAAACCTCAGGTTTTCAGGCAGAATTTCGCTGAGTATAAGGGACTTGCGAATAATACTAACTGTATAGTTTCTATTATGGCAGGAGTTACGGTTTCAGACATCAAAGAGGCTTTCGGAAATATCTACACGATTCGTGTGATGCCCAATACACCTATGCTTGTGTCCTGCGGTGCGTCGGCACTTGTTTGTCCCGACGATGTTCCGAAAGAAATTTTCGAGCCTGTATTCAAGATCTTTGAAAGCTGCGGCAAGGCTGCGGTTGTTACCGAGGATAAGATCTCGGCCGTCACGGCCCTTAGCGGAAGCGGGCCTGCTTATTTCTTTAAATTTGCGCGTGCTGCACTTTTAGAGGCTAAGGAGCTTGGTCTTTCGGACGATGTTGCAAAGACTCTGCTTTTCCAAACCATAAAGGGAAGCGCAGAGATGCTCGAAAAATCCGGCCGCTCGGCCGATGAGCTTCTTGATATGGTCACATCGCCTAAAGGAACCACTCTTGCAGCCAACGAATCATTCGACAGGGATGATTACGAGGGTGCAGTTAAACGGGCCATGAAGGCCTGCTTTGACAGAGCTGAGGAGCTTGCTGCGTCGGGTAAATAAACCTGCTTATTTGTCTTGCTGTTATTCATAATAGTATTTTTTCTCTCATATCTTTTAAGGACAAGATATAGGAGGCAAAAATATGAAAGGATTTTATAACAGTATCAGATTAAAAAAGGAGACGCTGCGTTTTTTCTGTGACAACTCGCGTCTTATCTTTATGGCTTTGTTTTTACTTTTGGGCGTGTTTTTCGGCGTTGTTATGGTTAAAAACAACTGGTTTTCGGGAATGTACGATCCCGTTAGTGTTTTTTCCGATTTTGTTTCGACCCGCATGAAAATGAGCGCTTTCGGAGTTTTTTTAAGCTCGCTGTGCTCTAATCTTATTTTTCTTTTGCTTTCCTACTTTTGCGGAGCATTTCTTTTCGGAAAACCCCTTTGCTTTTTTGTTCCCTTTTGCAAGGGACTGGGCATTGGGTGCGTTTGCTCGGCGGCATATTCGGTGCTTGGGGTAAACGGCATTGCCTTTTCGGCGCTCATTATTTTGCCGGGCGGGCTTATTTCGTCGCTGACGCTGCTTTTTTCCTGTCTTTCGGCGTATGATATTTCGGCAAAGCTTTATAAAGATTTTTTCAAAGGGGAAGGCTCAGGCTTTCCCGAGCAGTTTAAAAAATACTGCTTTAAATACATAAAATATATTTCAATTATGATTATGTCATCGTTAACGGAGTGTGCGGTTACATCGCTTTTCTTGTCGGCGTTCTCGATGTAAGATGTAATCGGTAAAAAGGAGAGTTTAAAATGGCCGTTTTAAAAGATAGATTCGGTGAATATCTTAAAAAGAAGAAAAAGGTGTCGGAAAACACCCTTAACTCATATTTGAGAGATATAGATCAATTTTTAGAATATCTTGACGGTCAGAAAATCCCCGCCGATAAGGCTTCGGGCGAGATCATCGGAAAATACATATTCACACTTGAATCAAAGGGACGTTCAAAATCAAGCGTCAACCGTATGCTTTCGACAATACGCTGCTTTTACCGCTTTATGAATTTAGAGGGAGAATGCCTGGTTGTCAATCCTGCATCGGGAATAAAGTCGTCAAAGCCCGAGCACAAGGCTCCCGAGATACTTTCCGAGAGCGAGATAGAAACTCTTATATCGGCTCCCGATTCTCTTGAACCTAAGGGCTGCCGTGACCGTGCAATGCTTGAGCTTTTATATGCCACCGGAATAAGGGTATCCGAGCTTATGGAATTAAAGGTCGAGGATGTCAACCTTCAGGTGGGACTTCTGCATTGCAGAAGCGGTAAAAACGAAAGGGTTATTCCCATATACGACGAGGCGGTTAAGGCGGTCAAGGATTACCTTGACAGGATCAGGGGAATGATAATACTCGATTATAACGAAACGGTGCTTTTCACCAATATGAACGGATCGCCCATGACCCGCCAGGGCTTTTGGAAGATAATCAAGACATATGCAAAGCAAACCGGCATCAACAAGGATATCACCCCGCAGACCCTTCGTCATTCCTTTGCCGCCCATCTGCTTGAAAACGGCGCTCAGCTCAGCGACATCAAGGAAATGCTCGGTCATTCGGATATTTCTTCTACCCAGATGTACGCAAGGCTTATCAAAGAAAAATATAAAAATTCTTATTCGCATTTTCACCCCAAGGCTCGCAGAGCATAAACGGAGGACGTCAAATTGGCAAAAT
This sequence comes from uncultured Eubacteriales bacterium, assembly GCA_934444695.1. GTDB lineage: Bacteria > Bacillota > Clostridia > Oscillospirales > Acutalibacteraceae > UMGS1484. Next base: position 39 of record CAKSDF010000139.1, on the reverse strand, counting down.
TCAATATTTTCGGCGGCTATTCAAAGCCGGGCAGGGGAG
>CAKSDF010000138.1 GCA_934444695.1 uncultured Eubacteriales bacterium | reverse complement strand
GGACAAGGTCTACGAAGGCGACACCGAGCCGGACATAAACTTTTATCTCCACCACAATTTCGACAAAAAATATTCCGATGCGGGCGAGCTGTATCTCGATTCGAGAACCACCGTTTTGCCCCGCTTTTTGAGCAACAACCTGGTAATTTACGGCCATCATATGGCCAACGGCACAATGCTTGCCGGCATCGACCGATACAAGAATCAAAGCTTTGCCGAGCAGAATCCCTACATTTCCTTCAACACCCTTTGGCAAAAGCATCATTTCAAGGTATATGCCTGCTTTACGGTTGATCTCACCACCGAGTACGGCAATGCATTCGATTATCGCGAGCCTTTCTATAAGCAGCAGTATTTCGATGAGTATCTTAAGGAACTGACCGACAGGAAATATTACGATACCGGCGAGACCATCGACGAGAACAGCACCTTGCTGACCCTTTCAACCTGCACATATCCCACCGGCAACCCCGCCACCGACGATGCGCGGCTTGTTGTTGTGGCCAGAATGTGTACCGATGAGGAAGAGGCTAAGATTGCCTCGGGCGAGCTTAAAAACGCCGCCGATTGATTTTAAAGTTTAGGCAACCGGCGCCTGCCGTTGATTGCTTTGCATCATCCTGTGTTTTGGAGGAGAAAATATGTCAGAGAAAAAAGGCTTTTTTGCCTCTTTTGCCGAGTTTATAAACCGCGGCAGCGTTATTGATCTTGCCGTCGGCGTTATAATCGGCGGTGCTTTTCAGGGAATAGTCAAATCCCTTGTGGAAGATCTGATTATGCCTTTTGTGGGACTTGCTACCGGCGGAATCAACTTCACCGATCAGTTCTTGGTGCTTAAACTTCCCGAAGGAGCCGAAAGCGGCACGGTATACGCCTCTCTTCAGGCGGCCAAGGATGCCGGCGCAACGGTTTTTGCATATGGCTCTTTTGTTACGGCGGTCATCAATTTTCTCATAATGGCGCTGGTTATTTTTGCCCTTGTCAGGACCATAAATAACCTGCGAGACTTCAGAAAGAAGCCTGTTGAGGAAGCACCCACCACAAAGGAGTGTCCTTTCTGCAAGAGCGAGATAGACATTGAAGCCACCCGCTGCCCCCACTGCACATCGGTTATCGAGCAGCCGGAGCAAGAGCTTGCTGCGCAGACAGCACAAGATTAACTGAGTTGTATTTTGTTTTAAAATAACCCCGCTTACGAATCATTCAAACGATTCGTAAGCGGGGTTTGTCTTTTTTAGGGGACTGTTTAAGAGCCTGTCTGTTTAATAAAATACTGATTTATGCGGCGTATGCGTGAGACTATATTAATTAAAGGTGATCGGCCTGCCTAAGATGCGTGCTCTTCTGACCTTTTATTTGTCGGTCGATTTAGGCTGTTAGTTGAGATACTGGTTTAAAAAGCTTTCGATCTTGTCGAAGGGGATGATGTCGGTGCGGTCGTAGAGGTCGGTGTGGATGGCGCCGGGAATGATATACAGCTGTTTGTTTTTCCCCGTCAGCTTGCTGAAGGCGTCAATGGTAAAATAGCAGGAGTGAGCCTTGTCGCCGTGTATCATCAAAACGGCGCTGCGTATTTCATTTGAAAATTGCAGGATCTGCGAATTTAAAAGGGACAGGGCGGAGGTGGCATTCCATCCTTCATTTGAATTGAGCGAGCGGGGATGATAGCCTCGGGGTGTTTTATAATATGCATAATAATCCTTAACGAATTTCGGTGCGTCGGAGGGGAGGGGATCGACCACACCGCCTGCACGGGCGCAGATTCCGTTTTTGAAGTCCTCGGTTCGCTGATCGCAAAGGGCCTTTCTTTTATCGAATCGGGCCTGCTCGCTGTCTTCTTTATCGAAATATCCTTTGGTGGTTACGCGTGTCATATCATACATTGTGGAGGTTACGGTGGCTTTGACGCGGGTGTCGATGGCGGCAGTGTTTAAAGCGTATCCGCCCCATCCGCATATGCCGATTATACCGATCTTTTCGCTGTCGACCTCATCGGATACCGACAGGTAATCCACTGCTGCCTGAAAGTCCTCGGTATTTATATCGGGAGAGGAAACGTATCTGGGACTTCCGCCGCTTTCGCCGGTAAAAGACGGGTCAAAGCACATGGCGAAAAATCCGCGCTTGGCCATTTCCTGAGCGTAAAGTCCCGATGCCTGTTCTTTGACTGCGCCGAAAGGTCCGCACACCGCCACGGCCGGAAGCTTTTTGCCTTCCGCTGCGGCGGGCTTGTAAACATCGGCGGCAAGGGTAATGCCAAACCGGTTTTTAAATGTCACTTTTTTGTGGGATACCTTGTCGCTTTTTTCAAAGGTTTTGTCCCATTCCTCGGTCAGGACGAGTTCTTCGGTACTTTTTTGCTGCATTTCTTCCATCTCCTTGATTTTTGCCGTTTTGCTGATTGATTACTTGCTGCCTAATTGTTACGCGTAGTGTATTTTTGTTGTAAATGGGCTGCCGGGTGATTGCTGTCGGATGTTTGTCAACCTTTTTTCGCATCTAATGTGTCGATGTGGATTTCCTGCCGTGAATGGGATTGTTTTGCTTCCCGGGACGGTTTAATGCCTTCCGACAAAAGCACGACTCTTTTGCCTGCAACATTGCTGTTGGCTTGGCAGGTGATTGGCTTTTTTTCGGTACACGATTTATTCGTTGACTTTTCCGCTCGTTTGTGTTACAATTATTATATAAGGTGAACCTGACTTTAGGTCAAGGGGATATTTTGTAAAAAAATTATTAAGAAATCTATTTATGCGTGTTTATTGAACGCGTAATCCGTTTAACGAGTAGCTGCCAATCGCATATCCGTTTGGCATATATTCGTTGAATGAGCAAAGGAGCGGCTTATGACATACAGCATCGGTCAGGTATCGGAAATGTTCGGCCTGCCTGTTTCGACCTTGAGATACTATGATAAAGAGGGACTTTTTCCCAACATCGAGAGGGTTTCGGGCATCAGAAAATTCAGCGACAGGGAGCTTGAATCCCTCAGGGTTATCGAGTGTCTTAAAAAATCCGGTCTTGAGATAAAGGATATCAAGCAGTTTATGGAGTGGTGCGCTCTCGGCAAGGAAACATATCAAAAGCGTCTTGAGCTTTTTCAAAATCAGCGCAAAAACATTGAGGGGGAGATCGCCCGTCTTGAAGGCGCTCTTTCCATGCTTAAATTCAAGTGCTGGTATTATGAAACGGCCATTGCCGACGGAAACGAGGACGGCATAAGGGCCATGCTTCCCGACAAACTTCCGGCCGACATTCAAAAGCTTTACGATGCCACACACGACAAGAAATAATATCAAAAAGGTCTTAAGCAACAAATACCCGACCTTTAAAGGTAACTGTTATACGACCCATTATCTGCCGCTTTCTTACAGTAAAAGGCGGCAGATTTTTTATGTCGAAAGGGGAGGAAAGGATATTTGGGCAAAAAGGTTGATTTTTTCGGAGAATTAAGGTATAATTTATTATCCGTATTTATGTCTATTTATATTTTCGATTCAAATCTTTTGGAGGGAACGGAGTATGAGCAAAAAAGTCGTCAAATTGATCAGCCTGCTTGTTGCGCTTTTTTGTCTTGCGTCCTGTTCCAAGGTCGATGACGGAGGGACGGTTGACGAGTCGGCTCCTGCCGAGTCATTTGCTCCATCGGGCGAAATAAATATGGCTTTTGTCCAAAACGACACCTTAAGTCCCTATGAAGCCAAAACGAAGCTCAATCTCGAGCTTGGACGGCTGATGTACGACGGACTTATAAAGCTGGGAAACGGGTTTGAACCTTCATATGTGCTTGCGTCCGACATTTCCCTTGACGGAACCGTGTGCGTCGTTACAATCAATCCTGCCGCAAAATTTACCGACGGCAACGCCGTTACGGCCGACGATGTGGTCTATTCGGTATCGGCTGCAAAGGCTGCAAGTCAGTCTAAATACAGCTCAAAGCTTGAAAACGTTTCTTCCTGTACGGCAAGGGACGCATTAACGGTGGTGTTCAATCTCGGTCATACCGACGAATATTTTATACGGCTGCTGGATTTTCCTATATTTGAAAAGGAAACCGAAAAGCAGGTCAATTCCGACAATAAATCGGTGCCGCCCATAGGAACCGGAAGGTATGTTTTCGGTCAGCAAAACGATAAATTCTATCTCGAAGCCAATCAAAACTGGATCGGCGGACGGGTCAATATTGCAAAGATAAATCTCGTCAATCTGCCCGATGACGATGCCGTTAATCACGGTACTGCGGTGGGAAGCGTTGATATATATTATTCCGATCTAAGCTCCAACGACATCCCCACAATGAAGGGGACATCCCTTTCGGTCACCCTTTCAAACCTCGTTTATCTTGGGGTCAATACCTCGTCGGGGATACTGGCCGACGGAGATTTGCGGCGTGCGGTTTCGGCGGCTATCGACAGAGAGGATATAAAAAACTCGGTTTATTTCGGATATGCCGAGCCTGCAAAGGGACTTTTCCATTCGGATATTTCCGAGCTTTCGGGACTTCAGACCATCGACACAAACCGCGATTCCGACAAGGCCCAGGGCTATCTTAAAAGTGCAGGATACGAAAAGGATCAGATAACCGGTCTTGCAACAAACGGAAAGGGAAAGACAATTAAACTTTCGCTTGTATATTATTCGGAGAACAGCGCAAGACGGCTTCTTGCAACAAAAATTTCCGAGCACCTTAAAACGGTCGGCATTGAGACCGATTTAAAGGGACTTTCCTGGGATGAATACCTTTCGGCAATAAAGTATCATTCCTATGACCTTTACATTGCCGAAATAAAGATTCCCGACAATCTCGATGCCTATTCCCTTGCCACGGCCGGAGGAATCATCGAACTTAAGAACGGCTCGGCCGTTTCGGAAACCTCTTCGGCCGACGGTGCACAGAGCGGTACCCAGGGCGGCTCCGGCGACAGTTCCGGCAGCGCAGCCGACGGGAGTGGGCAGTCTTCGGGAAGCGGTGACGGAACATCCGCAGACGCCGATACGGCCGGAAACGATCGCTCGGGAGAATATGTTTCTCTTGAAAAGGCGCTTTATAAATTGCACAGCGGAAACGGGTCGGTGGCCGAGGTGCTTTCCTGCCTCAACGAGCAGATGTCGCTTATCCCCATTTGCC
>CAKSDF010000137.1 GCA_934444695.1 uncultured Eubacteriales bacterium | reverse complement strand
GTACGGCGTGGTCACCGGAATGATAACAAAATCGGTTAAAAACACATCCCTCGGCGGTATAGACATCGAAAAGGACGATTACATCGGATTTTCGGGAAAAACAATGCTTTCCTCTTCCAAGGACAAGATTGAAACAGCCAAGGAATGCCTTAAAAATCTCGAGGCCGATGAGCACGAAATTCTCATTGCCATATACGGAAACGACGTGACCGAGCAGCAAAAGACCGATTTTCGCCTTATGATACTGGCCTCCTTCCCTTCCACCGAGCTTTTTGAAATCGACGGCGGGCAGGATATTTACGATTTTATTCTCATTTTGGAATAAAAACCGTGTATCGGGCGAAAACATACTCAAATTAAAAGCGCTTGTTTTCCTGTCAGTCTCGGCAACAAATACCGTTTGCGGCGCAAAATTCAAAAATACAAGCGCAAATAACAATAACAATAACAATAATAACACATCAGAACAACAAGAGAAGGTGAAGCAATGTCCCTTGACTTTACCAAAGAGATGAAAAAAGAATACACAATAATCGCCCCCGACATTTTTCCCACACATATGGAGCTTCTTTCAGAGCTTTTCAGAATGTACGGATATAAATTGGAGGTGGTGCATTATCAGGGCAAGGATGTGCTCGATATGGGTCTGTCCTTCATACATAACGATATGTGTTATCCCGCCGTTTGTATGGCAGGGCAACAGCTTTATGCACTTACCTGCGGCGATTTCGACCCTCACAAGTCTGCGCTTATTCAGTTCCAGACCGGTGGGGGTTGCCGTGCTTCTAACTACATTTGTCTTTTGAGAAAAGCCCTAAAAAATATGAATATGGAGTATGTCCCCATAATTTCCCTGAGCTTTACGGGAATCGAGAAATACAGCGGCTTTAAGATCACCCCGATGATGCTGCTTTCTGGCATTCGCTCGCTTGTATACGGCGATATGCTTATGCTTCTTAAAAATCAGACCCTTCCCTATGAAAAGCACAAGGGCGACACCAGAAAGGTGGTTAAAAAGTGGGTCGACGAGCTGACAAATCAGTTCAGAAAGAAAAAAGGCCTTTCCACTCCCGCTATGAAACGCAATTTAAGAAATATTGCCGAGGATTTTTCTAAAATCGAGCGTGTGGAAAAGCAGGTCACAAAGGTGGGCATCGTCGGCGAGATATATGTTAAATACTCCTCCTTCGGAAATAACGATCTCGAGGAGTTTTTGCTTAGTCAAAACTGTGAATTTATGGTTCCCGGCGTGCTGGGATTCTTCCAATATTGCTTTTCAAACATTGCAACCGACCATAAATATTACGGTTCAAGCCCCTTTACCCTGCTTGTGGGAAAGGTGGCCGAAAAAATGGCCGATTCGTGGGAAAGCCTGCTTATAAAGACGCTTAAGGACTATCCGCAGTTTACCCCACCCTCTTCGTTTTCCCACATAAAAGCCCTGGCCGACAAGATCATCGACCGAGGTGTAAAAATGGGCGAAGGATGGCTGCTTCCGGGAGAAGCGGCCGAGCTTATCGAAAAGGGATACGGCAACATAATCTGCGCTCAGCCCTTCGGATGCCTGCCCAACCACATTGTCGGAAAAGGCACTATAAGGCGGCTTAGAGAGCTTTATAAGGATGCCAACATCTTTCCCATCGATTACGACGCAGGCGCCTCCAAGGTCAACCAGGAGAACCGTATAAAGCTTATGCTTTCCATGGCAAATGAAAATTCAAAAAAACACGAAGATACCGCGAAAAGCCCGGAAGAAAGCAAAGCCGAAAGTCCTGCCGAATCGACGGGCAAATCGATTGATCCATCCGATTTAACCGACTCAACTGATTTAACTGATTTAACTGATTCATCAGGCAAACATAATGAAAACACAAACAAAAATGAAAGCCAAAAAGAAAAAGAAAAGCAAACGGTAAAGGTGGGCGGAGCAAAATGAAAAAGCTTGGATTTGACATAGGCTCAACCACCATGAAATGCGTGCTGACAAACGAGCAGGGAGAGATTCTTTTCTCCGATTACCGCCGTCACCAGGCCAAAATTTCCGAAACCGCCCTTGAAATTCTCAACCAGGTAAAAGCTCATTGCGGAAATGAACCTATCGGTGCTGCAATGTCAGGCTCGGCGGGAATGGGCATTGCCGAAAAGCTCGACATTCCCTTTGTCCAGGAGGTTTACGCCGAAAAGATAGCGGTAGAACGGCTCAGTCCCGGCATCGATGCGGTCATCGAGCTTGGCGGAGAAGACGCAAAGATACTTTTCCTGACCGGCGGATTCGAAATGCGTATGAACGGCACCTGCGCCGGCGGAACAGGGGCATTTATCGACCAGATGGCCTCCCTTATGAAAATATCTCCCGATGAGATGAACGACCTTGCAAAGGGCCGTCAGAACCCCTGCGTTATCGCCTCCCGGTGCGGCGTTTTCGCAAAATCCGACATTCAGCCTCTGCTCAACCAGGGTGTCAGACGCGAGGACATCGCTGCGGGAATTTTCAAAGCGGTGGTCAACCAAACCATCGCAGGCCTTGCTCAGGGGCGCAGCATCAAGGGTAACATTCTCTATCTCGGCGGCCCGCTGACCTTTTTATCCGAGCTAAGAGCCTCCTTCGACGAAAGCCTTGAAACAAAAGGCGTCTGTCCGGAGAATTCTCTCTATTATGTGGCTCTCGGAGCGGCCTTTTCTGATATTTATAAGCAAACATCCGCAGATGAGCTCAGCACCCTTTTCAAGGGCAGTCTCAAGCCCGCAGGCTATGCCCACACCCCTCCACTTTTTGAAAGCAAGGAACAATACGAACAGTTCAAAAAGCGCCATGATGCCGCCTCGGCAGGAATAAAGGAGACAGACAGCCCGACAGGCAAGATGTATCTCGGCGTTGACGCAGGCTCCACCACCGTTAAGATTCTTTTGATCGATGAAAGCGGCAACATTTTCCGTCCATTCTACGCTCCTAACGACGGAAATCCCGTTTTGGCGGTCAAAAACTATCTTTTAAAGGTTTATAATGATTTCCCCGACATCGACATCGCAGGCTCTGCGGCCACGGGATACGGCGAGGAGCTTATCAAAAACGCCTTTTCGCTGGATTTCGGCATTGTCGAAACGGTGGCGCATTACACCGCCGCAAAAAAATTCCGCGAAAATGTCGATTTCATACTCGATATTGGCGGTCAGGACATAAAATGCTTCCACATCAAAAACGGAAACATCGACAACATCTATTTAAACGAAGCCTGTTCTTCCGGCTGCGGCTCGTTTTTGCAGACCTTTGCCAAGGCTCTCGGTTATGACCCCGCGCAGTTTTCAAAACTGGGGCTTTTTGCCGATGCGCCGGTCTCGCTTGGTTCAAGATGCACCGTCTTTATGAACAGTGCCGTTAAACAGGCGCAAAAGGACGGCGCAAGCATCGAAAACATTGCAGCGGGGCTGTCGGTCAGCGTGGTCAAAAACGCTCTTTACAAGGTCATACGCTGCAAGGACGCCGACAGGATCGGCAAAAACATTGTGGTGCAGGGCGGTACATTTTTAAACGACTGCGTCCTTCGCGCCTTTGAACAGGAAATCGGCCGCGAGGTCATCCGCCCCAAATACTCCCCCGTTATGGGAGCCTACGGCGCGGCTCTTTACGCCCTTAAAAACATCGACGGACAAAGCTCGATAATTTCAAAGGATCAGCTCGAAAGCTTTGAACACAAGGTCTCTTCCGTCGCCTGCAGCGGCTGCACCAACCACTGTACCCTCACCATAAACAGCTTCTCGGGCGGGCGAAAATACATAGCCGGAAACCGCTGCTCAAAACCGGTATCGGGCAAGCAGCAAAAAAGCGAGCTTAACATATACGACTATAAGCTGTCGCTGCTGGGAAAATTTATGAACACTCTCATTGACCCCGGCAAAAAGACTGTCGGCCTGCCGTTGGGACTTAATATGTATGAGCTTCTGCCATTCTGGCACACATTTTTCACTTCTCTCGGCTTTAATGTGTTGGTCTCTCCCCTGTCCGATCGGCAGCTTTACCTCGAAGGGCAGCACACCATTCCATCCGACACCGTTTGCTATCCCGCAAAAATGATACACGGCCACATAGATTACCTTATAAAGCACCGTCCCGACGCGATTTTCTATCCCGATATGAGCTACAATGTGGATGAGGGACTGGGTGTAAACCACTTCAATTGTCCGGTTGTAGCCTATTATCCTCAGGTCATTAAGGACAATGTAAGCGAGCTTGAGAATATCACATTTATCTGCGACTTTTTAAGCCTTGCAAAACCGCGTCAGCTTGAAAAACGCATATCCGACATTCTTAAAAAATATTTCCCGGGCATTCAAAAAGACGATATAAAGGTTGCGGCAAAAAGAGCCTACGCCGCCTATTCCGACTATCTTGCAAGCATAAGATCCAAGGCCGATGAAATCATTGAAACAGCCAAGGAACAAGGCACACCCATCATCGTGCTTGCGGGACGTCCCTATCATCTCGATCCCGAGATCAATCACGGTATAGATAAGCTGCTTTGCAGACTGGGCGCTGCCGTTATAAGCGAGGACAGCATCAGCCACCTTGTAAAGCCCTTTGCGGTGGACGTGCGCAACCAGTGGACCTATCACGCCCGCCTTTACGCCGCTGCAAAATATGTGGCCCTTGCGCCCAAAGAGCTTGATATAAACCTTGTGCAGCTTGTATCCTTCGGCTGCGGAGTGGATGCCGTAACCTCCGATGAGGTGCGCTCCATTCTCGAACAAAACGGTAAGCTTTATACCCAACTTAAAATCGACGAAATATCAAATATGGGAGCGGCCGCCATAAGGCTAAGAAGCCTTTTTGCCATTTCCCGCGAAAAGAGGAGAAACAATGGGTAAAGCAGTTTTATATATTGTTGCGGCCATTGCCGCCTACCTCGTCGGAGGAATAAACCCCGCCATTGTGCTTTCAAAGCTCATCTATAAAAAGGACATACGCACGCTTGGAAGCAAAAACCCCGGCTTTACAAACTTCAAACGGGTTTTCGGAAAAAAATATGCCTGGCTTGTTTTCGGCCTTGATCTTTTCAAATCGGCGCTTCTGTGCTGTGTTTTCGGCCCCGTTTTTTCGGCGGTGGCAGGGTCGTTTTCTCTTGGAGCAGCCTATGTG
>CAKSDF010000136.1 GCA_934444695.1 uncultured Eubacteriales bacterium | reverse complement strand
CTGCCAGGGGGTTGGTTTGATCCATAAACTGGGACAGAGGCGAGGATCCGAAGAACTCACGAATGGCCGCAACCACCGGGCGGATATTGATAAGGCTGATGGGGGTGACCGCCTCGGCATCCTGTGCCTGAACACCCATCTTTTCGCGGACAACGCGCTCCATACGGGTAATACCGATACGGAACTGATTCTGAAGCAGCTCACCTACCGAACGGATGCGGCGGTTGCCCAGATGGTCGATGTCGTCGACGCTGCCGATGTCGTAGGCAAGACCCAAAATGTAGCTGACGGTGGCAAAAATATCATCAAGCGTAATGTGTTTGGGAATAAGCTTATCCTTGTTTGCACGAAGGGCAGCTTTAAGCTCCTCCTCGTCCTCGTTTTCGTCGAGAATCTTCATAAGCTCGTCGAAGCATACGCGCTCGTTAATGCCGCACTCGGCCTCGGCGTCGAAGGATACGTAGTTTTTAATGTCTACCGTATGGTTGGCGATGACCTTAAACTCGCTCTCGCCTTCCTCGGTCTCAACATTGATATAGACTTCCTTAACACCCTTCTTGTCGAACTCATCGGCAAGGGCACGGGAAACGGTAACGCCGGCCTCTGCAAGCAGCTCTCCGGTAAGGGGATCGGCCACAGGACGGGTCAATGTACGACCGAGCACACGCTCGACAATGTTAAGCTTTTTATTGTATTTGAAACGGCCGACTCTCGAAAGATCGTATCTCTGAGGGTCGAAGAAAAGGTTGTTGATGTGGGTGGTGGCGCCGTCGACCGTGAAGGGCTCGCCTGGACGAAGCTTTTTATAAACCTCAAGCAGGGCTTCCTCGCTGTTCTTGGTGACGTCCTTCTCGATGGTGGCAAGAAGTCTCTCGCTTTCGCCGAAATACTCCTTGATTTCCTCGTCCTTGCCTATTCCGAGAGCGCGGATGAAGGTGGTAAGGGGAAGCTTGCGGTTTTTGTCTATGCGAACATAGATTATCTCGTTTTGATCGGTCTCGTATTCAAGCCATGCGCCGCGGATGGGTATGATGGTCGAGCTGAAGAGCTTGCGGCCGGATTTGTCCACAGTCACATCAAAATATGCGCCGGGCGAACGAACCAGCTGAGATACGATAACTCTCTCGGCACCGTTTATAACGAATGTGCCCGAGGGGGTCATAAGGGGGAAGTCTCCCATAAAGACTTCGCTTTCTTTGATTTCACCGGTCTCTTTGTTGAGCAGGCGGGCGGTGACGCGCAGGGGTGCTGCATATGTTGCGTCGCGCTCTTTACACTCTAAGATAGTGTATTTAGGCTGCTCGTCAAAACGATAACCGAGGAAGGTCAGCTCGAGATTGTTGCTGTAATCCCGAATGGGCTGCATCTCGTCAAAGACCTCTTTAAGGCCCTGCTCAACGAACCATTTATAAGAGCTTTTCTGAACTTCAATGAGGTTGGGCATATCCAGCACTTCATTGATTTTGGAAAAGCTGTAACGTTCGTTGGTTCCGAGTTTTACCTTCTTGACATTTACCACGACTTTACCACTCCGTTTCAAAGGATAATTAGGATATTAAAGACTGTAAATTAGGGACGGCGGTTTTAAAGCCGACCGCCCAAAAGGACGGCTGCAATACAGAAAACCCGCCGCAGTCGGTTTGCGAATACAGAAAACACAGAAAGCATTTTCCCTGCACGGCCAAGGCAGCACTTTTAAAAAAGGTGCATTCCGTTATCAGAAGCAATGCCGTCCGTTTTCGGAAAGAACACATACCGGTCGGCGGAAAAATCATTTCCCTGTCGGCCAAAAGAGCCGTTCCTTCCCCGCAAAAACCGTAAAATCAAATTGATTTACACCGTTTTTCGGGCGCAAACTAACCTATAATAGTACAATTTAGCATTATATCTCAAGCCGAGTCAATTGTCAAGATAAAATTAAAAAAATTTTTAAAAAATACTTTCCCCAGCAAAATCAAGGCCTGCGCGCCGCAATAAGAAACACACGGAGCAGTTGTATTTATTTTATCATCATTTCTACAACGGATCCTCGTGTTTCTTGCCGGCGATATATTATTACTCATAATATCAGAGAATCCGTCAAAGTAAGCCTTGACCGAGCGGCCGTAAAACTAAAACAGCCCACACCGCCTCCCCTTCCGTCAAAGCTGTAAGGTTAAAGTAATTCCATCAGCGCACAGCAGCACAACATATGCAACAATTAATTTGTTTGTTGCCATTGCACCTTTCGCCAATTCACAAGATTGAAATCCTTAACCGCACCGCAGAGCTTCCGTCATCGCACCGCAACGTCCGATTAAACGCAGCTGCGGCCGCAAGGGGCGCTGAGGCAAGTCAGCGCAGCTGACCGGAGGGCGGACAGCTAATAAAACCACTGACTTGATCAGAGAATATAGCTTAGTATTTTATAAAAACTGCAGGTGTTTTGCGCCCTCTATTCCCGGCAAGGCCGGGAAAGCCTCAGTGCCCCGCCGGCCGCCATGTGTGAACCGGTGCTCTTGTGGATAGCCAAAAGCTTTGCAATCATCCTTGACAGTGCTTTGCCTTTTGTCAAACACGTCCGCCTGCTCCCTTATTCTGCATCTGATCAGCATTTGTTTAATTAGTTCATTTAAGATGTCGCTGAAAACGGTCGGCATAGACACTTCCCTCCCCCAGCATCCGAGTAACATCCCCCGTAACTCATCATAAACTATAATCAGATAAGCATTTCCCATATATGAAGTTTCGGGCGGTGGAACATATGAAAAAAAGGTCAAAGGCAGGCTGTTTTGCAGGAAGGCTGGCAGTGGCTTTCGGAGGCGGGTTGATTATAGCCTTCATACTTCCCGCCGAGTGGATAGTGGCCATTCTCGCCGTCGTGCTCATCATATTCGGGATATGCGGATTCAAATAATTCTCGGAGGCGATTTTATGCAGATCGTTGTTGTAAAAAGCCCGCGTTGTATGAGAGCCATTCTCCGTTTTGTTTTCGGAATAAAAAAGCCGTCTGATTAGCCGCTTTAAATCGTTTTAGTCAGCCCGATCAATCCCGTTTGCCCGCTCGGCAGGCTTTGCTTTTAAGCGGTTTTTCATCCTGTCGGCCGATCTCTTAATGATGCACACTTATCCGTCGGCAGCAGTTCATCAAAAACATAAAAGCCCCGTCCTCTGTTTTATAACAAAGGATGGGGCTTTTTGTGTGCCTGTTTAAGGAATTTTTCAATGCTTATGCGCCTGTTCGAGCATCATATTTTTAACCTTCATTAATCTGGTTGTGGTGCTGCGCTCGTTTTCGTCCAGCTTCATTGTAATATATTTTATGGTTTCCTCGTATCGGGGAATCATAATGTGTTCGAGAGCATTGACCCTGCGGCGGGTGCTTTCTATCTCGTCGGCAAGCATAAAGCAGGCCTTTTCCACTTCGGCCAGTCGTATCATTTTCGGGAAAATATCGGACAGTGCCTTTACCCCTTCGTCAAGCTCGGCCGGCGTAAAAGCAAAGCCGTAGGAATAAACGTCCCCGGGATTTTGCGATCGAAATTTTGCATCAAATACCGGCACGTTTACGCTCATAATATTTTTCTGCGAAAGCTCGATGGACACCTCCTGCTTCGGAAGCATAAGGGCCGTTTCAAACTCGCTTTTTTCCATGGCGGCCTGAGCCGATGCAAAACGCCTGTTAGCCTCGTTTATTCCCTGCTCGACCTCTTTTCTCAGCCGCTCATTCTCGCCCACAAGCTCCATAAACCGCCGCATAAGCTCATCCCGCTTATCCTTTAAAAGCTTGTGACCGCGACGGGAGGTATCAAGCTTCTTTTTAAGATTTTTAAGCTCCATTCGCGTGGGATTGACGCTGAGCCTTGCCATAATATCACCTCGGTTTATCGGTCAGTTTCTGCGGCGTCGCCGTCGGTCACGATGCTATCGGTTGTTGCGGCACTGTCGGTGCTGTCGGTTGTCTCATTGGTCGCGGTGCTGTTTTGGGTTTCGCTGCCTTCCCTGCCGTCCTCTTTGTCGTCATAGTATTTGTCGAGGAACTGCTCGCTTATGCGCTTAAGCTCGCTTCTCGGAAGAATTTTAAGCAGCTTCCAGCCCATATCAAGGGTCTGCTCAATCGAGCGGTCGGTATTATACCCCTGAGAAACATACTGCTTTTCAAACTCGTCGGCAAATTTTGCGTAAAGCTTATCGATGTCGGTCAGGGCCGATTCGCCGAGAATAACCATCAGCTCCTTGGCATCCTTACCTCTGGCATAGGCCGAGAAAAGCTGATTCATGGTGCCCGAATGGTCGGCTCTTGTCTTTCCTTCGCCGATTCCCTTATCCTTAAGTCTCGAAAGGGATGGCAGCACGTCGATGGGCGGGGTTATGCCCTTGCGGTAAAGATCGCGGGAAAGTATTATCTGACCCTCGGTTATATATCCCGTAAGGTCGGGAATAGGGTGGGTTTTGTCGTCCTCGGGCATTGTCAAAATGGGGATCATGGTTATGCTTCCCTTTTTGCCCCGCTGGCGGCCTGCACGCTCGTAAATGCTTGCAAGATCGGTGTACATATATCCGGGATAACCTCTGCGGCCGGGCACTTCCTTTCGCGCGGCCGAAACCTCTCTTAAAGCGTCGGCGTAGTTTGTGATGTCGGTCAAAATTACAAGCACCTGCATATCCTTTTCAAAGGCAAGATACTCTGCCGCCGTCAGCGCCATTTTAGGCGTAGCGATGCGCTCGATGGCAGGGTCGTTTGCAAGGTTTATGAAAAGCACGGTACGGTCGAGAGCGCCCGTCTCCCTGAAGGATTCCACAAAGAAATTGGATTCCTCAAAGGTAATTCCCATGGCGGCGAAAACAACGGCAAACTGCTCGTTATCCGAAAGCACCTTTGCCTGACGGGCGATCTGTGCCGCAAGATTGGCATGGGGCAGTCCCGATGCCGAAAAGATGGGCAATTTCTGTCCTCTGACAAGTGTGTTGAGTCCGTCGATGGCCGAAACACCGGTCTGTATAAACTCGTTGGGATACTGTCTTGCAGCAGGATTTATGGGGCGGCCGTTAACATCCAGCCGCATCTCTGGAATTATCTCGGGGCCGTCGTCAATAGGATTTCCCAGTCCGTCAAACACACGTCCGAGCATATCCTCCGATACGCCAAGCTCCATTTGGC
>CAKSDF010000135.1 GCA_934444695.1 uncultured Eubacteriales bacterium | reverse complement strand
TTAAGATCGCCTACCGTTTCGATAAATTCCTGTATTCCGTCCTCGCAGCAAAGCTTTGCTTCCATAGATTTTTTTGAAAGGCTCGTCTGTACCTTTGATGCAAGCAGAATTACGGCAAAGGCTATGGGCAGCACCCATATGGCCGAAACCGCCATAAGCGGATTATAGCAAATAAGGGAAACGGCAATGAGTGTGGTGGAAATGACCGCACCGATGAGCGGGCAGATAAAGTGGGACTGAGCCGATTCAAGCACGGCGCAATCGTTCATTATGGCCGATGTAAGATCGGAAAGATCCCTTTTGCCGAAAAATGAGAGCGGGATTTTGCGAAGCCGCTCGGCAAGGGCTATACGTCTGACCCCCGTTTCAACATATGTTGCAAGGAAGGTGCTGTTATACTGAAAATATGTGCAAACGAGTATCAGCACCGCGCAGGCCACGCTTCCTGCGGCATAAAACCATATCCGCGATGTCAGAAGCTTACCGCTCATAGCATCGCTTACCAGCATATAAAGAAGGGCTACCGGAAACATAAAGGTCAGATTCTGCAGGGCGCATAAAAGGCTTCCCTTGATGGTATCCGTTGCGCCCTTTCTCGAAAGAGCAAACCGCTTTTGAAGTTTTTTAATCATTTCGCTGCCTCCTTAGAAACCTTCCAGGCAATTGATTTTTGGTATTCCTCCCACATCTTTGAGAAGAGACCGCTTGAATTTTTAAGCTGTTCAAAGCTTCCGCTTTGCTTTATTTCTCCCTTTTCGAGCACGAAAATGCGGTCGGCGCCCTGAACGGTCGAAAGGCGATGGGCGATCATTATGACCGTTTTGCCCTCCGACAGCCTGTCTATGGCCGCCTGCACCTTGACCTCGTTGTCGGGATCGGCAAAGGCGGTGGCTTCGTCCAGTACGATTATGGGAGAATTTTTAAGCATGGCTCTTGCAATGGCAATGCGCTGAGCCTCGCCCCCCGAGAGGTATACTCCCTTTGCGCCTATTACGGTGTTGACTCCGTTTGGCAGCTTTTCGATAATATCATTGCACTGAGCCGATTCAAGAGCGTCGAGCACCTCTTTTTTGCTTGCGTCGGGCTTTGCAAGTTTAACATTGTCGAGCACCGATGCTTTTATGAGCCTGCTTTGCTGAAATACAAAGGAAACGGTGTTCATAAGCTCGTTTTTGTCGATGGCTTTTATGTCGGCGCCGCCGATGCTTATTTGGCCGTCGCTCACATCGAAAAACCTTGCAATAAGGCTTGCAACGGTGGATTTACCGCCGCCGGAAGGTCCCACAAAGGCAGCCTTTTGCCCCGATTCAATCTCAAAGGAAACGCTGTTTAAAGCATTCTTTTTACCGTCGTAGCTGAAGGTGACATTGTCAAATTTAACCGAGCCGTCCTCCGGCGACTGCACCTTTTCGGCCACCGAAAGCTCGGGCTTTTCAAGAATGCTGTCGATGCGCTTTAATGTGTCCTCAACGAGCATATTGTTTTCGCTCATATACATAAGCTTTGTCAGGGTAACGGTTATGACCGGCGTTACGATAATATAGAAAATGAGGTTTAAAAGAAGCTGTCCGTCCACCCCTTTTCCCGAAAGGAGAAATGCACCGATTATGAGAAAGACAAAAACGCTGTTTACCGCGAGGGTGTAGAGCATCATAGGACGGCGCATATCAATGGTGTATGCCGTGGTCCATTTTTCGTAATTGTCGATGGTGCCCTTGAATTTTTTAAAGGAATATACCGTCTGGCCGAAGGTTTTGACCACCGGGATGCCCCGCACGTATTCCACCGCTTCGCCCGACATATCCGAAAGGGCGTTTTGATACTCGGTCATTTTCTGCTGCATATTTTTGCCGGTCATTCCGCTCATGGCGGCAAATGCAAGCACGGCCGGCACAAGGCTTAAAAGACCAAGTCTCCAGTCGAAAACGAAAAGCAACGCTAAAAGTCCTGCAATGCCGGCAATGGCCTTTGCCTTGTCGGGAAGCTGGTGGGCGAGAAATGTTTCGGCCGCTCCGGTGGTCTCGGTGATGGTGCGGCGAAGCTTTCCGCTGCCCATGGTTTCGATGGTGCCCACCGGGAGCTTTGAAATGCGGTCGGTAAGATCGATACGCATATTTGTGGCAATGCGGAACGCCGCAAGATGCGAGCACATAAGCCCGCCGATGTAAAGCAGCATTGCAATGACGGCAAAAACCACCGCCATAATGCCGTAGTGGGTTATGTCGGTCGCCTTTTCAAAATCGGGCGCCACATCGATGACCTGCTTTAAAATACGCCAGATGTAAATGAAGGGCACAAGTGTTACTATAGCGCTTGCGGCCGACAGCACAAGGGAAAGGTAGGTCAGTACCTTGTATCCTCCCGCGTATTCAAGCAGCCTTGACAGATTTGATTGCTTTTTCAATTTACGGTTCCTCCTTTTAAGGTTAGCAAACGCTAACCGTTGTGTAAAAATTAAAGAGCATTTCTGCCCTTATTTATGAATGAAAAAAGGGTTTAACGGTAACAAAACTAAAATAATTAACAAAAGCCGTGATGGCCTTGTCAATGCAACAAGGGTGAAAAACTTCGCTCAGCCGTGGTGCCCCAAGATATCGGAGCTGGTGCCGCAAGGCGACAGAGGAGTAGTAAATTTTCTTGCAGCAAAGAAGCTGCCGTCAATGCAATTGCACACTGATGTTTTTCGTCGGTGCACAAATTTAAAGACTTCAACCGGGCCGCGGCGGTCGGGCGCTGAGGATGTCAGCGTCAGCTGACCGGAGAGCAGCTTGGTACAAAAAAATCAAGATTATAATAAAAATCGGCTACCCTTATTTGGAGTGTTTCAGATTGCTGTGCTCTCCGTAGTCTCGGCAGGGCCGAGACTGCCTCAGCGCCCTTATCGCAGCGATTGCGTGAACCTTAACCATAACGCACACATACGAACACGATTTTGGCGGAGAAAAATCCCCATATACCGCGTTAAAATGCTCGTTAACCCTTGCACTTTGACTGAGGGGAGAGTAAGTTTTCTTACAACGAAAAAACTGCTGTCAATGCACAACACCGTAAGACTTTTCCTTACTTTGCCGTTAATTTTCCTGTCCCATAATCTTTTTCCAGCCGGCCGTATAAAACTCGTTAAGCTCATAAAGATATCTCTCGGCACTTTCCCGCGGCATACGATGAATTATCATTTCAAAAAAGGCGTTCATCATTCCGGTGACCAGTATGTGCTCAAGGCGCGGATCAATCTGAGGGTAGTCATAACCAAGCGCCTTTAATGTGTCGTAATACTTGTGGGTTGCGCCGATCTCAAGCTCGATAAGCTGTTCCACAAGCATTTCATATTTTGTTCCCTCGCTTTTGCAAAGCAGCAGCTGCATTTCGTCCTGCTTATGCTCGGCATAGTCGAGCATTTCGCTCATACATTCTCTGCCGGCATCGCCGATTTTGCCCGACTGCTCCTTTTCCGAAAGCATTGCAAATCCGTCAAGAGAGGTTTTATACCGCTCTAAAATGAAATTGTAGCTGTCGTCCACAATGGCGGAAAAAAGCTGTTCCTTGCTTTTAAAATAGCCGTAGAAGGCACCTGTGGTTACACCGGCCGTTTTAACGATGTTTCTCAGCGAAGCCGATTTATAGCCTTGCTTTTTAAATTCCTCAAGGGCGGCCGACCTTATAAGGTCGAGGGTTGATTTTTTTTGCTCGGTCATAATTCTCCTTGTGCTTAAATTGCACCTGTCGGTTTATATGACAATGTTACAATTCTAATGGTTATGTAACACCGCTAAGATTTATGTAACGCTGTTATATAACACTGTTATATTATAACTTCGTGATTTGTTTGTCAAGGGGGTAAATTGCATTTTTTAAGACTTTTTACCGATTTTTTTATTGCTGCTCGTTTATAATGGGATAAAAGTTTTCGATGGCCTCTCTAAGCCTCGGGTGGTGTATGCAAAAATGTATCGACGGAGATTTTGCCTTTGAAATAATCGCCCATTCGCCGAGCTTTATGCGTATCTGAAGGTTTTTGAAGGCCTGCCGGTCGGAAAAGGCGACGCAGTAATTTTGAATACTCTCTGCATACTTAACCGCATAGGCAATGTGCTCGGCATATTCCTCCTTTGTGTAGGGAATGTTTCCTTCAAAAAACATTTCCGATAAATCGAGGAAGGGAAGTCCCTTGCTGCCTGCGTTTTGAGATTCTGTGACATTATCGGCTGTATCGGTTTGACTTCCGGTGATGCTTTGCGATTCGGTGCCCTGATTTGTTGTGTGAAATTCTGCGCTTTGATTGGCCGCGCAAAATACTGTACCTTGATCGGATTTGTCGGTCTTGCCTGATATATCGGCATTATCGGTTAGACTGCCATTACCGAAAATCGATTCAAAAGCCGATGCCGGCGGGATTTCATCGGTTATGCAGCCCTTTTCAAGACATTTTTTAAAAATCTCCCGCTGACCCTTTGCAAAAGCTAAAATATCGTCGGCCTTTTTGCCGCTTATTCCGTGACTGCTAAGCATTTCTTTGAGAAATTCCGGCGGTGCGGTGTATATGGGCGGCGCCGAAAGCACATTTTTAAACCGCCCTCCCTTTTTGGCCTCGTTTCCGGCAAAGGACAGATATTCTCCCTTTTTGTCGGCGGTGTATATCTCCATTAGGGGCAGGGCGTTTTCTATCATCTCGTCGGCCCGTTTTTGATAGTATGCAAGCTCATCCTTTGATTTGGTCAGATAATACCGCCCGTCGGCGTGGAATCCCTTCATTGCCTCGCCGCTTAAAGCCGCCGCTCCCGATACCTTCAAAAGATGGTGGAAAACGTTGCCCTGTACATTTTCAAAATAGTAGGGATGTATCTGACCGGTCATATACATGGGAATCCAGCTTTCAAGTCCCAGCATCATATCCTCAAATGAACGGTCAAGATTATGTATTTGCTTTAAAACAAGGCCTTTTTTGAGCATGAGCGCCATTCCGAACATCCACTTTTTCGCGAAATTCTCGTCCTTTGCCATTTCCGACATGGGCATATCACTGTACATTATAACGGGGCAGCAGGACTTTGAAAGCACGGTGGTCTTTAAAAAGTCAAGCTCGCTGTCCATCATTGCCTTAAGGCCGGTGTATTTTTTAGAGGTGGGCAGCTGAAAGGGAAGCGTGGGGACCTTGAGACTGTCGAATTTTATGGCTTTGATATACTCGTTTAAATCAAATTCATCCAGCTTTTCCAAAAATCCGC
>CAKSDF010000134.1 GCA_934444695.1 uncultured Eubacteriales bacterium | reverse complement strand
GTATGTTGTCGACTGTGAAGAGGGCGCCCGCCTTTTCTATGGATTTAAAGACAAGATCTCCAAAGAGGAATTTGAACAGCGCATTAAAGAAAATACCCTGACCGACGCTCTGCGCTCGGTGGACGTCAAGAAGGGCGATTGCTTCTTCATTCCCTCGGGCACCATCCACGCCATCGGCAGCGGAATGCTCATTGCCGAGATTCAGCAAAATTCCAACTGCACCTACCGCGTATACGACTACGGCCGACTTGGCGCCGACGGAAAGCCGAGACAGCTGCACATCGAAAAGGCTCTCGACGTAACAAAAACCGAGCCTGCACAGCCGGTTGATTTCGGCGGTAACGGCGTGCTTGCCGACTGCAAATATTTCAAAGCAAAGCTTTATGAAGGTGCGGCCGACATTGATGTCGACGGAAAGTCATTCTCGGCTCTTCTTGTAACCGAGGGAGAGGGCACGCTTGAATGCAGCGGCGAAACAATGGAGCTTAAAACCGGCGACTGCATATTTCTTCCCGCATCCATCGGAAAGGTCAGCGTTAAAGGTCAGCTCACCTTTATCGAGACAAAGGTTTAAGAGGCAAAGATTTAAACCGATTTTTAAAGAAAACGAGCGGCGGCGCACGTTATGCAAAGCGCATCAGCGGCGGTGCAGCATCGCATCTCACAAGGTATTAATTAACACAACTTAAGTTTAATACAACGTTTTCGGCGGGGGCGTTTTGCTCCCGCTTTTTGTTTTTATATTACGGCGTATGTTATGGCGCATATTCAATTTATGCGCTCTGTGTCTATGCCTTCAAATCAAAATACCGTTGTGCGTTGTCCCAAAGTATCTTTCTGCGCTCATCCTCGCTTAAATCAAGGGCATTAAATCGCTCGATTTCCTTGGCCGGATCCCACATGGGATAATCGGTTCCGTAAAAGACCCTGTCGGCGGTATATGTCTTTATTATCTCGACTGCCCGTTCTTTTGACATGGCAAAAAGCGACGACGAGCAATCGACCATCAGATTTTCCACATCCCACAGTTCTTTTACAGCCTCGTCCCATATAGACCAGCCGCCCAGATGCGCCCCGATTACCTTAAGATTGGGAAATCTCTTCATAACCGTTTTTAATTTAGACGGCGCCGAAAAGGTGTATCGCTTATCCCCCATATGAATAAGAAAAGGAAGCCTGTTCCCCACTATTTCAAACATATTGAAGGCTTCTTTACTGTCCAGTTCAAACTTCTGAAAATCGGGATGAATCTTGATTCCGGCAAGGCCGAGGGAAATTATCTCCTCAACCTCATCCTCGATATGTTCGCTTAAAGGATGAAGGGTGCCCATTCCGATAAATTTTTGAGGATTTTCCGAAACCGACGACGCGATAAAATGGTTGATGGATGAAACCTGCCTCGGTGCGGTGGCAACCGAATGAACGGCAGCAACGGTTGTGCCCGCCTTATCAAGCTCGGTTTCAAGGGATTTAAGGCTTCCGTCAAAGCACATTTTGACCCCGTAAAAATCCCCGATAGCGTCGGATGCCTTTTGGGCGATTTTTTCGGGATAAATGTGGCAGTGAACATCAAAAATCTTTTGCATAAAAATCCTTCCTTTTTAAAAAACGCGCAGTGTCTGTACCTTTGCCCGTTTCCTCTCCCTTCAATTATACAATAACCGCGTTTTTATTCAAGCATAATTTCAAATTTTCTATTTACTTTTTTTATAGGTAGGTGTATAATGTAAATATTCCACAAGAAAGAGGATAAACCTATGAAAAAATTGTTGTCTATTTTTCTTTCAATAGCCGTTGCGGCGGGACTTTTCACCGTTCCTGCGGGCGTCTATGCCGAAGAACAAACAACCAATGACTTTGTCATTATCGACAGTATGGACTATGCCGGAATATGGCAGTCGAGCAGCGATGCTGTCACCAACATAACCGACAATATGGAAGGTACCGGATGCTTAGAGGTAACAGGTGCCGACATCAACCTTTCACTCAACAAAAAAATCGATGTTGAAGGCGGAATCAAGGCAAAAAGATACCTTGAAATGTGGTTCTACTGTGAGGACGCTTCTGCTCTCACAAGCGACAGTATGGTCATCATCAACCGAAACGGTTCAGACCTCAAGCTCAAACTCCCGGTAGACAAACTTACAAACGGATGGAACAGACTTCATCTTTCCCTCGTTCTTGCCATCGAAAAATACGACGGCGTTGACGCCATCAAAATCAATCTTGCCACCGGCGGAAAGGCTCAGAAATTTATGATGGACGACATTGTTCTTGCTCCCGTGACCAACGTCGAAAACACCGAGGCGCTTGACAAGGCCGTTGCCGATGCCAAGGCTTACGATGCAAAATATTTAAGCAAAGCTCAGGCTGCACGTCTTGAAAAGCTTCTCACCCGTGCCGAGAATCCCGTCGCCCAGCGCGACGCCGACGCAATCGCCGCCGACATCAACGACATTATTCATGTTCCCGCATTCGACGGACAGATCACCACCCACGGCCGCACCTATTATAAGTGGAACGAAGCTTCGAGCAAAACCGAGCTTTATATGTCCTATTCTTCCACCGGATTTTCGGTAAGATTCTACGGCACCGAGCTTAAAGTCAAGCTCAGAGGCTCGGCAAATGCTCAGCCTGCCATCGTCAACATATATGTTGACCGCGACACCACCACATTTGACTATGACCACACCATAACCACCGAAGCCGCCGCAAAGGCCGAGCTTGAAAAATACAATCAGAACAACCCCCACATTCAGCTCACCGGTACCGAGACCGAGTACACACTCGCTTCCGGCCTTACTGAAGGCATCCATACCGTAACCGTGCTCAAGCGCGGCGAAGTAACCTACACCGACCGCGTGATTCTTTCGGATATTTCCACCGACGGACAGCTTCTCGCTCCCCCCGCAAAATCCACCCGCCGCATTGAAGTCATCGGCGACTCCAATATGACCGGTTTTGCAAACCTTGCCGGCGGCGGATATTCCTACGCTACCCAGGACGGCACCATCACCTTTGCCGGATACATTGCAAACGGTCTCGGCGCCGACTATTCCCTCATCGCCCGCAGCGGTATCACCCTTACCCCCGGCGTTGCAAATAACTGCTCGGAAGGATTTATGTATAACACATATCTCTACACCGACTACTGGACCAACGGCGATGCATCGGGCGGTACCTGGAACGACGCAGGAAGCAACATCAACCAGGAAGACCCCTCCAAATTCAATTATGTATCGGAAGATAAGCTTTACGATTTTGCGCAGGCCGACAATGATGTCGTTGTTATCCACATCGGCGACAACGACCACGACGGCCGTAACGGATCCACCGGCAACAATGCCGATTCCTTCATCAGCTATATGAAGAAATTCATCAAGCAGGTGCGCTCCGTAAACCCCAAAGCCGAGATCATCGTCTGCTTCTCTATAAGCGGATACGAGGCTTGGAGAAACGTTGAGGAAACCGCCGTCAACCAGATTAAGGCCGAAGGTGAAGACCGCGTTTGCTTCCTCAGACCCGTTTCGGGTACCTTCGGAAGCTCGGGACATCCTTACAACAAGATTCATTACGATGCGGCACAGCAGGTAATTGAGAAGATTAAGGAGCTGACCGGATGGAAGACCGCCGTTCGCGAGGTCTATTCCGATCCCACCGCAGAGGTCAAGATTGTTCCCTCTGAAAACTATGCCGAAATCGGCTCGACCGTAACCTTCAAAATTCCCGAAAACGCCGTTCCCGAATCCATAAAGATCACCACCTACGGCAAGGATGTTGAATTCACCAAGACCGAGGACGGCACCGTTTCCTTCACAATGCCCGACGGCGCAGTAATGATCCACGCCGACAAGAAGGAAGAAGTCGTCATTAAATACGGTTACATCAACGAGGACGATAAGATTGATGCCACCGATGCACTGTGGATTCTCCAGTCCTTTGTCGGCTTACGTACACTTGACGAAGAAGTAAAGCCGGCCGCCGACGTCAATCTCGACGGAGTGATCGACGCTTCCGACGCTCTCTGTGTGCTTCAGTATTATGTAGGCTTGCGCACCGAACTTCCCGTTAAATCTCTCTAATACAGATATTTTTTCATCACATCAAAATTATGCCCTTTCTCTTAAGGCTTTCCTTTCGAGAAGGGGCATTTATTTTACGATTTAAAACGGTGAATCTTCCCTACCGTCAACGCAGCATGTGCAAAACTATCAGCCGTTGGCAAAAATATGAATGCACGCATTGCGGCCGGCGGGATCCTGAGGCTCTCTCGGCCCTGCCGAGAGCGGAGGGCGCAGCACACTAAAGGCCCCGGCAAAATACTAAACCTCATTTTCTGATCAAGGCCCTGCCTTCATCACCTGTCCACCCTCCGGTCAGCTTGCGCTGACAGCCTCAGCATCCCTTGACCTCAGCAGTGTTAAATCTGTCATTGCAGTGCACTGATGAAAACTTATTAAAATCGGCTTTACGTCGATAGTATCTCTAAAAGCCATAACCATAACACACATACGAGCGGTGCTTCTTGCTTCCCCTTTTGAAAAACTTTTGACATATAAAATATTTATCTTTGCAATATTATAAAAATTCTTTACAAATCAAACAAATTGTATTATAATGTATTATGTTGTGTTGCGTCGGATAGGGATAAATTGCCTTACAGAGCGTTATTTATCCGACCAATCCGATTTATTCCTATCCGGTGCAATACCTACGGACGATAAAAAAGGAGAAGTATAATGAAAAAGCTTATTTCAATTTTAACCGCGTTTTCTCTGGTTTTCTCGCTTTTCGTTTTCGGCACCGGCGCTTCCGCCGACACCGCAAGCAAAAGCTACCTCTTGATGAGCAATTCCTCCGACCGAAACTATGTCACAAAAAAGGGCCGCAGCTATTACAATAGCACCGCCCTGCGCCTAACCTGGTCGGCCTCGGGATACTCGGTTAGATTTTACGGCACCGAGCTTAAGGCCACAATGACTGCCGATGGCACCAGCGGTACGCTCAATGTATATGTCGACAAAAACAAAAACCAGTATTATTTCAATACAGAATCATCCGACTATGCCGCCGCCAGGGATGAGTATAACGCCAACTGCCCCCACATTTCCCTTTCAAACGGCAAACGTACATACACCGTTGTATCCGGCCTTGCAGAAGGATATCATACCGTTACACTCTTAAAGCGCGCCGAGCTCGACCGTTCGTCCAACATCTCGGTAAACGACATTATTACCGACGGTCATTTCTGCGATCCACCCGCAAAATCCTCCCGCAAGATTGAGATTGTCGGAGACTCCAACGCCACG
>CAKSDF010000133.1 GCA_934444695.1 uncultured Eubacteriales bacterium | reverse complement strand
ATCTTTTTTCTCATTTTTACATCTCCTTAATAGAGAAACTTCATCTTATTATAACACATAAAAAATCCGGTTACAACAACGTAAAAACAACCAAAAACCAACCCTTCCGATTGTGCATATTTCCCAACAGTCTGTTAGATTCGCGTTCTCTCACCTTGACCGAAAATTCAGACCTTCCCCGGCACTCGGTTTTGCAATGTTGGCCAAACATTTGCCGTCTTTCTGCCGTTTCGGTAAACGGCCCGATACATGTTGCTTTTTTGACTCATTAGACCTCCGATCGGCTGCCGAAATACAAAAAGAGACTTCCCTGCGTTTTACCGACAAGGAAGTCCCTTTTGTTTTTATTGGTTTTTTATTTGCTGCTTTTAAACACGGCGTTCAAGCTGCCTTTTTGAGGATTTGCTTTGTTGGCCAATGATCAAGATGATCAGGCAGCAGCTATTTACCAAATAACATTAACATCCATTTATTACATTAACGGTTATTTATGCGGCATCCATTTATGCAATGGGCAGCTTGTCGCGGAGCTTGACCGCATACTGGAGAATAGCCAATGCGTCGGAAGTGTCAACCTTCTCATCGAGATTAACGTCGGATGCCTTAAATGCACTGTCGCTGAGCTGCCTCGATCCGACATATGCCTGAAGTGCCCACAGTGCGTCGGTAGCCTCAACCGTTCCGTTTGCGTCAACGTCGCCGTACATAATGTCATCCGCAGGCTCTGCGGTAAGCTCATCATATTTTGCTCTTGCCGCCAGAAGCACGTCGTCCTTAAGAATAACCGTATCGGGGTATTTCTTAAGAATGGCCGCCTTGGCCGTTTCGGCAAATTCGATGAAAGATATCTTCTGGCGGAAATTGTCCACGGTAACCTCGCCGATGTAATCGATAACCGCCGAAAGCTGAGCATTCTTCTGATCTGCCGGCTCGGAGGGAGAGGCTATTTTCTGAGCTTTTTTCGCCTTATTGAGCTGCTCGGTTGCAATAACAAAGTTAATGGGCTTTGCAGCATCTCCGGCCTGCTGAAGCATCTCGGCATTGGAAATAGCCTTCAGGATTCCGAAAGCCGACTCGATGGTCATAACGTTGACTTTGACCTTCTTGCAGTTTTCAAGAGCCTCATTAAATGCGGTAAGGTCGGTTGTTGCGGTGTTTGTTCTCTTGATATAGAGAATGTCGGAAGACTTGACCTTAACCTTAACGCCGCGGTTCATAAGATATGTACCGGTTGCGGTCACTGCAGCAGCGCCCGATGCAAAGGTAATCTCGTAGGTATCGTCTTCGTTAAGACCCTTAAGCTTGATGAAACGGTTTTTCTCAACCTCATTGCGGTTGTAAACCATTGCATAGCCTTCCTGAGCCTCACGGTCTATGTAACCGTAGGAATAAAGCTCGTTTCTCGAATAGGTCTCATATGTAAACTGATAAATATCGTCGTAGAAATACTTGCTTATGCCTCTCCATTCGGTGAGCAGGCGGTTAAGCTTGTCGGTCTGCTGGCTGGGGGGATCATACTGAAGCACCAGCGCCGGGCGATATGCCGAGCGGAGGGTGTATTCGTCAACCATATTTCTGTCTTCGGCCGAGTTTGCACCCACGAAGGGAATCCAAGAGCAGAGGTTATAGTTTGCGACCTGCTTTGCGATCATATCGTTGTGGTTGTAATCGCTGGGATGGAGCGAAACGGCCAGTCTCATGGATTCGATGTCCAGTCTGTGACCGCCCGATGCGCAGGAGTCGAGCAGTTCAACCTGATCAAGCTCGATAAGGTATTTCCAGTAGTCATAGTGACCCTGTACACACTTGTTTTCGGTTATACCGGCGCGATCGGGATGAGCGGCGTTGTAGAGGTTATAGTTGGTTTCAGAGCGGCCGATGTTAAGGTCCTCGCGGTAGATGGAAATTCCGCCCTCGGTGAGCACCTTGGCAACCTGGGATTTAAGCCAGTCTCTGCACTCGTCGTTGCCGATATCCAGCTGACGGTAATAGCGCTCTTCATAGGCGCTTTCGTTTTCTTCGCCGTATCCGATAAGCCACTCACGCTTGACGCAGGAATCATCCAACGCCTGACCGTCGGTATAAACCATTCCGACACGCTCGGGCTCAAACCACAGCAGGGTCTTTATGTCATTCTGATTGGCGTATTCGGAAATTTCCTTGAATTTATCGGGGAAACGCTCGGTATCGGGGGTCCAGTTACCGGTATTTCTCCAGTCGCGGTTTGTGCTGCCGGGTTCATTGCAGGGATACCATCCTGCATCCATCCACCACACGTCGATGTCCACATTTGCATCTACATATGCCTTTATGGATTCCTTCTGGTTTGCGGTGTTGGCATTGAGCATCTCATTGTATTTAATGGAGGTTACGCCGGCCACAAAGGGATCGACAAGATCCTTACCGTTGTCGCGGTACATATTGCAGTCGATGAACCAGTTTCTCCAAAGGTTGGTGGCACGGTCCTTATCTCTTCCGTCATAAAGCACCATGGCGGTGAGAGGAGTTCTTGCAACCTCACCGGGCTTAATGTAGGAGCTGAATACCTTCTGCTTGTCGGAGAAGGTGGTAACGCCGTCCTTATAGGTAAAGTCGGTCTGCCAGGTGGACGACCAACCAACGGCAATAAGAGCACCCTTGTCGCCGTATTCAAAGTTGTAATAGGGGAAAGCTTCGTCCGACGAACGGCCGTTATAAGGCGAATCGGTTACCGTTTCGCCGTCGGCTATTGTGATAGTGTCGGTACGATAGGGAGCTTCGCTCGACTCAAAGTCGGAGTTGTTGGTTAAAATGGTGGGGTCGCTTCCCACGAATTTATAATCCTTACAGCCGCAGAAATTCGACACGATGGGGGAATTTTCACTTGCTGCATTTGTTACGTATACAGTCCATTCAAGGGCGGCATAATCGTAATAGAAGGCGGTTTTAAGTATAAACTCAAGGCCGCTCTTGTGCTTCAGGGTGATGTCGTTGGTAATGGAGTGATGAAGCTCGTCATCAGCCGTATCTTTCGACTTGACGGTGAAATCGGGGGTGGGGAAGCCTGAATAGCTGTCCTCTCCGATATCTACCGAGGAGGGGAAATCGGCAAGATTGTTGATGAGGTTGTTGTATGTATCCTGAGCGCGCTGCTTTTCAACGCCCGAAACGGCAGTGGTCTTTTTGGTAAAGAAAGGCTCGTCAGAGGGAGTATCAAGATAATCTTCAACCTGATCGACAAATTTGATGGACATATTTATAAGTCCGACAGAAGAATCGCCGTCGGCATAGCAGTATCCGAAAGCGGAGTTGGTTACCTTTATGCTCTTAAGGCCGTCCACAACAAAGATGTACTCCCCTGCGGGAACGATACTTTCAAAGCTGAAGGTAAGGGAAGATCCGTCAATATCAGGCTCGGTAATGGTGGCAACCGGCTTGTTCTGAAGCGATCGGACATAAGAATATTTGAATTCGTAAAGCGAACCGACAACGCTGGTTTCGGAAAGTTCCTTTTTAATGGTTATTTCGGAAAAAGCTTCCTTAACATTGAATCTGACGCCGATAGCGCCTTCGGCCGACAGCGCAGTGTTGGGAGTCGCATTATAATCGGTGTAAAGGTCCTTCTTAACGCCTGCCGAGGGAGCTTTTTCATAGAGGGTAGGCTCGATCCAATCGCAGTAGTCAAGATAGTTGTCGCCTTCAACATCGGTGGTTCTGAGGGTGAGGGTCTTTGTACCCGCGGGGATCTCGCAGCCCACACGATACATATCACCGGGGGTTATGGTGGCGGTATCGGTAAGCATCTTTCCGTCGGCCAGAACGATGCACTGTGCCGATCCGTTAACACCGTATGCTCTGATTATGGGAGAATTGTCGTCGTTACCCACGATGGCCGAGAAATAGGTCACCTCGGTGTCAAGCTTGGTAAGGTCGATGTTTACATCGGCCACATTGGGCTTTGCACCCTTGGAATCGGGGCGAATAACAAATCCGTTGCGGGAGGTGACTGCCTGGTCGCCCACCGAGAGGCGGGTGTCGCGGGATCCCATTCCCTGATTTTTGTTAAATTCCTTTTGACCGGTCACGGCAAGCTCAAGATCCATAACATTTATGCTCTTGTTGCCGGCAGCCTTTGTTTCGGCAGCAGCCGAAGCAAAGGGCACCGCGGAAAGCATAACTGCCGCGGCAAGAAAAAGCCCAACCGTCTTTTTAAATAAGTTTCCTTTCATATCGATCCTCCAAAGATCAAATTTACCTTATAATCGCATTATAGCTTGTTTTTTTTGATATTGCAACGCCTTTTTGTGGATTTTTAATGTTTATAACAAAAAAATATTTTACAATGGCAAATGTCACCATTCATAATTCTTATTTTGCAAATATAAATGCAATTAAATCCATTTATTTACAACAAAAAGCGAACAAACCGAAAAAATTTCAATCTGTTCGCTGTAATGCTGTATTCTGTTTATCCTGCGGTTTTGCAGGGAAAATGTTGCTTGCCGCCACGCAAATCAAGGCTAAACGATCAATGCCATGCAGCGGTCGATGCAAAACGGTTAATGCTAAACAGTATATGTAAGCCGTTAAAGAATCGATGCCGAAAAATCAGCATCAACATCCAGTGTCAAAATCCGACACGGAAAAATCAGCATCATCGATTGGTGCAAAAGCCCGCTGCCTAAAGACGGGCAGCAAAATCAATATCCCGATGAGCCGGAAAGAGAATCGTCGTTGAACACCCAGTCGCGCACAATGACCGTTTCATAGTCGGTGGGGGTACGGCGTATGACCACACGGTCGATGCCGGCGTTTATTATCATCCTTTTGCACATAGAACAGGAGTTCATATTGTTGACAAGCTCGCCGGATTCGGCCTCTCTGCCGGCCAGATACATGGTTGCGCCGATCATTTTATCCCGGGCGGCGCTTATTATGGCGTTGGCTTCGGCGTGGACCGAGCGGCAAAGCTCATATCTCTCGCCTCTGGGGATCTGCATTTTCTCTCTCAGGCAAACCCCAAGATCGATGCAGTTTTTCCTGCCTCTCGGAGCGCCGGTGTATCCGGTCGAAACAATCTCATCGTTTTTAACGATTATTGCGCCGAAATTGCGGCGAAGGCAGGTGCCCCTTTCGAGAACCGTTTCGGCAATATCGAGGTAATAATTGTTTTTGTCGGTCCGTTGCATAAACATCTCTCCTCTTCTGCTCTATTGTAATTTATTTCTTGAAAATTTGCAATAGTTTTTTTAAAAAACGGCATTTATAATACCGACCGATGCAAGCAGATTTAAAAAACGGCGTTTATAAGCTCACCCAAAAGATAAATAACCGGCTGATGGGCGATGTAAATTATGAGGGCGTGCCTGCCCACAAAGGAAAATGGAGGAA
>CAKSDF010000132.1 GCA_934444695.1 uncultured Eubacteriales bacterium | reverse complement strand
CCCGTTATCAGTCGAAGGGAGATATGGAAAAGGCAATCGAAAAAAGAGCCGATACAAAGGGTAATTTCGACTGTAAGGTGGGACTTATCGGCGTCGGAATGATAGGTTCTTTAGTCGCAAAAATGCTTAAAAATTATCGCGTTGAGGTGCTGGCCTTCGATCCGTTTTTGTCGGACGAAAGAGCAAGCGCACTGGGCGTTAAAAAAGCGTCTCTTGACGAGATATTTTCCACCTGCGAGACCATCAGCAACCACCTTGCAGACAACGACGATACCGCAGGAATGCTTGGTAAGAAGCTTTTCGACAAAATGAGCGATACCGTAACCTTTATAAACACCGGCCGAGGCCGCCAGGTCGACGAAACCGCCCTTGCCGATTTTATGAAAAAGCATCCCTTTGCCACTGCACTTTTAGATGTTACATTCCCCGAGCCGCCAAAAGAAAATTCCCCCTTCTATACCCTTGACAATGTCATTCTTTCTCCCCATATTGCCGGAAGCATCGGAAACGAGGTTTGCCGTATGGGAGAATATATGACCGAAGAATTTTTAAGGGTACAAAAGGGAGAAAAACCTTTATATGAGGTGGTTCCCGATATGCTTAAAACCATGGCCTGATAACAAAGGGACGGAATTGTATCGTTTGTGTACAGTGTACCGTGCATATCCCAATGTGCAGTCTTGCAGCGGTTGCTTTGTTACCGTTGTCAAATGCTTTGATGGGCACCGTGCACCGTTATTCATCCTGCTAATATACCGGTTGCTGCGGTTGCTCCGTTGTCTTTGTCAAGCGCTTTCGTGCACACGATACTCTGCCGGTTACTTTGTTAACACACAAGAGCTGCACAAACCACGAAAATTCAAACCCCGGGAATGAGAATGACCGTTCCCTTTAAGACGGTGTCTCCGTCGGCTCCGTTGGCCTTTTTGACCGCATCGACGGTGGTGTGATACCTTCTCGCAATGTCAAACAGCTGTTCATCCTCATAGCAATAATATACCGTCAGCGCAGGGAGTCTCGTGCCGCTCAAAGCATTTTCCTCGCTTACGGCAATTTCCGATAGTGCGCTTACATCGAAACAATCTTCAAGACTTCCTGTAAGCACCATATTGACCTTTACATCGGCCGAGCTGCCGTTTAAAGAATATCCAAAGCTCTTTATATCAACGGCGGGCGAAAGACTGATACAGCCGCTTTCCTGCCCCGACATTACCGCGTGGCTGAAATCCACCGTCTTGTCAAAGCAATTTACCGATCCGTCCCCGTCGCAGGCGATTATGCACATTTGTACCGTGCCGTTTACCGTAACCCTGTCCCCTGCCGTCTTGACATCGGTAACGGCCGCTTGGCCGAAAATGTCGAGAATGCTGTTAAGCTCGGTGCCGAAATCCAGCGTGTATTCTTCCGAAAAATCTTCCTTAACCTCGGCAAGATTTCTGTTAAGACATATGCGCTCGAACTTTGTTTCTATGGTGTTTTTGACCGAATAGGCGTCGACGGCAAAATCCACATCCTTATTTTTGAAAATTTTGACCCGTGTGTTGATTCCGGCCGAAACGGTAAAGCTTTGCACCTCTCCGTCAAACCCGGTTTTGCAGCGAATGTCGAGGGCGGTTATGTCGCAATCGGCCCGGGCAAAGCAATCCTCGTCGGCGTTTTGAACATCGATAATCTGGGTAAAGGGAATGGCAGTATCAAGCTCGTTTACTTTAAGCTTTTCATCGGTCATATAGCAAACGGTGACGCTCAGCTCTCCCTTAACTATGACTTTGCCCGCAATGGCCTTGCAATCGGTGTATTCGATTCTGCCGCAGTTTCTCAAAAGGCAGGTCACAGACTTTGAATCGGCGGGAAGCTCGATTTCATCGTTGACCGCCATATATTTTTCGGCGCATCCCATAGGTACCGTAATGCTTCTGCTTTCTACCCGCAGCTGAATATCGTCGCTTTTTGCGCTTTTGATGCACTGCCTGCTGCTGCTTTCAATCAGCTTTACCGATATGGACAGCGATCCGTGCACCTCAATCTTTCTGGGACTTAACATCCTGCAGCTTATGTGCTCGATCTTGCATCTGACCAAAGGCGTTATGTCGGCATCTTTTTTTAGGTTTAGTTCCCGATAAAAAGAGAGCGTTTGATCGAAGGTTTTAAGGCATCCGTTTTCATCGATATAAAAAGCCGTTAGGAAAACGTTTCCGTCGATGTTAAGCACCGAGTTTACGATTCTCTTTGAAATGATCTTTCCTCTTGCGCTGCACTTGAGTATTCTGCCCATACTGCCGCAAAAATCGGGCAACATTATTTCGTTGTCGATCGCCTGTTCGAGAATTTCTTCCGAAAGGGTGTTTTCGGTCAGGATGTTTTGTTTTTCCAGAGTTATTTCCATAAAAGCCACTTCTTTCCTCGTTGATTTTATCCTTAATAAGATATATTATCAAAGAGCCGGCTTTATGACTTGTATAGGTCAAACGAATGTGTGAAGTCTTCTTTTGTTGAAATCGCGTGTATTTTCGCGCTGCGTTTAAACAGCAGGCAGCATTTTCTTAAAACAAAAACCGATGCACGGAAAAACAAACAAGCCTTCCGTACATCGGATAAAATATTAATTGATAAATAATAAACGGATATGTAAAACCGCTCCCGCCGACCATATGCCTTATCGGTGCTAATACCACGGGATTAAACCGATTATATGTTATATGCACATTGCCGCCGGCCTATAAAACACTTGAATAAAAACCTTGCAAACGCGATTAAACTCTCTGCTTTCTGCTTAAAAAGAACAAAGACCTTGTGATTATCCCCTTGGCCACTTGCCTTGAAAAATTTCGTCAAAATCTCTGGAGCTTGCCAAAGAGATATAATCATCGTCGGCAAAAATCAAATGGTCCATAAGCATAATATCAAAATCCTTTATGCTTTTTGAAAGATTGGCCGTGTTGTATATATCGTCTTTAGAGGGCAGCGCAATGCCGCTTGGATGGTTGTGGGCGATGACAAGGGTGGTTGCACCTGTCTGAAAGGCTATTTCGCAGATCTTTCTTGTACACATAGGCACCGAATTGATGTTTCCTTCGGATAAAATGCAGTGCTTTAAAATCGAGCACTTGCTGTCGAGAAATATTCCGTAAATAATCTCGTATTTAAGGCCGAAAAACTTAGGCTTTAAAAACTCTCCCGCATCGTCGGCCGAATAAAGGGCTTTTTTCCGGCCTCTCGATTCGCTGTAAACTCTGAAAAGCTTGGGAAACATATTGATAAAAACCGCCGAATAGCTGCCGATACCGTCCACCTTTTTAAGATCGTCTACCGACGCGTCCAGCACCGCCGACAGACTTCCGAAATGGTTTATAAGAGCGTGTGCAATGGGATTAAGATCCTTCTGCGGTATAGCGTATCCCAGTATAAACTCAAGTATCTCGTGCTGCTGAAAACCGGCAAATCCGTTTTCCTCAAAACGTTTACGCAGTCTTTCTCGGTGTCCTGCGTGTATTTCCGATGACATAATAATATCCCTCCCAAGGGTGAAAAGTTAGTGAAAAAATATATTATTGGTAAAAACGACGCAAATCAGCGCCTTGACAAATTTATATCAAAAGCCTTGCCCTCTCTTCCGAAGTCGCTGATGTATAAATACATACGCACCAAAAGGATAAAGCTTTGCGGCAAGAAAGCCGCCATATCCGATCGGCTTCGCGAAAACGATGTGCTCGAGCTTTATATAAACGACGAATTTTTTTTAGAGCAGAAAAACGATAATTACGACTTTTTAAAGGCCGGCAAAAGAATAGACATAGTTTATGAGGACGAAAACATAATGCTATTAAACAAGCCCGAGGGGCTACTCTGCCATTCTGCCGAGGGAGAATACGGCGATACCCTTATAAACCGCGTTAAACGGTATCTGTTTGAAAAGGGAGAGTTTAAACCGGAGAGCGAAAGCTCCTTCTGCCCCGCCCTTGCCAACCGCATCGACCGAAATACCTGCGGCATCGTAATCGCGGCTAAAACCGCCGACGCTCTGCGTATTCTGAACCAAAAGATAAAGGATCGGGAAATATCAAAATATTATCTCTGCCTTGTCCACGGAAAGCCGGAAAAGCAATCGGATACTATCGAAGGCTTTTTGGAAAAGAACAGCGACAAAAATCTTGTTAAAATCTATGATGCTCCGAAGGAGGGCCGCCTGACGGTTAAAACCCGTTATAAGGTGCTTTCTTATAAAAACGGGATATCCTTGCTTGAAATCGAGCTGCTCACCGGCCGCACACATCAGATAAGAGCGCATATGGCCTATCTCGGCCATCCCCTTTTGGGAGACGGAAAATACGGCAAAAACGCCGCCGACCGCAAAAAGGGATTCGTTCATCAGGCCCTTTGCTCATATAAGCTACGGTTTGATTTTAAGACCGACGCCGAAAGCCTCGAATATCTGAAGGGCAAGGAATTCTCGGTTAAAAACATATGGTTTGTCGACCAGTTTAACAAAGAGGGTTAATGCAGGGTCAATACAAAAAGGCTAATGCAAACAGATTAATAATATTCATACCAATTTTTTGTATATAGACGCGGTAACAGCGTACTTTTCCGATTGGTGAGATCGTTATGAGTTCTGCGGGATCACTGTCCCATCATCTCTATGAATCTCTGCTCGGAAATTATCTCTATGCCGAGGGTCTGTGCCTTCAAAAGCTTGCTTCCGGCCGCTTCCCCAGCCAAAACATAATCGGTCTTTTTTGAAACCGATGAGGAAACCTTTCCTCCCCTTGCTTCGATCATCTCGGTAGCCTCGTTTCTCGAAAGGGTGGGCAGGGTGCCGGTCAAAACAAATGTCTTTCCGCCGAAGGTGTTTTCGGCGGTTTTTTCTTTTGATTTCATATTAACGCCTGTGTCTTTAAGCCGCTCTAAAAGCTCGGCAGTACCTTTTGACGAGAAAAACTCGACAACGCAGTCGGCCATAATCTGACCGAAACCGTCTATTTTCAAAAGATCGTCGCAGGTTGCCTTTGCAATGGCATCCATATCGGGAAAGCTGTTTTCCATAAGCTTTGCGGCCTTTTCGCCGATGTGCCTTATGCCCAGTCCGAATATCAGCCGCCAAAGCTCGTTTGATTTTGATTTTTCAATGGCATTGATGAGATTCTGAGCCGATTTTTCGCCCATACGCTCGATGTCGGCGATCTGCTCGGCCTTCAGGTCGTAAATGTCGGAAGGAAGCTTTATAAGTCCCCTGTCGACCAGCTGCATTATAACCGCATCGCCCAGTCCCTCGATGTCCATCGCGCCGCGCGAAGCAAAGTGAATGAGGTTCCTCACAAGCTGCGCCGGGCACTCGGGATTTAGGCATCTTATGGCCGATTCGTCGGCCTCTCTGACGACCTTCTGTCCGCAGGAAGGACATATACGGGGCCT
>CAKSDF010000131.1 GCA_934444695.1 uncultured Eubacteriales bacterium | reverse complement strand
CAGCATAACAATCTGTCTGCAGGGACAAAAACATTTAAGCCCGGCACCCACGGCGCAGAATTTGTCCCTGAAATGAAAATCGTATCCGATCACATTTTCACAAAGTCAAGAAGCAATGCATTGACAAATGAGGAGTTTGCGGATTTTATCAAGGAAAACGGCATTGAAGAATTTTATATTGCAGGCGCAGACGCCGCGGCCTGCATCAAATCCACCTGCTATAATATGAGGAAAAGCGGCTATACCGTTCATGTGCTGTCGGACTGCATTACAAGCTATGATAAAAGGAAGCTGCCCGAGATGCTTGCCTATTATGAAAACAAGGGCTGCAAGGTCGCAGATCTTTCCGAAATCTTCAAAAGATAAAGACCACTTGCGTAAAGCCATGCATCCCCTGTTGCAAAACATCGGCGGCGGTAAGAGAACTGTAACAAATCAGAAAACATTAAACGAGATCGAACAAAGCAGTTTATGCAACACGGATTTTTAAGAAGGAGCAAAACATAATGAAATCACTTGAAACAATTCAAAAAACCTTTAGCATATTTAAAACCCTCGTTAAGGTTGCAAAGATACTTTGCATTGTCGGAGCGGCGATTTTTGCCGTGGCGGCTTTTTGTGCCTTAACCGAGAACTACGGCGGAACGATATTTTCCCTTTTCGGCCAACCCCTTGAACTTTTCGAGAATGAAACCGTCCTTATACAAAAGTTTGTCGAGATGCTGGCTGCCGCGTTTATGCTCACCGCAGGAGCGATCTTGTTCAGCCTTTGCGGAAGTTACTTAAAATCCGAGCTTGCCGACGGCACACCTTTTACCGAAAGCGGCTCAAAGCGGCTCAAAAAGCTTGGAATTCAGTTTATCTATATCCCCGCAGTGGCAATTGCCGCCTCGGAGGCTGTCGCAATAGGTCAGGGAGTCAACAGTATCGGAAGAGCCGAAAATTACAGCGGGGTTGCAATCGGCATCATGCTAATTCTCGTTTCGCTGATATTCAAATACGGTGCCGAGCTTGAAAGCAGAAACATAAAAATCGACAATAGCACAAAGGCTGTGCAGGAAAGCAATGATTCAAGCAAAGGCTCGGAACCTATACACAAAGACGAAAGTCAGAGCAATGCCGATAATGTAATAAACGCTGAGCAAAAAACAGAAAACAGCGGTAAAGAAAAATAAGCATTCAGCCGGCAAAACCGACGGTGCGTAATCGAGATTTCCGAAGTCTCTGACGCCTTTTTTTGCTTTAAAGAGCGAGGAGCGTCACCCGGACAAACGGACAAAGAAGCAGATATTTTCTTGATTTTATTTTATCAAAGTATTAAGCATTTGGCAGCTAATCCTTTTTCGCGAAAGCCCCGTCAAAAGCCCTAAGGTTTTTGTTGCAAAACGTGAAAAAATGTTATATAATTGTTTTTAATCAGTTTATGACATTTTAAGGAACGGTGGGGACTAAAAATGCTTTCGATCGTCATTCCCGTTTATAATGAAGAGGAAACCGTCTCGGGGGCGGTAAAAGAAATAAAAAGAATACTGACCGACCAGCGCATCGCCTTTGAGATGGTTTTTGTGGATGACGGTTCAAGGGACAAATCCTGGCAGATCATTTGCGACGAGCATCAAAAGGACAGCCGGATAAAGGGCGTAAGATTTACCCGCAATTTCGGAAAGGACGCGGCAATCTTCGCAGGACTTAAACACTGCAAAGGCGACTGCGTGGCGGTTATGGACTGCGACCTTCAGCACCCGCCCGAAAAGCTGCCCGAGATGTATCGGTTGTGGGAACAGGGCTTTGAGGTCATTGAAGGGGTAAAATCCTGCCGCGGTCGGGAGGGCGTTTTGCACCGTGCTTTTGCAAATTTCTTTTATAACATAATGACCAAAATAACCAGGATAGATATGCGCAACGCTTCCGATTTCAAGCTGCTCGACCGCAAGGTGGTCAACACGCTGACAAAAATGCCCGAGCACAAAATGTTTTTCCGTACCCTTTCGTCCTGGGTAGGATACAAAAGCACCTCGGTGACATACGGTGTACGGGAAAGGATCGGCGGAAGTTCAAAATGGTCAAAAAAACAGCTTTTCAAATATGCTATGACCTCCATTTCAAGCTTTACCACCCACCCCATGCAGATGGTGACTTGGTGCGGGGCGCTGGTTTTCATCATTTCGATAATCGTAGGCATATGGAGCCTGGTTGACAAGATCGTCGGCAGAGCCATTGAAGGTATGACCACCGTCATATTTCTCATACTTTTTATCGGAAGCATAATAATGCTGACCCTCGGAATAATCGGGCATTACATTGCGCGGATATATGAGGAGGTACAGGCCCGCCCGAGATATATCATCGACGAATTTCTCGACGAATAAGGCGGTTTGCAATCTAAAAACAAAGCACCGTCCGCTCCTTTCTGTAAACGTTTAAGGAAACAAAAGCTCAATAAAAAAGTAAAAGGAACAGCGGTTTTTCACCGTTGCTCCTTTTTTATTGTCTTGCAAAACAAATGGCGGTCGGGCGCCGTTTACTTCAGCGTCATAACCGCCCTATACTCATTTTCCCTCCCCGCCGAAAGGTAAAAGTCCTTAAATTTTATGTTGCCGGGAATTTCGTTTTGCTCGTCATCCTTTACAAAGCCGGGGTGGAAAAGCACCTCGATGTCGCAGCCGCGCTTTTTTGCGTATTCAACATATTGGGGCAGCAGCTTTTTAACGACCTTTTGCTCCATATTGCCCGAAAACATTATACCGAAAAAAGCTGCCGTTTTTGCCCCGTTTTTTTTGAATTTC
Source organism: uncultured Eubacteriales bacterium (assembly GCA_934444695.1). Taxonomy (GTDB): domain Bacteria; phylum Bacillota; class Clostridia; order Oscillospirales; family Acutalibacteraceae; genus UMGS1484. The sequence continues at coordinate 2,755 of CAKSDF010000131.1, read as the reverse complement.
TTCCGATTTATACAGCCGAAAAAATTGAGCAGCATCTGTTTTATAAGATTTTTTGAAAGATACCGCAGATAAAGCGATGGAGTTTTTAAAAACGGGGTTATCGGCTCGCAGGGAATCCTTATGTAATCTGCCGATATTTCCTGCTCGTCTAAAGCCTCGCAAAGGGCGGAAAAAGCAGCGGGTATCATATGGGTGTGCTGATGACTGTCCAAAAAGATCGGCGCATTTTGAACGAAAACCGAGCGCATTTTTTCTATCTGCGCCGCCGTTTCGTATTTTATCTGGCGGACAAATTCTTTTCGTTTGAAAATCGACAGCTTCAAAAGTCCCACAAAGGAATACTTGAAATTCCCGTTTTTGTCGGTCAAAAGGGAAAGCTGCTCTTTTTGCCCGACGCAGTGCCCTTCAACAAAATTAAGATGAATACAAAGCCTTGCACCGAAAAGATCATCGGTTTTTTCCTTTATATCGGAAACGGGAGCGTTTGAAAGCACGCTTATTTTATTTAAGCAGCCCTTTTTTAACCCTTCTTCAATGCGGGCACAGCTTTTTTCGGTCAGGCCGAAATCGTCGGCGCAATAATAAATATGCGGTTCAAAACCCATTTGACGCTCCCCTTTCTCCCGTATTACTCAGCCGAGCTGTCGGCCGTGGTCTCGGTTGCGCTGCTTGGCGGCTCGCTCAGCTTAACAACGATAATTCCGTCCTCGGTTTTAACGACCGAGCCTTCATTTGGCCAGCAGGGCATTGCCGCGATCTGCGGGCGGCTTTCGATTTCCTGCGCCTCGGTTCCGGAAATAAAATCGAGAGATAAATCACAGTAATCGTTAAGGGCCGATGTCATTACGCTCTGCCCCACCACTTCATCGTCGTGGCGCACGATAAGGCCATTGGTCGTGCCGGTTATTTCGGGCGGAAAATCAATGGAATAATCGTCGGAATTTTCAAGCCTGCCGATAACCAGTATCCGCCCTGTTTTTTCAGACCCGTTGAGGGTCTCTATACGGTCGGATATTCTGACCAGTATTCCGTAGGATTTTTCAAAGGCCATCTGAAGCTTGTGGTAGGCCACATTCGCGGTACAGATGTTTGAATATATCATGACGGCGCACAGTCCGACAATCGCCCAACACCTGGCGACGTTTAAAACCTGCGTTTTAAATTCCAGCTTTTCATAAAGCATTATGAGATATATATACACTATGAAAAAGCTCATTTTCATAAGGGTATGATAATCAAGATTGCTGTTTGCAAAATAAAGGACCGAGCAGCCGAAGGGCACAGATATAACATATACGACAAGCAGCGGAAGTGCCCATTCTCTTACCTTTTTGGCCGCTAAAACTACATATCCCGCTCCTACCACGGCAAAAATCGCCAGATTCACGATCGAATAAACATTTATGCCGGTGGAAAAATCCACAAAGAACTTATAGAAGTAATAAAGGGATGCGCCCACAGCCGAGGAAAGAGAAAAGTTTTCAAGCTCGGTGGTTTGGGAAATCCCCTGATAATCCGACGCCGACATATGCCCGAGCACCATTACCGCCTGCCAAATAAGATAGTAGCACAAAACCGATGCCACAACACACAAAGCGTATTTTGCAAGCTTTTTAAGAGAACATAGGGGGCTGTCGGCTTTTGTGACAAGGCCGAGAATGAGCACACAGGTAAGAAGCGCCGCAGCCACCGTAATATATGCCTGATATATGCCGAGGGAAAGTGTCATAAGCACCACCGCAGCAGCAGTGTTCAAAGCACCCTTTTTGCGTGTCAGAAGAAAGCAGGCGACACATACAAAAAGGAAGGACAGGCAGTATGCATCGGCAACATAACAATATGTAAAGGTGGATATGACGGTGGGAAATGTGGCGGTCATTCCGCCTATCATGGCGGCCGACGCCCGCTTTTTAATATCAAGAGTCTCGCACACAAATACAGCTGCCAGCGCCACAAAAAGCAGTGCCAAAATCCCGTTTAGCCAGGGCAGTTCATATCCCGTGCTCAAGCTTGAGGTAAAGGATAAAAACCACCGTCCGAGGGGTTCCATATGCTGAGGATCGTTGCGAAAAACAAGGGAATCCCAGTTGGGAAGCCAATTGGTAATTCGGTAAAAATGGGCGGCAATTCCGCAAAGTAGCGCCGACAAAAAGGCGGTCGTGCGTATTTTGTTTATTTTAGATTTTAAAAACGCAAAAAGCGTTTCGGGCATTAAAGTTTTTTCAGACATAACAATATCCTTCGATCTTTCATTCTCTCCGATAGCAAAAAGCGGTTTAAGGCTTTTTACGGCCGGACATTGCCGACCTAAAAACACCAAGCAAACCCGCGGCTTTAAAAATCGGTGCGGGAATTAAGGGCCTTCTGAGTGTCGATGGTCTCGCTTATCATATTTTCAATCTGACCGGTAATGGCATCGCGGCTGGTTTCTATTTTGTGCATATCCCTTATGGTCTGATCCGATGCGGCGGTCAGCATATCAAGCTTTTCAACCGCCTCACCGCATAACTTTGTCAGCGCTTCCTTCTGTTTTTTCTGCATCTCGTTGACCGAATCGACAATGTCGGCTACCTCGTTCTGATATTTAGCCATACGATTGAACATCATATTGGCGTATTCTCTTATCTTTTCGCTTACCGCCTTGTTTTTGTTTTCTATGTCGCGGTAGGCAACGGCAAAAATTATGCCAAGCTTCTCGGTGTCGGGCATATCGGTCTTGGCATTGAGCTGGCGGGTAAGCTCGTCCAGCTGCCGC
>CAKSDF010000130.1 GCA_934444695.1 uncultured Eubacteriales bacterium | reverse complement strand
CGTCCCCGCTTTCGCATCCCGCAAGCACCATAACCTGGGCGGCCTTTTTGCCGTTTATTTCGGCAGTGGGCTTGATTTTTGTGCCGTTTGATTGGGTGATTGAATCCCTGTGTCCGTCGATGACCACTTTTATGGACGGATACTTTTCAAGATACTCTCTGACCGTCTTTTCCGAACGGGAATAGCTTCCGGTATAGCTGTCCTTGTCGTGCATCGTGCGGTCGTTTATGGTGACGATGCCGTTGTTATTCAGCACTTCGGCAATGGCGTCGCCTACCCGTATGGTGTTTTTTGAAGTGTCGGTCGAACGGGTGGAATCGTTTTCTTTTATGTAATAACCGCTGTCGGAATCGGAATAGCACTCGGTGCCGTGGGTGTGGTAAATGAGTACCTGCGGCTCGCTCGACTGCTCTATGGTAAAGGGCAGGCCCTCGGCAAGCAGGGAAGGAACATCGATGTCCACGCCGGTTGTATTGTTATAATGGATTCCGTCCGCAGCGGAATTGCCTGCCGAGGTTTCAAGCGAAACGGTTTTTATGTCGCCTGTATCCACATCGGTAGGCCGCTCGGCGGGCAGAGGATTAGGGCTTTGCTGCTGTTCATCGGTTGATGAGGCATCGCTCGGAGGACTGTCGTTTGTCTGTTCGGCCGACATCTCGTTATTGACAGTGGTGTTTCCGGCTTTTCCTGCCTTTCCGCTTGTGATCTTCATCATTTGCAGAGCCGATGAATAAATCGCCGCCGACATAAAAATGTCCCTTGCGCCGCCTCCCGCATAAAGTACTCCGCAAACAAAAACGGCCGTTGTCACCATTAAAACAAGAAATCTTGAGTTTCTCATTTTCCACTTTCTTTCGTGTTTTGTATTTGGTAAAGCCTGTTTTTTTAGTGCCTTTGCTTTGTACATTCACAAGACATTTATATGCACAAGGCCGCAAAAAAGACCGCCGAAAGTTGTTTCGACGGTCTTAAATATTATAATATTTTTATGATGTTGCAGTACATTGGCTGTCAGAAATTAAGAGCTGCGTTAAGACTGCTTTCGATAAGTTCGAGATCAAGCCCCGTTACAAGCATGGATATATCGATTTCAGAGGTGGTTATCATTCTGACATCGGCGTGGGTTGCCGCAACCGCTTTAAATGCCTTGGCCGCAATACCGTAGTTGTTTTTCATTTCCTCGCCGCTGATGAGCAGCTTTGTATTTCCGCTGCTGACCGAGATTTTTATGCCGGGAAAAACCTCTCTGAGCTTTGAAATGGTTTCAAGAGCCTTTCCGAGGTCGCTATCCGAAAGGGTAAAGGCGAGGCGGGAGCAAACGCCCTTTGGAGGGGACTGAGAAATCATATCGATATTTATCTTATTGTCTGCAAGGGCTTCAAAAGCCGAGGCCACAAAGCAAAGATCGGCCGGCGCTTCGTCCAGCACAACAAGGGTTACATCTTCGGTGAATGTGATTTTATATGCCATAAGGTTTTTCCGTCCTTCCTGAAAAGGGTTATGGGGTTGCCGCCACGCTGCGCAGTGATATTCTGCTGTTTGGAATTTATGAAGTGCTTCTGACGGCCATATGGAATTTATACAGCACTGCTGTCGGTTTTTTAAATTTGTGCGGCGTCGCTTTGTAGCTTTATAGTCGCTGTATTGCTGCTTTTAAAAACAATAATTCCTTGTTTTCAGCACTTTCCGATAAGGTCGCCCATATTATAGAGCCCTGCGGGTTTGCCGACCATAAACAGCGCGGCATTGAGTCCGCCGACAGCAAAAATCTCGCGGGACCGGGCAGAGTGGGAAATGGTTATAATCTCGTCTCTTCCGGCGAACATAACCGAGTGCTCGCCCACTATGGTGCCTCCGCGGATGGCGTGCATGCCTATTTCATCCTTGTCACGCTTCTGACGGCGATCGTGGCGGTCGTATACAAGCTGCTTTTTGTTGTTGCAGCCCTTGATAACCGCTTCGGCAAGCATATTTGCCGTTCCCGAAGGAGCGTCGAGCTTTTGATTGTGGTGAGCTTCGATTATTTCAATGTCAAAATCATCTTCAAGCACGGTGGCCGCTCTCTTGCAAAGCTCGGCAATGAGATTAACGCCGATGGACATATTGGCGGTGTAGAAAATGGGGGTGATTTTGGAAGCGGCTGTGATTTTCTCTTTTTGTTCATCGGAATATCCCGTTGTTGCAAGAACGGCAGGAATTTTCTTTTTTGTGGCAAAATCGAGAATACCGTCGAGAGCGGAAGGATTTGAAAAGTCGATTATGACATCGCAGTCCCCGTCAAACTCGGTTATACTTTTAAAAACAGGGAAACCGTTCTTCTGTTCGGTGAAAACGTCGGCACCCGCAACGATTTCGCAGTCGTCCCTTGCACATACGCAGGAATTTATGACCTGACCCATTCTTCCGTTGCAGCCGGAAAGAAATATTTTAACCATATTTTTCACATCCTCGGTAATTTAAGCAGTGTGTTTTAAGTGAAATTGCTGTATCGCAAATTTAATAAAGATCGTAGGATATAAGAAATTAAAGAAGACCTACGCCTTTTAAAGCCGATTTGATCTTTTCAAGCTTTTCGGGAGTGGTGGAGCAGAGGGGCAGACGGCAGGGACCCACCTCGTATCCGAGAAGGTTCATTGCTTCCTTAACGGGAATGGGATTGACGTCGATAAACATACTGTTCATCAGGTCGAGATACTTACATTGGAGTGCGGTGGCTTCCTTGAATTTACCGTCAAGGGCAAGACCGGTTATCTCGGACATAATTTTAGGCGCAAAGTTTGAAAATACCGATATAACGCCTTTTCCGCCCAGGGAGATCATAGGAATGACCTGATCGTCGTTACCCGAATAAATGTCGAGATCTTCTCCGCAAAGACGGTATGCGCCACGCTTGAAATATCTCCGTTGGCTTCCTTCAAGGCTACAATGTTCTTGTGCTTTGAAAGGACCTTGTATGTGTCGCAGGAAATGCTTGTGCCGGTGCGGGAGGGAACATTGTAAAGAATGATGGGAATGTTGACCCTGTCGGCAATGTGGGTATAATGCTCGATAAGGCCCTTCTGAGAAGCTTTATTGTAATAAGGGGAGACAAGCAAAAGGCCGTCTGCGCCCATTTCCTCAGCCTCTCTTGAAAGCTCGACCGCAAAGGCGGTATCGTTACTTCCGGTGCCGGCGATGACCGGAATACGGTGGTTGACCGCCTTGATTGTGTGGCGCATAACGTCGATGTGTTCCTCGCGGCTGAGTGTGCTGCCTTCTCCGGTCGTTCCGCAGGAAACGATGGCCGCAACGCCACCTTCGATCTGTTCTTCTATTATTTCATCAATCTTAGAAAGATTTACACTTCCATCCTCGTGCATGGGGGTGATGAGAGCTGTTGCAACTCCGGTAAAAATTGTTGATGACATAAAACTACCTCCAAAAATTTATGTTTATCAATCCATATATCCTTTTGCGGCAAGAAGCTCGGCAAGCAGTACTGCACCGCCGGCCGCGCCGCGGAGGGTGTTGTGAGAAAGGCAAACGAATTTATAGTCATACTGGGTATCTTCTCTCAGTCGGCCGATGGAAATGGCCATTCCGTGCTCAAGCTCTCTTTCGGAATGGATCTGGGGACGGTCGGGCTGCTCAAAGTAATTCAAAAACTGTCTCGGAGCACTGGGAAGCTCAAGGCGCTGTGCCTCTCCGGCATATTCCTTCCAGTCTTTTTTCATCTGCTCTATTGTAGGTTTGTTTTTAAATGTAACAAATACGGCGGCAAGATGGCCATTTGTTACCGGCACACGGATGCACTGAGCGGTGAAGGCGGGACGGGTGGCGTTGACAATTTTATCGCCTTCGATGTGTCCCCATATCTTCAAAGGCTCCTGCTCGGATTTTTCTTCCTCGCCGCCTATGTAGGGGATAACGTTGTCTATCATTTCGGGCCAGCGCTCAAAGGTCTTTCCTGCGCCGGAAATGGCCTGATAGGTGCACACAAGCACCTTTTCGGGGCAATATTTTTCAAGAGGGAATAGGGCGGGAACATAGGACTGAAGCGAGCAGTTGGATTTGACGGCGATAAAGCCCTTTTTGGTGCCCAGTCGCTTTCTCTGCGCGTTTATGATTTCAATGTGGTCGGCGTTAAGCTCGGGAACGACCATAGGAACGTCGGGGGTCTTGCGGTTGGCGCTGTTGTTGGAAACAACGGGACATTCAAGTTTTGCATAGTCCTCTTCAAGCTTTAATATCTCGTCCTTTTTCATATCCACGGCGCAGAAAACGAAGTCGCATTTTTCGGCGACCTTTTCTTTGTCTTCCACCGCGTCGAAAAGCACCATACCCTTCATACTTTCGGGAATAGGGGTATCCATTGCCCAACGGCCTGCTACGGCATCTTCGTATTTCTTTCCGGCCGAGCGGCTGCTGGCGGCGAGAGCCGATACGGTAAACCAGGGATGATTTTCAAGCAACGTTGCAAAGCGCTGTCCCACCATTCCGGTTGCACCGATTATGCCCACATTATATTTTTTCATTATTTAATCCCTCAGAATTTAATAAATGGCTTGTAAAAGAAACGCATTTGTACTATAATACAAATTACTTCTAATAATAATATCATTTCACATCGACTTTGTCAAACGAAAAGAAGGGAAAAAATGAACAAAAGCGATTTTTTTTATGACCTGCCAAAGGAGCTGATTGCTCAGCATCCCTGCGAAAAAAGAGATAATTCCTCCCTTATGCATTTAAACAAGGAAACGGGGGAGATCGAACACCTTAAATTTTTCGACCTGCCCGACCTTTTAAACGAGGGAGACACCATAATTTTAAACGACACCAAGGTCATTCCTGCCCGCCTTTACGGAACCAAAATTCCTACCGGCGCCGTGGTGGAATTTTTGCTTCTCGAACAGCAGCCCGACGGAAGCTGGGTGTGTCTTGCAGGCCCAGGCAAAAAAGCCAAAACGGGGGATAGGTTTTCTTTCGGCGAGGGTATGATGACCTGCGAAGTTAAGAATGTCCGCGACGACGGCAACAGGGTCATAAGCTTTGAATACGACGGCAATTTTTATGAAATACTCGATAAGATCGGAAATATGCCCCTGCCGCCATATATAACCGAAAAGCTGAAGGATAATTCCCGCTATCAAACTATATATGCAAAGCACCTCGGCTCGGCCGCCGCTCCCACTGCGGGACTGCATTTTACCGACGATGTGTTTAAACGTCTTAAAGACAAGGGCGTTAATGTAGGATACGTTACGCTTCACGTGGGACTCGGTACGTTCCGCCCGGTCAAGGAGGAAAAAATCGAGGATCACCTTATGCACACCGAGAGATACTATGTACCTAAATCCACCGCCGAACTGATAAATGCCACAAAGGCGGCGGGCAAACGGGTGATTTGCATCGGTACAACAAGCTGCCGCACCCTTGAAGCCGCTGCAAAGGATGACGGTACAATGGAGGAATGCTCGGGCAAGACCGATATTTTTATCTATCCCGGGTATAAATTCAAGTGTATGGACGGACTGGTCACCAATTTTCACCTTCCCGAAAGTACCCTTATAATGCTGGTATCGGCCTTTGCGGGATACGAGCACACTATGAACGCCTATAAGATTGCCG
>CAKSDF010000129.1 GCA_934444695.1 uncultured Eubacteriales bacterium | reverse complement strand
TTGTCCGATTGCCACGGAAAACGAACGATTATCTGATGATTTTCGTTGTCGGTGTAGATTTCGTAGTTGGTGATATTTTTGTTTACCAAACGGTTTGTTATGATGGTTTCGGCGGCCGTCATATCTGCGGCTGTTATTCCCGAAACTTCATCTTCCGCTACATCAGGCGTGAAAATGGTCTCAACACCACCCTGGATGTCGATACCCCACCTAATGTCATCGGTGCCTTTAAAGATGATGTGCTTTGTGTCGCCGTAGTAGTTGCTCACTCCGAAGAACGAGACATAGGCGAACGCAAATATCAGAAGTGCAACGACGACAAAGGTAACCTTACCTGAGCGTTTCATTGGCGTTCCCTCCAGTTTTTGACTTTACAGAATTTCTTGATCCGCCTTTTCGCCCTTTTTAAAGGCCTTTTCCGCGCCAAATGGGCACAACAGACAATTCAAGACTCTATATAATAGAAATTATACCTCTTTTTGACCAAAAAGTCAACGATTTTTAAACCGTTTTTCAGCTATTTCCCGATTTTATGTACTCGCAGTATTCTTCGAGGCACATATTAAGCTCGTTCATACGCTTTGCGTGCTTAACGCCAACAAAGCGAAGGTGCCACGGCTCGTATATAATGCCGGTCACCGATTCCTTGTCCTCGGGATAACGAATGACAAATCCGTATTCGGCACAATGAGCGGCAAGCCACTTAGCCTCGGCCGTGTTGCGGAAGTAGCTTTCGTCCACGCTGTTAAAATCAATTGCAAGACCAAGCTCGTGTTCGCTTGTTCCCGGCTTCGCCACATGACGTGCGGCCTCGGCCTCGGGATCGGCATAGCCGTCGTTTCTGGCCCGCTCGACCCTGTTGTTGAAGAGCGAAACCTGAGTGCTGTGGGGACGGAATGCGGAAATAGGATAAATGTTTAATCCGTCTGCCTTTGCGGCGTTCACAAGATCCTTATATGCGCCGACAATGCGGCTGTCGATTTCTCTGCCCGCACTGTCAATGGTGGTTGTGGACGGCTGAACAAACCCTTCGGGCAGCGGATGAGCCACGCTTGCTATCTGAAGATACCACTGGTCGGCCTCGGCCGCACCCGAAACGGTATAGTTGATGTAATCGCCGCCTAATTTTGACGACGAGGAGCTTTGAGAAGAGCTGCCCCCTGAGCCGCTGCCGCTCTGCTGTCCGCCCGAGCTTTGTCCGCCGCTTTGAGCAACCGATGCTTCATCCTTAGACTCGGTGCTTTCGGCGGTGCTCTCAGCGGAAGACTCGGTCCCATCGGAAGCATCGCTTTGCTCCTGAGTGGCCACCGATACCGCCAGGCTGACGTCCGAAGAGTCTGCCGGATCGACGGTTTGCGGTTTTCTTCCGAGAATTTTTATAAGGGCGAAAACCACAAGCACGGTCACAACGGCGATAACGGCATATATCCACATTTTTTCGTCGCTTTTCTTTTTGGTTTTTCTTTTAGTCGACAATGATACTCTCTCCTGTCATTTCCTCGGGCTGTTTTATACCGAGGATTTTAAGCATTGTGGGAGATATATCGGCAAGACGGCCGCCCTCGCGCAGTTTGCAATCACCGTAGCCGCAAACGATAAAGGGAACGGGATTGGTGGTATGAGCGGTGAAGGGGGTTCCGTCGTCGGAAGCCATACAGTCGGCGTTGCCGTGGTCGGCGGTTATAAGAGTCACGCCGCCCATTTTAAGGGTGGAGTTAACCACCCGTCCGACGCACTCGTCCACTGTTTCCACAGCCTTTACGGCCGCGTCGAAAATGCCGGTGTGTCCGACCATATCGCAGTTGGCAAAATTGAGAATGACCACATCGTACTTTCCGCTTTCGATGGCCTCGCAAACGGCGTCGCAAACGGGATATGCGCTCATCTCGGGTTTAAGGTCGAAGGTCGAGACATCGGGAGTGGGGATAAGGATTCTGTCCTCGCCGTCGAACTTGACCTCCTCGCCGCCGTTGAAGAAGAATGTCACATGGGCATACTTGGTGGTCTCGGCAATGCGAAGCTGGGTACGTCCGGCCTTTGAAAGGGTCTCGCCCATGGTCATTTTAAGCTCTTCGGGAGCAAAAGCGACCTTTACATTAGGCATTGTGGCGTCGTACTCGGTCATACAAACATAATAGAGAGGGATCATTTCCCGCTCAAAGCCCTTAAACTCGGGATCGACAAATGCACGGGTTATCTCTCGCGCGCGGTCGGGGCGGAAGTTGAAGAAAATGAAGGAATCGTCCTTGTTTATTCCGCTGTAATCGCCGATAACGGTGGGAACAACAAACTCATCGGTAATGAACTTGCCGTCCTCGTCCTTTGTGGCATAGGATTTTTCGAGAGCCTCAACGGCGCAATCGAATTTAAGTCCCTCGCCCTTTGCAATGGCGTTATATGCCTTTTGGACCCTTCCCCACTGGGTATCTCTGTCCATTCCGTAGTAACGGCCGGCAATTGTTGCAAGGCGGCCTATGCCTATCTCCTCAAGCTTTTTATATGCTTCCTTAACATATTCTATACCCGAGGCGGGAGGAACATCGCGGCCGTCAAGCAGGGCGTGAACGCACACATTTTTAACGCCCTTTTTCTTGGCAAGCTCAAGCAGTCCCCAAAGGTGGGTGTTGTGGCTATGCACGCCGCCGTCCGAAAGAAGGCCGGCAAGATGAAGGGTGGTACCCTTTTCGATGCAGTTGTCCATTGCGCCCACAAGCACGGGATTTTCAAAGAAATCGCCGTCGGAGATCGATTTGGTTATGCGGGTAAGCTCCTGATAAACAACGCGGCCTGCGCCGATATTGGTATGTCCTACCTCACTGTTGCCCATCTGTCCGTCGGGAAGGCCGACATCCATACCCGATGCGCCGATCTGAGTGTGGGGATACATTTCGACAAATTTGTCGAGATTAGGGGTCTTGGCCGAATAAATGGCATTGTTTTTATGGTTGGGATTTATTCCGAAACCGTCCATTATTGTTAAAACAACAGGTTTTTTCATAGTTGCACCTCTTTACTTTGAAGCGGCTTCAACAATAGCTGCAAAGTCGGGAGCTTTAAGGGAAGCTCCGCCGATAAGTCCGCCGTCTACATTTTCCTTAGAAAGAAGCTCGGCAGCATTTTTAGCGTTCATGGATCCGCCGTACTGAATGGTCATACCGTCGGCGATCTCCTTGCCGTAAAGACCGGCAACAGTGTCTCGGATGATCTTGCAGACCTCATCGGCCTGGTCGGCGGTGGCGGTAAGGCCGGTACCGATGGCCCAAATGGGCTCGTATGCAATGATAACATTTTTAACCTGCTCGGCCGAAAGTCCGCCAAGAGCGATCTTGACCTGCATTGCCACAAGCTCTGCGGTAATGCCCTGCTCGCGCTGCTCCTTGTATTCGCCGACGCAAAGGATTCCCTTAAGGCCGTTTTCGAGAGCGGCTTTAAGACGCTTTGCTACCGTCTCGTCGGTGTCGCCGAAATAGGTGCGGCGCTCGCTGTGTCCGAGGATTACATATTCAACGCCCATTTCCTTAAGCATGAGAGCCGAGATCTCACCGGTAAATGCACCGGATTTTTCAAAGTGGCAGTTCTGAGCGCCGATCTTGATATTTGTGCCCTTTGTTGCCTCGAGAGCGGTGCAAAGATCCACAAAAGGAACGCACATAATAACGCCGCAGTCGGCATTCTCAAGCAGGGGCTTTGCCTCTTCGATAAGAGCCTTGGCCTCGGCCGGAGTTTTGTTCATCTTCCAGTTGCCGGCAATGACGGCATTTCTGAGCTTTTTATTCATTTAAAAGGACTCCTTAAAAAGAATTATTTATCGTTAAGAGCGGCAATACCGGGAAGCTCCTTGCCCTCGAGGAATTCGAGAGAAGCACCGCCGCCGGTGGAAATGTGGGTCATTTTATCGGCAAATCCGAGCTTTACGACTGCAGCCGCAGAATCACCGCCGCCGATGATGGAAATGGCATCAGAATCGGCAAGAGCCTTTGCAACGGCAATGGTTCCGTTGGCAAAACGGGGCCACTCGGAAACACCCATAGGTCCGTTCCACACTGCGGTGCCGGCATCTTTAACTGCATCGGCAAAAAGCTTCTCCGAGCGGGGTCCGATGTCAAGTCCCATATATCCGTCGGGAATTCCGTCCTCTACATTGGCAACAACCATATCGCAGTCGGGATCGTATTTGTCTCCGCAGCGGCTGTCGAGAGGCAAGAGAAGGTTAACGCCCTTTTCCTTGGCAAGCTTAACAATGTTATTGGCAAGCTCAAGCTTGTCGTCCTCGCAAAGGGAGGTGCCGATGGATTCGCCGGCCGCCTTTTTGAAGGTATAAGCCATAGCGCCGCCGATGATGAGGGTATCGACCTTATCGAGAAGGTTGGTTATAACGCCGATCTTGTCCGAAACCTTGGCGCCGCCGAGAATGGCAACAAAGGGACGCTTGGGATTTTCAAGAGCACCGCCCATAATGCTGATTTCCTTCTGAATAAGGTATCCGCAAACGGCAGGGAGATATGCAGCTACGCCTGCTGTGGAAGCGTGTGCGCGGTGAGCGGTTCCGAAAGCGTCGTTGCAGTAAATATCGGCAAGAGAGGCAAGCTTTTTTGCAAACTCGGGATCGTTCTTTTCTTCTTCCGAATGGAAACGCACATTTTCGATGAGCATAGCTTCGCCGTCTTTAAGCTCGGCCGAAAGCTTCTTTGCGCTTTCTCCCACAACATCGGAAGCAAGCTTTACATCTTTGCCAAGCAGCTCGGAAAGTCTCTTTGCCACAGGGGCGAGAGAATAATCCATATTGAAGGTTCCCTTGGGACGGCCGAGATGAGAGCAAAGCACGGCTCTGCCGCCGTTGTCGAGAATGTATTTAATGGTGGGAAGGCTTTCGACAATTCTCTTGTCGTTGGTGATGACCCCGTCCTTAAGGGGCACGTTGAAGTCGCAGCGTACAAGCACGCGCTTGCCTTTGACATCAATGTCTTCGATGGTTTTTTTGTTGAGTGCGTTCATAAAAATATCCTCCAAAATATAATTATTAATGTATTGAATATTGTACCGGATAGAGGCAAATGGGTTTTGACCTGAAATCGGCCCCCTCTCAGGGCATTTTGTACCCATCCGGTGCAACACAAAAACGACCGTCTGCACAGCCACACATCAGTATAGTATATTTTTGCCTGATTTTCAAGTGTTTTTGTTAAAATAATAACAGGGAGATTAAAATGCTGCTTTTCTTAGATATTATTTGTCCGAAAAAGGGCATAAAAAACCTATTTAAGGCAATTTTTCACCGTAAAAAGCCGCTCGTTTTTCAAAAGACCATAGAAGATATTTCTTATTTGGAAATATATTTTCCTAAAGCCCGCAAATCCAAGCTAAAAAAGATGTTTTTTTCGACGGTGGACAGGCGAGCATCCATTGTCCCCTCAAAAAATTTTCCGACAGAGCTTTTTGAAGGAGAAAATTTTATAACCGAGGCCTGTGAGATAAAGGCACGCTTGCTGCTCAACTTTTTAAAGCGTGTTCTTAAAAGGGCTCAAAACAAACGAAAGCTCAACATTCTTCTCATCGACAAAGAAGCAAAGGCGGTTGCAGCGGCGGCCGAGCTTATTCCCCTTTGCAATGTGTTTGTGGCC
>CAKSDF010000128.1 GCA_934444695.1 uncultured Eubacteriales bacterium | reverse complement strand
CCTTCCAGAAAAATTCGCATCTTTTTCAATGCTCTGTGATATTTCGACAGGACGGTGGGAAGCGGCAGCTCCAGCAGCGCCGCGATCTCCCGGTGCTTCATGCCCGTGACCGCGTGAAGCAGCACGATGCGCCGCTCCTCGTCAGCAAGGTTTGCCAGCGCGCCTTGCAGCAGCGCACGCTCGTCGGCATCCAAACCGCATTCCTGCGCGGGAATAGCGTCCCATTCCTCCTCGCTGAGCGCGGCATGGCGTTCTTCGCGCCGCAGGCGCATCAGGCAGAGGTTGCGGCAGACCGTCAGCAGCCACCCCATCGGCGAGCCGGTGGAATGGTACTGCGCTGCGCAGTCCCACACCTGCACATAGACATCCTGTGTGAGATCCTGCGCGTCGTGCGCGTTTTTAAGGTAGGAAAGCGCTAAGCCGTACACCGCCGCGCGCGTGCGCTGATACAGCTCCGCCAAAGCGTCACGGTCACCACCGGCAACGCGGATGAGCAATCGCTGCAGTTCGCGGCGCTCCTCCGCCGGCGCATATTCGGTTGTCATCAGCATACTGAGCATGGGCTTTTTTCTCCTGTCATCCGTGTAATGCACGGAAAGGATAATTTATTGCAGGGCAATTGCATTTTCTTTAAAATGTGAAAATCTGTCGTTATTCGGTTCTCCATTGTGAGGCTCCCCTACATAGCGTTTCACCTATACCCAGGTTCTCTGCGGTGTCGTGTAGTACCCCGCGTCCATCTCTGCTTCCGCTATGGCGGCACGGATTGCTTTCTGCGCGGAGAGCCACCTGCCGTAGGCACCACCGTACAAGTCCTTTTTCAGCTTCCGCAGCGCGGTCTTGTACGCCTTCTCCGCGCCGCTGGGGCCGTTGTAGTTGAGCCGAATGGCCAGCTCCTGAAAGGTCATGCCAGCCTCGTCCGGCTGACCGATGCCAAGGGAGCTTCGCACCAGATTCAGCTCTCTGGGCGTCAATACTTGCTCCATCCGCTGCATCAGCAGCGTCCGGCGCATCAGGCGGTCATAGGCCACGGCAGGATCGCCGCCGCAGCTGACGGAGGACACATCGTCACCTAACTGCCGTGCGCAGCACAGCGTCCGGTATTCTTTTATCAACGCCCCAGCTACCTTGGCAGATACATTCAGTTCTCCGCACACCACCTTGACCAACTCAGCATCAGAGGTATTCTGCGCCTCGGCGCGGAGGTGCGCCACGGTGCGGATCTGGCTGCCGCGGCTGGTTGGGACGGACAGCGGAAAGGCGTACCGCGCGGCGTAGTCGGACAGCGCCGCTTCTATGGCGGGCGTCGCATAGGTCAGCAGCTTCGTTCCGTAAGCGGGATCAAAGCGCCTTGCCGCGTCCAGCAGTGCCAGCGCCGCCTCCTGCTTCAAGTCCTCCAGCTCACACCATGGTGTGTACGCCCGCGCCAGTTCGGTGAGGTATCCTTGGTTCTGTGAGATAAGCCGCTCCGCGGCGTTTTTGTCTCCGGCTTGTACCCGCAAAGCCAGCTTTTCATTGCAGGGGCCGTCCCCGGCAACGGTGTACATATTTTTCGCCATGGGAACGCCCCCTTCCTCATTTCAGCCGCTTTTCTGCCTCCGCGTAAATGTGCTCCAATTCCATGTCCCGCACATATCCGTCAGCGGCATAGTCGTTGTCCAGCAGCGCCTTGTCCCGATAACTCTCCGCCAGATACAGTGCCTCTCGTCGCAGGTCATCGGAGATTTTTCCTCTCTGGTGATGCTTGCGGATCGTCCCGGTTCGGGTATTGAACAGGCGGTAGACCGGGTGCTGCTTGTTCTGCTTCTTCTGGTGCATCATCGCGCCATACTGCCGACAGGTATAGCGATCGTCCTGCGGTGCGACGCCGTCGCAGTATTTGGGGATGTGACCGTTGGTGGTCAGAAAATATCTCCCGCAGCCTTGGCACTGGCTGGGCGCGTGGCCGTGGTGCAATCCGTTCATCAGGTCGAACACATAAAAGTCAATGGCACGCTTGCAAATCACGCGCTGCGCGGTTTTCCATTTTTCCTCATCGTTCTCATCCTGAAAATAGTTGAATCCTGTGATAACTCTTGGATAAGAGAAAAATTCCTCCACCCCGCCAAACGGCATTTGCTCCAGCAGGATCAGAAAGCTGTCATCCTCATCAAAGCACTCATGCGCCGCCTTTGCGAAGGCGTCTGCATTACGCCGCTTCAATCTGCGCAGATATTTCATCTCGAATGCGCGGATCAGCAGGCAAAAATTATAGATCGCCACCAGGATTCTCAGGATCGGCTCGCAAGCGGAAAGCGCCAAGTACAGAAAATGCGCCTCCTCTTCCTCATAGTCCTGATCGAGCCGCTCCTCGCTCAAAGCATGTTCAAGATTCTCATATGCACTTTGACTTTCGCAATAGCAAAACGGAGGGCAAGTATATATCCAGGAAACCGTGTCATACAGCAGTGGTTTCAGTTGTGCCGCAATATCATGGCGCTTGCTCTTTTCGGCTGTGCTCAAATCGTCTACAAGCGCCGTCAGCACAGTAATACGCTCCAGAAGAGGATCGTGGATTGCACCTGCAAAGTTCAGGATCTCCGCTGCAAAATGTCCAGCCGGAAACTCCTTTCCCTCGTAGTACACACGGTCATTCCAGCAGTCCATTGTCATGGTGTCAAACGTGTTATACTGATCCGTTCCGATCTTCAAAAGCCCGCCTCCTGTCTCATATCCGTTTTGCATCTGTCTTGCGATATTCTCATTCTATCAAAAAACACAGAATAATCAAGCGAAAGGGTTAGAGCCTCGACTGCAGCGAGGTCTCTGCCCTTATCCTTTTATCAGGAGGAAACGAAAGTGAAAAAAGAAAACCGATTGCTGACCATCGACGGTGAAACGCTGATGAGTCAGCCGCTCACACCGCTGAACTTCGTGGTGGATACGCTGATCTCTCAAGGTCTGCACATCCTCGCGGGCTCTCCCAAGGTGGGTAAGTCCTGGCTGGCGTTGTGGCTGGCCGTCACGGTGGCAAAGGGCGAATCCGTCTGGGGCATGGGCGTGAAGCAGGGCACCACGCTCTACCTCTGCTTGGAGGACTCTACTCTCCGCATCCAGAACCGTTTGTTCGAGATCACGGAGGACGCCCCCGCCAGCGTCCACTTCACCACCAACAGTGACACTCTCGGCAAGGGTCTGGAGGAACAGCTCTGCGCGTTCCTCTCTGAGCACCCCGACACGGTGCTGATCATCATCGATACGCTGCAAATGATCCGCGGCGCCGGTTATGACAACACCTATGCAAATGACTACCGTGACCTCTCCGCGCTGAAGCGTATTGCGGATGCCCACGGCATCGCCATTCTGCTGATCCACCATCTGCGAAAAGAATTCGCCGACGATGTGTTCAGCCGTATCTCCGGCACAACGGCTATCAGCGGCGCGGTGGATTCCAGCTTCACGCTGGTGGAGGACAGGCGCGGCAGCGGCAGAGCGACGCTCTCCTGCATCGGGCGCGACATCGAGTACCGGGAGCTGACGCTGGAGCGCAACGCGGAAAATGTGTGGGAGCTGGTGTCGGACAGCCGGACGCAGCCGGAGCTGCTGGGCGGCCGGATCGTCATTCTTCTCTCTGAACTGATGCGTGACCGCACGGAATTTATCGGCACTCCCACGGAGCTGTCCGCGCAGATCGACCCTGTGGGCAGCGAGGGCATCACGCCGAAAAAGGTATCTCGCCTGATCCTGCAAAGCGTTGCCGCACTAAGCAAAAGCGGCATTTCCGCCGTGGTGCGACGCAGCAACGGCAAGCGGCTTATCGAGCTGCACCGTGCCGAAAGTGACGATACACAGGATGCCCGAACCGTTGACCCTATCGACCCTGTCGCTGTCTCAGGCGGTGAGAACGCCCCGTGTTTCGGCACGTGAGCCGCTGTGTGCGCGGTTCGGGGCTGGGGTGGCGTTGTACCCGCCAAAGCCCTTTAAAGCGAGCGTTGAGGCGTTTGTGGGCGATGTGTGAGAGATCCTTGCGAATACTGTTCCGACAAAGGAGAAATGAGTCATATAGGGGTGAGTTTTTCCTCCTGACCATGCCCTGTTTCGGAGATTGTAGCCCCTTGTTTACCCGTTCGATTAAAGCACAAGATAAAAGGCCGCAGTCGCTCATGCGTGCGGCCCGCCCACAAAGCCCCGCAGTGCGGGGCTTTTCAGGGAAAAGCAAACCGCAGTCGGTTTGGCGGTTTTGCAAAATAATCGCAGTCGGTCATCCGGAAAAGTTCCGTGTTTGCAGGGCTTTGCGGCGATTTTGACCGACGTCACAGAAAGGAAAGAAGAAAAATGGATGATAATAAGAAAAGTACTACGATCTGGCTGCGCCCCAGCGTGATCGACCGCATGGACGGTTGGCTGGAAGCTGACAACTGTCAAAGCCGCAGTGAATTTGTGGATAAGGCCCTGCGGTTTTACATGGGTTATCTCGGTACGGAGGACAACACGACCTACATCTCTCAGGCCATCCTCACCGCCATTCAGGGCACCATGGATCTTAACAACCACCGGCTTCAGACGATCCTCTTCAAGTGCGCGGTGGAACTGAACATGCTGTGCCACACCATCGCCGCCCACTTCCGCGCCGATTCCATTCACACGCGAGAGCTGCGAGCCTACGCCGTGGATGAGGTGAAGCGCACCAACGGTCAGGTGAGTTTTGAAAGCGCGGTGCGGCTGCAACGCAGGATCGAATATGAGCAGGATGAGGAGATGGGAGGGTTCTAAAAATGGCAAGCATCAAGCAATTGGACGAGCGGCGATATAAGATCACCGTCAGCAACGGCTACCGGCCCAACGGCAAAAAGATCAGCAAGGCAAAGACCATCCAAGTCCCGTCCGGTGTCCCCAGGCGCGGCATCGGGCAGTATGTCGCCCACGCCGCCGAAGAGCTGGAGCGCAGCTTCAAGACCGGCTACGCCGAGGACGGCGAGATGACCTTTGAGGAATTCGCCTCCCGCTGGCTGAAGCGGCAGACGAAATACGCCCCCAGCACCATCGCCGCATACCGGCGGATGCTGGAGGTGGTGTATCCCATAATCGGCGGCATCCGCCTCAATAAGCTCCGACCGATGGCACTGGAAAATATGCTCTCCGCGCTGCGCAAGCGCAAGCACCACGGAAAGCGCATCAACGAATCCACCGCGCAGCGATACCTCTCTGTGGTCTCCGCCGTACTCAGCGACGCTAAGCGCAATGAGATCATCGAGAAGAATCCCGCGCGGATGTTAGACCTCTCCACACCGCGGCGCACGGTGCAGCGCATCCCCACGCGAAGCGAGGTGGAAAAGCTGCTGGATGCGCTGGCAAAGGAGCCGCGGCACTACCGCCTGTTCTACCTGCTCTCCATGTACACCGGCTGCCGCCGGGGCGAGCTGTGCGCTCTGCAATGGTCGGACTTCACCGGCACGCAAAACGGTCTGCTGCTCACCGTCAGCCGCTCCCGCAGCAGCGTTCCCGGCAAGGGCATCGTGGAGGGCAGCACCAAAAACGGCAAGAGCCGTGAAGTCTATCTCTCCTCCGACCTGCGGGGCATCCTCCTCGCCTACAAGCGCCGCAAGCAGATGGAGGCGGACAAGCAGCGCCGCAGGCTCAGTCC
>CAKSDF010000127.1 GCA_934444695.1 uncultured Eubacteriales bacterium | reverse complement strand
TCCGCGGGAAATAAGCTCGGGACCGGAAATGATATCTCCCGATTGTTTGTCCATGGTCATTGCGACGATTATGATTCCGTCCTCCGAAAGGTGCTTTCGGTCGCGCAGAACGATGCTTCCGACATCGCCTACGCCCAGTCCGTCCACAAAGACCTTGCCCGAGGGTACTTCATCGGTTATTTTTATGGATTTTGAGGTAAGCTCGATGACCTTTCCAATGTCGGAAATGATGATGTTTTCCTTGGGTATTCCCATGGAAATTGCAAGGGATGCATTCTTTCTCAGGTGCATCTGTTCGCCGTGCACAGGAATGAAGAATTTAGGATTTATCATTCCCATCATCATTTTAAGCTCTTCCTGGCAGGCGTGTCCAGATACGTGCACGTCGTACATACGCTCGTAAACAACCTCGGCGCCAAGCTTCATAAGCTCGTTTATGACGATGTTGACGGTTTTTTCGTTGCCGGGAATGGGGTTGGCCGAGATGACGATAAGGTCGTTAGGACCAACCGTCACCTTTCTGTGGTCGCCGAAAGCCATACGGTGAAGGGCCGACATTGCCTCTCCCTGGGATCCGGTGGTTATTATGACCAGCTTATCATCGGTGTAATTTCTGATGAGATCAATGTCTATTAGCACGCCGTTTGGAATTTTAAGGTAGCCAAGCTCGGTGGCAATGGTCACCACGTTGATCATACTTCTGCCCGAAACGGCCACCTTTCTGCCGCACTTTACAGCCTCGTCAACGATTTGCTGAACACGGTGTATGTTGCTGGAGAATGTGGCGACGACGATGCGCTTGCCTCCCGCGTCCTTGAAAATGTGGGAAAGGCTGGCGCCTACCGTTCTCTCGCTCATGGTAAAGCCGGGACGGGTGGCATTTGTGGAATCCATCAAAAGCGCCAAAACGCCCTTTCTGCCAAGCTCGGAAAAGCGGGCAAAATCTATCATTTTCCCGTCAATGGGGGTGCTGTCTATTTTAAAGTCGCCGGTGTGGACGATAACGCCGATGGGGGTTTTAACCGCCACTGCAACCGAATCGGGAATGGAATGGTTGACGTGTATAAACTCGGCCTTAAAGCAGCCGAGGGTTACGGTGTCCCCGGGTTTGATGATGTTAAGCTTAGCCTTGGAAAGAAGCCCGTGTTCCCTGAGCTTGCCTTCGATAAGTCCTACGGTCAGTTTTGTGGCATAAACCGGGCAGTTGAGCACCTTAAGAAGATAAGGTATACCGCCGATGTGATCCTCGTGTCCGTGGGTTATGACAAGTCCCTTTACCCTGTCGGCGTTTTTGACAACATAGCTGAAATCGGGGATAACAATGTCTACGCCGGGCATTTCCGCATCGGGAAAGGTCATACCGCAGTCGATTATAAAAATATCGCTGCCGTATTCGTAAACGGTCATATTCTTGCCGATCTCATCGAGACCGCCGAGAGAAATTATCTTTAAAGGAGCGGCTTTTTTACCGCCTTTTGAAGCTTTTCTTCTGTCGTTTGCGGGAACCGATTTTTTTATCAAAGCGCCTTTTGAGGACGATGCTTTTTTTGCCGATGCTCCGCCTTTTTTCGACAAAGAATTGTTCTTTGCGTTTGCCCCGCCGCCGTTTACCGAGGGAACGGATGCCGAAGAGCTTCTCTTTTTGGCGGAATTTTCAGTACCCGAAGAATGGCTCTTTCCGGCGGTTAAAGACCTTGCTTTTTCCGCGGAAGGAACCTTTTTGCTGTTTTGTTTTGTCATAGTAAGGAAACATACCTCCGAAAAATATATTTTATGTAGTGGGGCCTCTTGCCCCTAAATCTCTAAAAAACAATGAACATGATGCCGCACAAAAAGCAGCGAACGAAGCCGCCTATCCTCACGGTGTCCTTGCCCGGTCGGCAACGCAAATTTAACTGCAGAACAGACCGCCGTCGGTCGGCCGTAATACTTCTGCCGGTTAAAAATAAGGTGATTAAAAAGCGGTGATTAAAAATGCCTGCCCTCTGTCCAAAAACTTTAAATGGGCGAGAATCCGCCGCTTATCACGGTCACATTACTTTTGTTCCTATGATACTACCTTTTTCCCTCTTTGTCAAGTATTTCCCGCACCTTGCTTTCGGCTTGTTCACAGGCCGCGCGGGCGATTTCGGCGCTTTTGCTTTCGGCGGTAAAGCTAAGGCTTTTTCCCGATTTTCTCGGCCGCACATACACCTTCGAATTTCTGAATGGCATTTCTATTCCAAAGGAGGTCACCTTATATTTTTCCGACAAAGCGTTCATAATTTTTGTCGGAGTGCTTTCAAGCTCAAGCTCCTCCGAAAAGACCGAGAAATCGGGAATACCGTCGGCTGCCTTTTCAAGCTCTCTGGCCGATTTAAATTCATCAAGCAGCCGTATGCCAAGCATCATTCCGTCCCGCAGAAAATACCGTGCCTTTGCTCCTTTGCGAAGCTCGCTGCCCTCCCTTTCCCTTTCGGTATCCACCCGCTGCACCTTTGCTCCCGTCTTTTTTGCAAGTGTGTCGAGAAAAACGGGCGCGTCGGGCGGCAGAATTATATCATATCCCTTTTCAAGCTCTTTAAGGCAGCAAAGCCACAGCAGCTTGTCATACGGGATGTCCTTTCCTTCCTCGGTTTTGATGTTGAGCTTGGTGCCGTCGGGAGAAAGCAAAAGTGACATACCGCCCGACGTATCGCAGCCCAGTCTCGTTAAGGTGTCGTTGAAAATCGAGCGTCCCTCGGCGTTTGTGCAGCTTGCACGCGCCCTTTTGCCGAAAAGGCCGTTAGATGCCTGGCGGAAAAGTTCCTGCCGATAGAGAAGCTTTACGCCGCTCATATCGGCCGCGGCAGAATAACTTGCGGCGCTCACCCGCACAAACTCGCCCTTTTCCATAATCTTTTCGATTTTTCGCTCGGTCTCCCTCGATACCGGCAGTCCGTCGTTTGAAAACAGCTCGATAATTCCCTTTTCCTTTACCGATACATACACCCCTAAATCCACTCCGCAAAATGAGCAGGCAAAGGACATCTGGGATTTTAAAATCCTTCCGAAATCCCACACCTGTGCTCCGGTGGACAGCATTCCGCTCATCACTGCCTTTGAAAGTGCGCCGGCGGCGTTTGAACTGTCGAAAGCCACACCAATCTTGCCGCTCTTTGAAAGAGAACCCACGGCGCATCCGAGATCGGCACAAAAGCGCGGGGTTATGTCGCTGCCGACATTTCCGTAAATGCCGCCGTCGTCGAAAAATTCCTTTTTAACGCTTCCGTATTTTAAATTGGAGTTAAGGGAAATTCCCTCTTCCACAAGCTTTTTCGGCCAGACCGCCACATCGGGCATTATTGCCGCCCTTTCACCCACCGTGCTGTCGCTGCCTAAAATCGAATGTTCAAAAAGCGACGCTCCCCGTTTGACCGTTGCGCGCAGGCAGACTATGGCGCTTGTAATTCTCGCCGATTGCTCGATATATGAATCTTTAAGCAATGCACTTTGCCTTATTCTTGCGTTTTTTTCGACCGTCACCCCGTCGTCAAGAACGGTATCAGGACCTATAACCGCACCGTCGGCAACGGTTACCTTATCCCCGAAATATACCGGCGGAAAGAGCACATAATTACCCGTCGGCCGCCTTCCGAAACAGCCGGTCTCACTGTCGGCGCAAAGGTCTGTTTTGACTCTGCCGTTTAAAATATCGCTTTGGCATTTAAGATAGCTTTTTCCGTCCCCCATATCGCACCAATAGCCTGCCGCGTCAAAAACCGCAATTCTCCCTCCCGATGATAAGAAGCCGGGAAAAAGATCCTTTGAAAAATCGAAGGGCACGCCGTCGGGAACAGATTTCAGCACCTTTGGAGAAATTACATATATACCTGTATTTGCCTTGTTTGTGAAGGCGTTTTTGAATGACGGTTTTTCCACAAAGCTTTCGACAAAGCCCTTATCATCGGTGGAAATAAGGCCGTATTCCCGCGGATCGTCCACAGAAGCGGTCACAATGGTAATGTCGGCACCGCTTAAAATATGACTGTCGTATATTTCTTTTAAATCGAAATCGCAAACGCAGTCTCCGCTTATAACAAGAAAATCGCTTTTAAAGTTTTTGGCCGCTTTTTTAACGCTTCCCGCAGTCCCGAGAGGGGTGCTTTCGACAGAAAATTCAAGATCGATATTTTTATATTTTTGGGTAATAAAATAATCGGTTATCTCTCCCGGAAGATAGCCGAGGGTGAGCGCCGCTTTTTGGCAGCCGGCCTTTTCAAGCAGATCGAGAATGTATTCTATAACCGGCCTTCCCGCAAGGCGGGTAAGGGGTTTGGGCACATCGCAGGTTAAGGGGCGCAGTCTGCTTCCCTCTCCGCCGGCCATAATAACACTGTTCATAAAATTTTCCTCCAAAAAGACATTTTTCAAATTTATTATTGCCCCGAAGAAAAATTTTTAATCAAAAAACATCTTGTTTTTAGAGCCGAGATGTTATAAAATTTATATGTTATACATTGCACATTAATGTGCCTTGATCTGCCGGCCTTTTCGCGACATTCATTCTTTAACCAACGCAGCAGACACAGCAAACACGGCATTAAATTTATTTTGCAGGTACAGCACCAACCGACACCTGCGCTTATGTAATTTATATAAACTTTGGAGAGAATTATGAACAAAAAGACTGTTGAAATATTCACCGACGGCGCATGTTCGGGCAATCCCGGCCCGGGCGGATGGGGCGCAATACTCAGATACAAGGGTCACGAGCTTGAGCTTTCGGGCGGAGAAAAAGACACCACCAACAACCGTATGGAACTTACCGCCCTTATAAAATCCCTTGAAAAGCTAAACGAACCCTGCAAAGTGATTCTCACCACCGATTCAAAATACGCCGCCGACGGACTGACAAAAGGCTGGGCAAAATCCTGGCAGAAAAACGGCTGGCGAAAGGCTGACAAAAAGCCTGCCCTAAACTCCGATCTATGGGAAAGGCTGCTTGAGCTTTACGACATTCACGAGGTAGAGATAGTGTGGGTAAAGGGTCACGCAGGGCACAAGGAAAACGAGCGCTGCGACGCCCTTGCCACCGGATATATCAAAAAGATAAGAGAAAGCACCGTATAGTCAATGGCCGATAATCCTCCATATGCATCTGTTGCTTAACAGGCCGAAAAGGTCACCGACATACATTGCAGCCGCACCTGCGTGACGGTGGTATCGCCTATCTACCGCCGAGGCTTTCTCGGCTTTGCCGAGAACGGAGGGAGCAGCATCCCGCAGCCCGTTCATAGAAAACAAGGCCGCTTTAACAAACCGCATTGTCAGATTTATCAATAGCTCCCTCCGATCAGCGATACGCTGATAGCCTCGGCTCCCTGCAGCCGTGCGCAAACCCCTGTATCTTCCGATCATTAAACAATTAAACAGACAAAATGATTAAACAGATAAAATGAACAAACAGACAAAAAGGAGGAAAACATATGACCAAAAAACAAAGAGCCGCTCAGTGCGTCAACGCCCTTAAAGAGCTGTACCCGCAAGCGAAATGTTCACTTGAATCAACAAGCGCTTTTGAACTGCTGGTTGCCACAAGGCTGTCGGCTCAATGCACCGACGCAAGGGTTAATATGGTCACTCCCGCCCTTTTTAAACGATTTCCAACTCC
>CAKSDF010000126.1 GCA_934444695.1 uncultured Eubacteriales bacterium | reverse complement strand
ACATAACCGGCGTTTTTAAGGACGCAGGGGTAGACATCAGAGCGCTTAGCATCGCCGACACCACCGATTACGGCATTTTAAGGGTCATAGTCAACAACACCGAAAAGGCCGAAACAGCCCTAAGAGACAACGGATTTACCTACTCGGTGACCGAGGTCATTGCCGCCGCCGTTCCCGATGAGCCGGGCGGACTCAACAAGGCTATTTCCTGCCTTTCTAAGGAAGGCATAAGCATAGAATATGTATACGCATTCTTAAACCCCAAAAAGGGCACTGCGTTTATCATTATGCGGGTTGACGATAACGAAAAGGCAGCCGACATTCTCAAGGCAAACGACATCGAAATGATGACCGACGAAGAGATCAGAAGCCTGTAAAAAGCGCGCTCGCCGACAAGGGCAAAGGTTTTATAAGGCAAAGAAAGCGCGGCAACAGCAGTAATCCGCAGCAATAATCCGCAGCAATAAGCAATATAGGCACTTCGCGAAAATGCGAGGTGCCTTTTTCGTGTTTAGATAAATATAAAACGAGCAGTCCGAAAGAAAGGTAATTCGTCAATGCACATAGCTAAAAGCATACACCAAGCTCGTGGCGCCCCTTGTGAGGGGAGCCGGCAAAACGCAGTTTTGACTGAGGGGTAGTAAATGTTTCTTGCAACAAAAAATCTACCGTCAACCAACGCATCTGCGCAGGCATCTCTGCAAACTGCCCCGCTGCTTCCCTGCCGTCTTTGCACAAAACAAAAGCACACCTGCAGCCGTGCACAAAAATTGCGGTGCACACATGGCGGCCGCAGGGAGCGCTGAGGCATTCTCTGCCTTTCAGAGAACGGAGGGCGCAGCACACACTCGGGCTTTTTCAATCGGGCAAGCTTTATTCTGCGGTCACATCCTTACCTTCATCGCCTGCCGCCCTCCGGTCAGCTTGCGCTGACTTGCCTCAGCGTTTCCTTGCGGCCGTAGCCGTGCTGTAATCAATCATTATAGTGCGTTGATCCTATCGGTCAAAGAAGCGATTACAATATTACAAAGCTTTTCTTTTTAAGTCATTAGTCCTTCATTTCCATAACCTTCAGCGGAGAAACCGGGCTGCCGTCCTGCTCCATTATAAGATGAAGATGATTTTCCTCAACCGATTCGCAGGGTATCTCGGCAATGGCCCCTATCTGATACCCGCCGTCTATCTGCTCCCCTTTTTTGACCGACGGCGACGAATTAAGCCCGCAGTAATAAGCCACAAGACCGCTGCCATGGTTTATCTTTACCACCGTGCCGAGCAGGCTGTCCTCATAAATATCCTCAACCGTACCCTTTGCGGCCGAAAACACCGCCGTACCCTTGTTTGCGGCAATGTCTAAAGCAAGGTGCAGCCGCCAGTCCTTGTAGGTCTCGGAATACTGCAGATTGCGGTCGTCAAAATCCTTTAAAATTTTTCCGCCGACCGGAAGGATGAAATATCTCGTTTCGCCGATCTGTCCGTTTACATTGGTTTGACCGTTTTGAGCTGTCTGATCGCTTTGTTTTCCGTCTGCTGCCTGTTTTCCGTCGGCAGATTGACCGCCTGCCTGTCCGCCCGACTGCCCGTTTGTTTGACCGTTCGTCTGTCCGTTTTTTCCATCGCTTGCCGACTGACCTCCGCTGCCGTTTTGAGCGCCGTTTTGAGAACCGTTTTCTGCTGCACCGTCCGGTTTTTCCGCATCTGTTCCCTGTTCGTCAGCCTCGGAATATGGCAGATTTTCCACCGCCTCTCCCGTTCTTTGAGTACCGTTTCCAGAATAATCGGCCGATGATGTGCTCTCCTGCATCTGAACGGTACGATAGCTTTTGAGCATCGACGCCGACGCCGATCCCAGCGCCAACATACACACCGCCAAAGCAATGTAAAAAAATCTTTTGTCGTTAAAAATATTTCTGCTGTGCTTAGCCATAAAAAAACCTCCTTAGTCAACCTTAGTTTTGACCAAAGAGGAATTTTTATACATTTAGTTTTTCACAGGCGGAAATATGGGATCTCTCGCATTATTTTACCGGGTTTATTTCTTTTCTCTGCAAATGATGAAGGGAGTCAGCTCATCCGACTGACCGGCGGGATTGACGGCGATCATTCCGATAAGGGTCTTGTCGGGTATACATTCAAGCTGATCGCATTTTGCGAATATCTCGATGCTCAGATCGTTTGCGTCCACTATCATCGACTTGACGCCGCATTTTTCATATATCTCGTTAACCAGCTTATCCGGCTCATTGGGATTCAAAATTGCAAGGTCGTGATAAATGTCGAATGAAGAGCCCATATAAAAGCCGTCGATTCCGTCGATTCCGTGGCCAGCCACCTTATAGAAAACGCCCTTTTTGCCGAAAAGCTTGGTTACGGCCGAGCAAACGGTAGCAAGAAGTATTCTCGGCAGGCCTGCAATGTTGATGGCAAGCTGCAGCTTGTAAGGCTCATCCATTCCGATTCCGTGGGAGGAATGCATTGCGAATTTTGAAAGGAATTTTGCCCAAAATCCAAGCTTAACGTCCTTTTTCTCGACCGTGTTGTTTTGGCACATGGACATTATTTTTTCGCCGATTGAAAGCACATCCCCCTCCTCGTAAAGCGGTACGACATATTTCTTGATAAGCTCGATGTAGTCCTCGCCACGCTGCACAAAGTGGGTCTGGACGGCCAGTCTCTCGTAGGTTTTTCCGGCCGATTCGATTTCCGGGCGGATAAAGTATACTATCCCGTCTTTTTCTCTGCGGGCTTCTTCACTGTTTCTGAACATTTCTTTTCACAACTTTCTTAAAAGTTTTAATGCGGTTATATGAGCATGCGGTCATGCCATTCCGCTGCTGTGGTGTTTTCAAATTATTATATAACCTCTTTAAGGGTTAGTCAAGTTTTTTTAAAAGAGCAAGCTTTAAAATGCCGATTTTTGTTTTGGCATCGATGATTTCGTTTTTAAAAGCCATTTCGACCGCCTGTTCGAGAGGCAGGGTTTTAACATCAAGAAATTCATCCTCGTCAAGATGCTGACCCTTGAATTTAAGATTCTCGGCCGTGAAGATGTAATGCTTTTCTTCAAGGCAGCCGGGAGAAGGATACATTATATCGAAAAGCTCAAATTTTTCGGCCTCATATCCCGTTTCCTCGGTAAGCTCCCGCTTAGCGCATTCAAGAGGATCCTCGCCTCTTTCCAGCTTGCCGGCCGGCAGTTCCAATGTAAACTGCTCGATGGGATAGCGGTATTGCTTAACGAGAAAGAGCTCGTTTTTGTCGTTAAACGCGATTATGCTAACCCCGCCGGGATGCTCGATAACCTCTCTTGAGCAGGGACGGCCGTCGCAGGTCAGCGCCTCGTCCTGTCTCACGTTTATGATTCGTCCTTTAAATTTATATATTTTTTTTACGGTCTGTTCCTTAAGGTTCATAAAAAACGCTCCCCCTGAATAGAATGTATTGCTGAAAAAAATTATTTAAGCCGCCGATAGCCTGACACCGCCCGGTGCCCGGTTTGCTCATCCTTTTTGATCTGTGACACAAGCGACCGTGCCCGACCGCCCAATTATTTAAATTTTATTAGGTTATTAGACCAAGGCATTGCCGGCACAATAACAAAGGAATGAAAATATGGACAACTTATGCTTTGACTATGCTAAATTTGAAAAGGAAATCTTCGTTCTAAAAACCCGCCATCCCGACATTTCACTTATTAAGGTCGCAAAAAGCCGTATGGGGCGGGACATATTCGCGCTTAGCGTCGGAAATCCCGTCGGTGCAAACATAATTACCGGGGGATTTTCAGGCAGCGACTTTTTGTCGATCAAAACGGTGATGATATTTGCAAAGAGGTATTTTTCGGCCTTTTTTTCCGAAAATCAAAACGAGATATGTGAAATCAACATAAAAAAAGCGGCGGCCGAGCGGGGAGCAATATTCATTCCCTGTATAAATCCCGACGGAGCGGAGATTTTCAGCAAGGGGATATCATACGGTCCCGACTGGCTTAAAAAAAACGCGCCGTTTTTAGGCGATAAAGCGGCCGATTACCGAGCCAACGCCGCAGGTGTGGAGATCGAGCGAAATTTTGACTATGATTTTGAAAACAGAAGAAAAAAAGAGGGACTTCATAACTTTGCGGTAAAAAGTCCCTCGAATTATTCGGGTGAAAAGGCCTTCAGCGAGCCGGAATCGGCAGGACTGCGGGATTTGCTCAAAAAGTGCCGTCCAAGCCTCATATGCAATCTTTCGTCCGGCAACGGAGAAATACTTTGGCGAAGCAAAAGGGCCCACAAAAACGCTCAGCGCATTGCGAGAGTGCTTTGTTCTCTTTGCGGATATGCTCTTGAGGCCGACATCGGTCCTTTATCTGAAGGGATTTTCCGCAGCTGGGCGTCGGTCAATCTCGGCACGCCTGCAATCGACATAAAGGTTAAGCGGCCGTCACGATTTGCCGGCTTTGAAAAGATATATACAGAGCTTGAGGAGGCGCTGGCCGTTGCATCGGTCATATGATGCGCAGCTCAAAAAACCTTATCAAACACATTGCATTGGGCATAATGCCGTGACGTTGCACCGGGCGCTGCATCAGGTGTATGTCAGGGCGTTTGATCAGATATTAAAGATGAACTTTCCCGCCCTGCACATAACCGTCGACTGAAAAACCCCGTCGGCCGTAAAGAAAAACCACAGCTGATTTTCATCGATTTGATACATAAGGCAGTTTGAACCGCTCGATCCGTATATAAGATTTTTATCCGATACCTCGGCATACTCGCCATCGAATTTAGCCTGACCCATAACCTTCTTGATCTGATCCTTGGTGGTGATGGTGGAGGTAAACTGGAATATATCGCCATACTGGGCAATGGCCACCGCTCCGTTTGAAGGTGCGGCGGTGTCGACGAATATCTGACCGCCTACCGGAAGATAGATGTCATATCCGTCCCTGTCGGTTTCGGTGTTAAGTCCTTCGGGGAAAAGAGCCTTAAATTCATCAACGCCCATTCCGAGTTTAACATCGACAAAGCCGCTGTCCTCCGACTTTTGAAGGGATATAGATCCCTCTTTAAGCGCCGAAAGAGCTGCCGAGTCGTCCACCTTGACGGTGGTGGTGCCGTCGAAATATGTGGCATCCGAAACCACCGAGCTTGCATCCTTGTTTTCGTCCTTTCCCTTGCAGGAACAAAGGCTTAAAAGGGCTGCGGTGCAGATCATTATGGCAACCAGCTTTTTCATTATATCGACTCCTATTTTTATTATAAGTATCGGTTTATCGACCCGATGTTTTTATTTCGAGAACTTTGTCAAAAGCTCCTGACGCACATTCCACAGCTTTTCGGACATATCAACATAATAGTGATGGGGCTTTTCAAAGCGGGTGACCTCCTCCCAAAGGGAAGAAATCTGCGAACGGCAGTAGCTTTGAATCTCGGGCAATGTGGGGCTTGAATAGACGCACTGGCCGTTTACAAATATGGGCTGGAGCAGACGGCGGGCGACAAAATTATCCACCGTTTTTCTCTTCCAGGTATGAATGGGATCGAAAAGCTCATAGGGTGCATTTTGGTCAATTTCCTCGCTTGAAAGGGTAACCACGTCGGCGATTGCCTTGCCAACCTCACGGTCGAAAAGACGCCATACGGTTTTTGAACCGGGAGTGGTGATCTTTCCGGTGTTGTCGCTGATCTTGATGCGGGGGACGATCTCGCCG
>CAKSDF010000125.1 GCA_934444695.1 uncultured Eubacteriales bacterium | reverse complement strand
AAGATATTCAAAAGACGCTAAAGCTCTTTAAAGCTTCCCTTTCGGCAGCGCACGCTTTTAAATTCCCCGTGCTTGATTCCTAAAATTTTGTCCATTTCCTCTGCGGCCGAAAGATATTTTCCGCCGGTGTGATGAACGATTATGTAATCGGCCGATTTGATTTTTCCTGCCGACGCCTTGCAAAAGCTGCGTATGGGCGCGCAAAGGGAAAAGACCCATATGGGAGTGCATATAACCACCTTTTTGTATTTTTCAAGGTCGATATCAATCGGCTCGATGGGCATATCCCACCTGTGCATTCCGTAACGGCCGCACCACCAAAAGCCTGCCGTGCCGTCGGTTTTCTCGGTGGATCTGACCTCATACAAATCGGCGCAAAGCCTGTCGGCCGCTTCAAAGGCAAGCTTTTTGGCATAGCCCATTCGGGAAAAATAAACCACAAGGATGCCTTCCCCCGTTCCGATGTTCGGATAGTCGTCTGCGTTTACCGTAAAGGTTTCCTGCTTCAAAAAAACATATGCCGCATATCCCGTTGCCGCCTGCAAAAAACCGAAAATGAAATATGCCGTCGACATAAAATTGAGAGGAAACATATAAAACTGGATGCATATCCAAAGCATAAGGGTAACGCCGAAAATTCCGCCGAGAATCACACCGGCTTTTTTCTTTTGAAGCAGCAAAACCGCCGCCGTAAGGTTGCTCAGGCCATTGACAATGAGCAGGGCGATTCCCGAAAACACAAAATTGTTAAAGAGCACATCGGCAAAGGGCAGCACCTTAAAAAACGGCAGCACAGCATCCATTCCCATACTCTTTCCGGTGGGATCGACAAGCATTCCGGTCGCTCCGGCCACCGCGCCGATTCCTATAAACAGTGTCCAGAAGATAAGCATTTTCCGAGCGGTATTGTATCTTGATTTTTGCTTCATCTTTTCACCTCAAATTTAAGTCAAATTTTCCGAAAAGCGCTTTTTGCATTGCGAGGGTTTACCCTTTTTTTCTACGCTTTAGCGGTACTTTAGATTTTATTATACCACAGCCCATCCGGTCTTACAACCTGCCGTTCCCACTAAAAAATCCCCCGAAAGAACACTCGGAGGATTTTTGTTGATTTTAACATTTTAAGAGCTTTTTGTCTGCTGTCCGCTCTCTGCCTAACGTTATAAAAAACGTCAGCACTGCAAGGCAACAACTATAGCGAATGCAGCACGGTGATAAGCGCAATTGTGTGCCGCAAGGCGCGGTAACCGCAAGGTAATGCTGCAACGGAAAGTCGCAAAGCATACCGCAAGGCAGGATTATAAAGCGGCACAGAAAAATCAATGATTGCTGAATACAATTATCTTATCGTTCTTTTCAAGCTCAACATTTATTTGCGATTGGTCTCCGCTGAAAAGCACCATTTCCCCGCTTGCCTTTGAATAACCGAGCGGAATGGCTATATTCTGCAATTCCTTAGGAACCGCAGGGTCGGCCGATGCCTCGAAAACCGCCCTTATAAGCTGATCGGCGCGACATTTCTTCGGAACCTCGTTAAAGAAACGGGAAACCTTTTTAAGATAAATTTCCTTGCTTTCATATCCGCCGGTGTCGTCGGTGTCGTATGTGAGAATGTCGCAATAGAAGTCATACAGTGCCTCTTTCTGACCGATTTGGGTAATCATCTTGCTGATGTATCGGTTGCTGATAACGACATTGTTAACGCTGTAACTGTTAACGATATCGTGATGCTTAGGATCGATTATTTCCACTATGACGTTGATCTTTCCGGCATCAAAATCGGGACGGGTTTCAACATTCTGATGTATGACATCCTGCACATAAACAAGGTTGGCCAGTGCGTTGGCGTCGATGTCTTCGTTGAGGGCAGAATCGTCCGACAGTATCAGGATACTCGTATCGGTTTTATTTGACGAAATAACCCTGTCGAGGGTGGACAGTATCAATTCCTTGTCATAAATCTCGGCCTCGACCGTCTCGACAACAAAGGGATAGTCCTTATAATGATTCATCTTTTCGAGATTCTTTTTGTCGTCTATAACAACGATCTTCAGTATTTCGTCGTCCCTGTCCTTATAGCCCCACTCACTTCTGAAGGCGGCAAAACCCCGCATTATATCTTCACACTTGCTGTTATGGCCGACAATGATTACGTTCTTTTGCTCTATCCAATAGTCTTTATTGAGGTTTACCGAATAATTGGAGGGATTTATATGAGACACCCTGCTTATTTCTCTTTGAGAATTTGCGGCGTAATAAAAATGCGAGCCGCCCTTTGTGTCCATAAAGGTCAGAGGTATTGCATTTCTGTGGTCGGACAGATATTCTCTTATGTATTCGGTATCCTCTTTTTTGGGCAGCTGCTCGGAATAAAAGGCCGCGCCCTTATTGGAAAACAGCTCTTTATATACCAGATTAAGCTCGGGCATAAGAGAAAATTGCGAAAGTATCTGACCGAGCACACGGTTGATGTAAAGGGGAACGATGTTGCATTTTGCATCGACCTGTTTTCTTTTGATGATTTTATTTACGACTTCAGCCGTCCAATCATCGCTTATCTCAACAATGATTTTCTGATTGTCGGCGGAATAGTCGGCGGCGGTAATGTCCGACACCTGCATCAGAGTTTTGATGGTCTGTGCGTTGCCGCGTCCCGCCTCTTCGGCCTTTTCACGATGTTCAAACTTGCATATGGTGTTGTTTATGTCGTTGCCCAAAATGACCACCATTTTTGCATATTCAAGGGAAATGTCGTGTAGCTGCTTGGACGAAAAAACGTCGCCTTCCCTGACAATGACCACCACGTTGCGTTTAAAGCCGTTCCTTTTCATATAGCCCGGTCTTTTAAAGAAAGGAAGTCCCTTGCATTGCTTTAAAAGCTCGGCATTTTCCCTGCTGATCGTGTCTGCCAGCCGTTCGTTGATTTCCTTTTCGATTTCATCCTTGCGCGACTCGACAAGCACAACAACCTTTTGCCTCGAATCGAGATAAAGCATGTCGTTTATTATTTCCGATGCACGGGTATTCCAGTTTAAAATGACAATGTGGTCGGATGCAACCAGCTTTCTGTTTCCTGCGTTTGTATTGTCGATAAAGCTTGATATATAGTTGGTCACATATCCGATCATTGCGCCTGTAAATGTGATCATTCCGATAAAAATCGTCAGCAGACATACAACAATCAGCGAAACGCTTACCTGGCCGATGTCTTCGACCACATACTGGATACATCCGGCGTCAAGTATCATACTTATGGTGTAAAATATCGATTCAAAAAAGCCGTCGTTTTTCAGCGTGTCGGGCGAAAGCGCCGAGATTAAAAGGGCCGAAACAATCAGCAATACAACATTAAGAAACAGAATCAGGCAGAGAATTGCCCGTGCGGGATTCTTGACTATAAAAATACTGATCCATTCCTTGAATTTTCTCCTCATAAAGCATTCCCTTTCCTCATTAAATATCAGTTAAAGCATCAGCCCGGAAAAGATATTTCCCGCAAACTGATGCTTTAACCGATTGTTTATTCGGCCCGATCGGAAGTACCGTCAACATCGTCTGTCATTACAATGCGGCCGCAATATTCCCTGTCAAGGGGGGTGTCGACGTTCATAAACGGTGTGGGCTTTTCAATAACCGTGCCCTGCGAGAAGGGGTAGTTTGCCACGTATCTCAAAAAACCGCGTCCGTATTCGTCGTTTCGGAAGGCTGTGATGATTTCCTCCCGCTTGGCAACGGCAGGCTCGTTGATCAGATAGGCATACTGAACCTCGACCCATTTGGCCATTCCCTCGTAAACCTCCAGCACCATATTGTTTCCGTACTTTTCGGTAATGGCCTTTTGGTCCCAGTTGATGTATTGCCAAATGTGGGTCAGCTCGTGAGCCATGGTGAGCATTGATGCCATTCGCGGAGAGCCGTTTTCAACTAGCAGATTGTATCCGTTTTTGTCGTGTATGGCCACTCCAAGCACCCGTCTGTCGCTCTTAGGCGTTGGAACAAAGGTTTCGCCAAGGCGCTTGTGCAGAGTCTTTGAATTGACCATTTCAACCTTGATTCCGACATTTATGCGGATTCCGAAGAAGGATTCCATATTGCGTTTGACATCCTCAAACACCTTGCGGAACTCCTCGCCGGTTTTAATGGCCGTCCGTCCGCAGTTTAAGCATCTGTCTCTGCCGTCGGCAAGGGTTTCAAACTCAACTCCGAAAATCTCGGCTCCGCAGAAATCGCAATATCTTGCATCGGGTTTTCCGGGCTTATAGGTTGCTTCGATAAATTCGGCTATTTTCTTGCCTTCTCTGGCCTGCTTAAGAGAGTTGCGACTCATTCCCATTTCCGAGAGCAATTCAAGCGTTCCCGAAAGGTCGATGTACTCGGGCTGGCTGTCCCGTCCGAAAAGCATATAATACCGCTGATGATAAGGCTTTCGCTGAGCGGAAAATCCCGCTCTTACAACACGCTCGTTTTCGGTCGAAAACTCTATTTTTCCTTGGTTGTCGTCTTCGGCCTTTCCTTCGTCGGAATCGCCGGCGGCCTTTTCTCTGTCGTGCTTTCCTTCACCGGCGTTCTCTCCGCCTGCGCCGTTTTGACCGTTCTTTTCTTCGTCGGAATTTCCGTCGTCGGATTTTTCTGCGGACGGATTTTCGCCGTTGCTTTCGGAAGAATTTTCGCTGCCGCTTTCTTCGGCGGGATTTTCTGACGATCCTGTTCCGACCGATCGCAGAATCATACCCGATCGGTTCTTGAGCACAGGCTCCCGCTCGTCACTGCTTTTATCGTCGCTGTTCTGATCGTTATTGTTCCGATCGTCACTGCTCTGATTATCGCTTTGACCGTCGTTGTCATCATCTTGGGCCGACGGAGCCGGCTCTCCAGTCTCTTCAGAATCGGTCTCCGCATCGGTTGAATCGCCGTTTTCGCCCTGATCCTGAGCGTCAATTGTCACACCCTCCGCGGCAGTGCCGTTTTTAGACGTGTCGCCGCCGTTTTCAGGAGCGTTTGCCTGAGGATCTGCAGCATCGGTTTCCTGACCGTCGGCAGGTTCTTTCTTCTTTTTAGGGGATCTTTTAAAGATGCCCTTGAGCTTTTCTATGAGCTTTTTGATACCCCTCTTTATTTTCGAGAAGATACCGTCTTTTTTCTTCTTTCCCTTTTTGTCGCCTTCGCCGTCCTCAGATTCGCCCTCCTCTGGTTCAGAGAATGTTGCGGGAGGCTGCGGCTCGGGCGGAGGATTCAGGCTTTCTTCCAGCGTCTCGGTATGCCAGTCGAGATAATCACAGATGATATCAAATATTCTTTGAAGATTGCGTTCGACTGCCACAATAAGACCAAGGTCAAGCTGACTGTCCTCGATGATGTATATGGAGTTCTTATGGACCTCGCACTCCTTGCCCTCGATCGAGTAGGTAAGGGGTTTATCCTGCTCCTCGTTTGCAAGAAATTCATCGTCGGTCACGGCGCATATGTAGGCCTGATTTTCGGCGAAAATGGTTCTGAACACCTCGTTGAAAAGAACGGTTATTGTATAGCGGATGCTGTCGCTGTATTTACCGTCAAGGTCGGGAAGCTCAACACGCAGGATTTCTTTGTTTCGGTAACTCCGTTCTCCGATTCCGCTTTCACCCTCAAAGAGTATTTTCTTTGCGGTGGAAAAGTCGTTATACCTTTCCATACGGTAATATCCCGGGGTCTTAAC
>CAKSDF010000124.1 GCA_934444695.1 uncultured Eubacteriales bacterium | reverse complement strand
GTGCAGCTTTTTATATAATATTTTATTTAAGAGGTGACATTATGAAAGAACTGCATCTTATATGCGAAGCACATCTTGACCCCGTATGGCTTTGGGAATGGGAGGAGGGAGCCTCGGCTGCCATTTCCACCTTCCAGAGCGCGGCAAATCTGGCCGATGAATTTGACTATATCTTTTGCCACAACGAGGTCAGTCTTTATAAATATATTGCCGAGTATGCGCCCGACCTTTTTGAAAAGATAAAACAGCTCATTAAGGCGGGTAAATGGCACGTTATCGGCGGATGGTATCTCCAGCCCGATGCAAATATGCCGGCCGGAGAAAGCTTTGTCCGCCACGTGCAGGTGGGACATAAATACTTTGCCGAGCATTTCGGCGAAAACCCCACCACAGCGCTTAATTTTGACTCCTTCGGTCATACCAGGGGTCTTGTTCAGATAATCAAAAAATGCGGACAGGACAGCTATATTCTCGTCCGTCCCTTTGGCGGAGAGCTTGAACTTCCCGACGATTTCTTCTGGTGGGAAGGCTTTGACGGAAGCAAGATAAAGGCCTTCCGTTCTCCCACATATAACAGCACATATTTCGGCTGCGCTAAAGGCCACTGCCAAGGTGTCAAGGGCGGCCACGAGGACAAGGAAATATGGCTCTGCCTTTGGGGCGTGGGAAACCACGGCGGCGGCCCTTCGAGAAAGGATCTTGCCGACATCAAGGAATGGATGGAAACCGACGATCAGTGCAAAATAATACACAGCACTCCTGAGGAATTCTTTAAAAGAGCCGAGCCGACGGCCGATTTTGATCAGTCGCTCCGCATATCAATGCCCGGCTGTTACACCTCCGCATCGGAACTGAAGCGCAGGCACATTGCCCTTGAAAACAGTCTTTATTCCACCGAGCGCGCCCTTTCGGCGGCGGCGCTTTCCGGCCTTGTGACCTATCCCGAAAAGAATCTGGCTGATGTTACCGAGGATCTTTTAAATTGCGAATTCCACGATATTCTTCCCGGCTCGGCCACCAAGAGGGGCATCGAAAACGGTCTTAGAATTATAAATCACGGTCTGCACATTGCCGAATTTTCCCGCGCCAAGGCGTTTTTCGCCCTTTCCCAAAACGAGCCTGTGGCCGAAAACGGAGAATATCCCATTCTTGTTTTCAACTTCCAGCCCTATGAATACGAGACCTATGTTGAATGTGAGTTCAATCTCGCCGAGCAAAACCACGACATCTCCCGACAGAGCAAGATACGCCTGTTTGACGGGGATAAAGAGATCCCCTGCCAGATCATCCGCGAGGAGTCAAACCTCCTGCTCGACTGGAGAAAGAGAATACTCTTTAAGGCAACTCTTCCCGCCCTTTCGGTCAAGCGGTTTAAGGCCTTTGTGGAATTTGAACCGGCAAAACAGCCTCCCGTAACTCCCGAGACCGACATTACTTTTGATAACGGCAGTATGCAGGTGGTCATCAGCAAAAAAACCGGGCTTATGACTTCGTATAAGGTGGACGGTAAGGAATATCTCGATGGTCCCGCCTTTGAACCTTACATTTACATCGATAATGAGGATCCCTGGGGAATGGCCGATTTCCAGCACGTTGCCATGGGAAGAGATCCTGTGACACTGCCCCTTTCGGCCTGCGACAAGGGCGTTTTCCGCGGAAGAACCAATGTCAAGGTGGTAGAGGACGGCGAGCTTCTGCTCAGCGTTGAAAGCTTCTTTGAAGGCGAGCGGGCAGGCGTAAGACTGCTTTATAATATTTATAAAAAGGAAAACAAGGTGGACGTTAAGGTCAACGCCATCTGGAACGAGCAAAACCGTATGCTCAAGCTGCATATACCCACCGTTTTCAAAAACGGCAGCTACATCGGACAGACCTCCTTCGGCACCGAGGTGCTTTACGACGACGGACGGGAAAACGTCGCTCATAGGTTTGTTTCGGCAGGCGAGGGCGAGCAAAACCGCCTCTCGATCATAAACAACTGCATTTACGGAAGCAGCTTTTCTAACGGCGAGATTCGTCTGTCGCTGCTCAGAGGCGCAAGATACAGTGGCCATCCCATTCCCGAAACTATGCCTAACATCGGCCCCGACAGATATGTTTCGATAATCGATCAGGGCGAGCACGAATTTGAATTCCGTATGTGCGTTATGAACGAGGATGAGCTTGACAAGGAAGCAACCGAGTTTAACCTCCGTCCTTACGCCCTCAATGTATTCCCCACCGGCAGCGGAAAGGGAATTGCCACTGTTAAGGTCAACCTGTCCAATCCCAAGATAACCATGTCGGCCTTCAAAAAGTCGGAAACCGAGGATGATTGCTACATTGCCCGTTTCTACAACGGCTCATCTCACCCCGCCTCCACCGATTTCACTCTCGGAGAGCACACGGTGCACATCGATTTCGGCAAATACGAGGTCAAAACCGTTACCTGCAAAAAGGACGGTATGACGGTCGGCGACTTTATGAAGATCTAAGGTTTTGAAATTAAGATTCAATCTTTAAAAGCTTTAAATTTTCAAAATCGAAATAACAAATTGAAAAAGATCTGCCAAATTAACCTTGGCAGGTCTTTTTGATTTAATTACCTTAAATAAAAAATCCTCTTTTGCACAACTTAATAAAGCAGGCTGCAAGTGTTGTACATTAAAAAATTAATTGTCGATTTTTCGGCCGAATTTTTAAAATGTGCGGCGCGTGTGCCGTGACCGATGAGAAAGACTTTGTTTTTGTTTGTCGGCCGCTCGGCACAAAAGGGGGGTTAATTTGAACAGGATACCCAAAATTATAACGGCAATATGTTTTATGCTGGCGGTTGCCGTTTTGATAACGGGCGCCTCGCTTTCCAACAGCTTGCCTTCTGATTTCACTATAACCGCCGAAAGGGGACTTAAAATAAACAGCGATATCCCCATTTCGGCAAGGCAAAGTGAAAATTCAAATTCGGTTTTTGAATCCCATTCCAAAAGAAGCACCTTTAGTGTTAATTTATTCGGACTTATTCCTGTTAAGGATGTTTCGGCAGAGTATGAACAAAAAACCGAGGTTCTTTTAAGCGGCAGACCTTTCGGTATAAAAATATTTACCGACGGGGTGATGGTGGTCGGTATTACCGGCGTTAAGGCCGAAAAAGAAACTGCGGATCCCGCCAAAAATGCAGGAATAAAAAAGGGAGATATCATTCTTAAAGCCAACGATAAACAGCTTTGTTCCAACGAGGATCTGAGAAGCGTCATAGAAAACAGCGGCGGCGGCTCGGTCAGTCTTTTGTGCAAACGAGGAGAAAGCTCCTTTGTTACCGAGCTTTACCCCGTCCTTTGCGCCGAGGATAACACCTTTAAAGCGGGAATATGGGTGAGAGATTCTTCGGCGGGAATAGGAACAATGACCTTTGTCGAACCGCAAAACGGTGCCTTTGCGGGCCTTGGACACAGCGTCTGCGATGTGGATACCGGAGAAACCTTGACGGTGCTTTCGGGACAGGCGCTTTGTGCCGAGATAATCGGTATAACCAAGGGCCAAAAGGGCGCGGCAGGGGAGATACAGGGCTGTTTTATAAGCAATAAGCCTTTGGGCGATATCTCTGTTAATTCCGAATGCGGAGTTTTCGGGAAATATTCGGGAGTAACCGATGAATTTGAAAAGGCGGAAGTTGCCATGCGCCAGGAAGTGAAAAAAGGCGACGCAGAAATTTTATCATTCGTCAGCGGCGAAGCAAAGCACTATACCTGTAAAATCGAAAAAATCAGTATGAACGACAAAAAACAGCAAAACCTCACAATCAAAATTACCGATAGCGGGCTTTTGGACCTGACCGGCGGAATCGTTCAGGGAATGAGCGGGTCTCCAATTATTCAGGACGGAAGGCTGGTTGGCGCAGTGACCTATGTTTTTGTGGACGACCCCACCATGGGATACGGGATTTTTGCCGAAAGTATGCTTGAAAATGCGAAATCATCGGTAAATGACAGGCAAAACGGGGACAGTCAAAAAGCTTCGTAAAAACGCGAAAGATATTTCGCAAAAAGGGTCTGCAAGCGGAAGAAGGACAAAGAAAATCCGACCGTTTGCAGGCCCCGTTCTGGTTGCCGGAACAGTATTTGAAGCTACATATGCGGTATGAAAAAGCGATTGATTGAGCAGATGCCTTCCATACAGAAAAAAATGTTTACAAAAAATCAAGTCCGTGATATAATAAACGGGAATATTATCTTTGGATGGTGAATTTTATGGAAAATGAGGTTTCATCAAATTTTATATATGATTTTGTGACCGAGGATCTGGAAAAAGGAGTTTATGACCATGTTCAGACCCGTTTCCCGCCCGAGCCTAACGGCTATCTTCATATAGGCCACGCAAAGGCCATTTGCATAGATTTCGGTACTGCCGAAAAATACGGCGGAAAGTGCAATCTGCGCCTTGACGACACCAATCCCGTCAAGGAAGACGTGGAATATGTCGATGCCATAAAAGAGGATATCGAATGGCTGGGATTCAAGTGGGACAATGTTTATTATGCATCGGATTATTTTGATTTTATTTACGAATGTGCAATAAAGCTTATTAAGCTCGGAAAGGCATATGTCTGCGATCTTTCTCCCGACGAGATAAGGGAGTACCGCGGCACCCTCACCGAGCCGGGCAAAAACAGCCCCTACCGCGATCGCTCGATTGAAGAAAATCTCGATCTTTTTGAGCGTATGACAAAGGGCGAATTTGAAACCGGCAGCAAGGTGCTCAGAGCCAAGATCGATATGGCTTCTCCCAACCTTAATATGCGTGATCCCATCATCTACCGCGTGCTCAAGGCTCATCACCACCGCACGGGGGATAAATGGTGCGTATATCCTATGTATGATTTTGCTCATCCTCTTTCCGACGCCAAAGAAGGGGTGACACATTCGCTCTGCTCGCTGGAATTTGAAAACCACCGTCCTCTTTATGACTGGTTCCTTCGCGAGCTTAGCATTCCCACTCCGCCCCGTCAGATCGAGTTTGCCAGAATGAATCTTAACTACACCTTAACCAGCAAGAGAAAGTGCCTGCGCCTTGTTAAGGACGGCATTGTGGACGGATGGGACGATCCGAGAATGGCCACCATCTGCGGCCTGAGAAGAAGGGGATTCCCTGCCGAGGCTATCCGCGATTTCTGCGAGCGTATCGGTGTTTCCAAGGCCTATTCTGTGGTGGATTATGCATTGCTTGAGGCCTGCGTAAGAGACAATCTTAACGCAAATGCCCCGAGAGCAATGGCCGTTTTGAATCCTTTGAAGGTTGTTGTCGACAATTACCCCGAGGGAAAAACCGAGCTTATCGAAAACGACATCAACCCCTCAAAGCCCGAGCTTGGAAAATGCGCGGTCAGCTTCTCTAAAGAAATTTATATCGAACAGACCGATTTCTCTCTGGAACCGCCAAAAGGCTTTTTCCGCCTCTGCCCCGAGCGCGAGGTGCGCCTTAAGGGGGCCTATTATCTCAAATTTGTATCGGTGGACAAAAACGAGGACGGCAGCATAGCCGCCGTTCACTGCACCTACGACCCCGAGTCCCGCGGAGGCGAGACTCCCGACGGAAGAAAGGTCAAGGGCACCCTTCACTGGGTGGATGCGGGCAACTCTGTCGATTTTACCGCCAACATCTACGACCGCCTTTTCAATGTGGAAAATCCCTCAAATGAAGTGGGAGTTACCGATTTCACCGAAAATCTCAATCCCGATTCCAAGGTGGTTTTGACCGGCTGCAAGATCGACAAGGCCTTTGAAAATGTCAAGGCGGG
>CAKSDF010000123.1 GCA_934444695.1 uncultured Eubacteriales bacterium | reverse complement strand
GAGATGTCCCAGCTGATTTATCTTGTCGGGGCCGATGGTTTGATATTTAAGACGGCTGAGGAGTATCTTCTTGTTGTTCTGCGAACAGGCAACTGCCGAAACGCCGCTTCCGGGATAGGCTATTTTGGAGGTCGAGGCAAACATAAAGTAAATGTCCTCGTTGCCGGTCTTTTCGCATTCCTTTGCAAGGTTCAAAAGGGTGTCCTTGCGGTCGTCGTAAAGGTCGTGAACAGCATAGGCGTTGTCCCAGAAAATTCTGAAATCCTTTGCGGCCGGTTTAAGGGCGGCAAAGCGACGGACGGTCTCGTCGGAATAGGTGATGCCGGTGGGATTGGAGTATTTGGGAACGCACCAGATTCCCTTGACTGTCGGGTCTTTAACAAGCTCTTCGACGGCGTCCATATCGGGGCCTTGCTCGGTCATTTTAACGGTTATAAGCTCAAATCCGAAATACTCGGTCACGCAGAAATGACGGTCGTAACCGGGGGAGGGACAGAGAAATTTAATCTTTTCCTGCTTGCACCACGGAGTGTCTCCGAAGCCGTGGGTATAGCCCTGGGAAATGCAGTCGAACATAACATTAAGGGAAGAATTTCCGCCCAAAATGACATTGTCGGCGTTAACGCCCAGCATATCGGCAAACATCTGACGAACCTCGGGCAGACCGTCGATACAGCCGTAGTTGCGGCAATCGATACCGCCGTTTTTGCTGTATGTAACATAGTCGACGCAGTCGCAAAGACCGGTTGAAAGGTCGAGCTGCTCGGCAGAGGGCTTTCCTCTTGACATATCAAGATTCAGGTTTCTGCTTTTAAAATCGTCATACTGCTTTTGGAGGTCTTCTTTAAGCTCGGCAAGCTGCTGCTTGCTCATATCCTTAAATGACATTATAATCAAGTCCTTTGATAAAATATAATCTCAAAAAATAAACAAGGTTAAAACAAAACTGCGGAAAATGGAAAAAGATAGATTCAGCCAGTTTAGATTAAGTCTGAACAAATCAAATCAAAATTCCGCGCTGCCGGTGGTTCTCGGGAAGGGGAGTACGTCGCGGATGTTCTGAACGCCGGTGATGTACATAATTATGCGCTCGAATCCGAGGCCGAATCCCGAATGCTTGACTCCGCCGTATTTGCGAAGATCGAGATACCACCAATAATCCTTTTCATCAAGACCAAGCTCCTCCATACGGGTGCGGAGCACGTCGAGGCGTTCCTCTCTCTGGCTTCCGCCGATTATCTCGCCCACTCCGGGAACGAGGCAGTCCATTGCGGCAACCGTCTTTCCATCGTCGTTCTGGCGCATATAGAAGGCCTTTATCTCCTTGGGATAGTCTATAACAAAGAGGGGCTTTTTGTAGATCTTTTCGGTGAGATATCTTTCGTGCTCGGTCTGAAGGTCAACGCCCCAGCTGACGGGATAGTCGAATTCATCGTTGTGCTTTTCGAGAATTTCCACCGCCTCGGTGTATGTTACGCAACCGAAATCGGAATTTCTGACAAACTCAAGACGCTCAAGCAGTCCCTTGTCCACAAAGCTGTTGAAGAACTGCATTTCATCGGGACAGGTCTTTAAAATGTGGTTAATAATGTGTTTTATCATAGCCTCGGCAAGCTTCATATCGTCCTTTAAATCGAAGAAGGCCATTT
The DNA here is from genome assembly GCA_934444695.1 of uncultured Eubacteriales bacterium. GTDB lineage: Bacteria > Bacillota > Clostridia > Oscillospirales > Acutalibacteraceae > UMGS1484. Next base: position 4,152 of record CAKSDF010000123.1, on the reverse strand, counting down.
CCGGCTCGATCATCCAAAACTCCGCGGCGTGGCGGTTGGTGAAGCTTTCCTCGGCGCGGAAGGTGGGGCCGAAGGTATAAACCTTGCCGAAGGCCATGGCCATACACTCGGCCGAAAGCTGACCCGATACGGTGAGGGAGGTGGGCTTGCCGAAAAAGTCTTTTGAAAAATCGACCTTGCCGTCCTCGGTTTTGGGAGGATCCTCGGGATCGATGGTGGTTACCCTGAACATCTCTCCGGCGCCTTCACAGTCGCTGCCGGTGATGAGGGGAGTGTGGGCATAAACAAAGCCCTGAGAATGGAAAAACTCGTGAATGGCAAAGGCGCATTCCGAACGCACACGGAAAACGGCGTTGAAAAGATTGGTGCGGGGGCGAAGATGGGCTATCGAACGGAGAAATTCAACACTGTGGCGCTTTTTCTGAAGGGGATAATCGGGAGTGGAGGCCCCTTCTACGGTTATTTCGTCGGCGTGAATTTCAAAGGGCTGGCGCATCTCGGGAGTAAGCACAACGGTGCCTTTAACGGTCACTGCGGCGCCGACATTGAGCTTTGCGATTTCCTTAAAATTGCCGACCTTTCCGTCCTCAAAAACAATCTGGACGCATTTAAAGGAGCTGCCGTCGTTAAGCTCGATAAAACCTATGGTTTTGGAGTCGCGCACGGTTCTTGCCCAACCCGATACTACCACCTGCTTTTGGTCAAAAGAGGCATAGTCGGACAGCAGAGTTTTAAGTTCACATCTTTCCATAAATATATCTCCAATTCATAATTATGTCTCTTGATATCAACTTATTATATACCAAATGTAATCATATAACAATACCTAATTTAAAATTTCACTATGTTTTTTTTGACTGTTTGGTATGCAAAACTTGAAAAAGAAGGGGGAGTGTGGTAAAATATCCGAAAAGACCGAGAGAGAAGTGAAAAAAATGATAACCTTTGAAAACGGCTGTAAAGATCCATTCTTCAATCAGGCCTTTGAGGAATATGTTTTCGAGCATTTTCAAGGCGGCGATATTTTTTTCACCTGGCAAAACTCTCCGGCGGTAATTGTGGGACAGAATCAGAATATTTACCGCGAGGTCGACATTTTAAAGCTTTCTGAAAAAAACATTCCGGTGGTCAGAAGAATGACCGGCGGCGGAACGGTTTATCACGACCTCGGAAATATAAACTACACGTTTATTTCAAACAGCGATCAAAATCTCAGCTATGACCGATTTTTAAATCCCATAATCAGCGCTCTGTGCGCCCTCGGACTGAACGCCCATAAAAACAGCGTTTGCGACATTGCTATAGACGGGCTTAAAATTTCGGGAAGCGCCCAGCGCACCTGCAAGGGAAGGGTACTTCATCACGGAACGCTGCTTTTTGATTGCGATTTATCGCTGCTCGATTATCTGACTGCCAAAAACAAAAATCAGAGCATCGACACAAAAGGCACCCTTTCAACTGTCAGCAGGGTAACAAACATCTTGGATCATCTCAAAGAAAAAATGACGGTAAGTGAATTTGAAAAATATCTCAAAAATGCCGTTGCAAAAGATGCGGAGATAGAGCAGCTTTCAGATGAGGACATTGAAGGTATAAATACCCTGTGTCTTGAAAAATATCACAGCGACGACTGGACATACGGCAAGACCCCATCCTTTATTTTTAAAAAGCAAGATATTTTTAAGGGACAGAAAATTACGGTTGAATATTCGGCAAAAAAAGGGCGTATTACCGAAGGCTTTATTACCTGCGAAGGTATCGAAAACGGCAGGGTAGACCTTGCGGGGCAGAGCATAGCCTTTGAAAATCTCAAAAGGATATCGGCTGCCCTTTGCGGAAACGATGATTTGATAAAATATCTCGTGTAGCGAATGTTTTTTGCAATGTTTACGCATTTTTGATAAAACAACATAGTGACAAAATCACAGCATCGAAATACGAAAAGAATCGAAAGGATTTGAAAATATGGAAAAGGAAATAAAAATGCCCCGTCTTCGTCCCGAAATGAAGGACGGCGTGCTTTGCGCATGGCTTAAAGAAGAGGGAGACACCGTTAAAAAAGGCGAGCCCATCTTTGAAATCGAAACCGATAAGGTGGTCAACCAGATCGAAGCCACCGAGGACGGAGTGCTTGAAAAGCAGCTCTTTGAAGAGGGCGATACCGTCGAGGTGGGCAAGGCCGTAGGTCTTTTTAAAACCGAGTAAGCAAACCGAGTAAGGACTGGAATAATTATGGAAAGAAAACCCGACTGGTTAAAGGTCAGATACAACGGCGACGCGGTTAACGAAGTAGCCGAAATAATGCGGGATATGGGGCTTAACACCGTCTGCAAGGAAGCTAACTGCCCCAATCTCGGAGAGTGCTATAAAAAGCATACCGCTACCTTTATGATACTCGGAAATATATGCACCCGTAACTGCAAATTCTGCAATGTCACCACCGGAAGGCCTCTCCCGCCCGACGAAAACGAGCCGGAAAATGTGGCAAAAGCGGCAAAAAAACTGGGACTGCGCCATGTGGTGCTGACCTGCTCCACCCGCGATGATCTTGCCGACGGGGGAGCCGAGCATTTTGCAAAAACGGTCAGAGCCATAAGAAAAATATGTCCCGGCGCAACGGTGGAAACCCTCATTTCCGATATGAAGATGAATACCGATGCCCTCGACATCATTGCCGATGTTCACCCCGATGTTATCAACCATAATGTCGAAACGGTAAAGGAACTGCAAAAGGCCATAAGACCTCAGGCCGATTACGAGCGCTCGCTTGATGTGCTGAGATATTTCAAGCAAAAGGACAAGACCCTTGTTACCAAAACAGGCTTTATGGTGGGCCTCGGAGAAACCGACGAGCAGATAAATGCCCTTCTTGACGACATCCTTGCCACAGGCTGCGACATACTGACCATCGGCCAGTATCTTCAGCCCACAAAGGAGCATTATCCATTGGCTCGTTATGCCACTCCCGAGGATTTTGCAAAATACAAAAAAATCGCCCTTGAAAAGGGATTCCGCCACGTGGCATCGGCACCTCTTGCCAGGAGCTCTTATCGGGCGTGGGAGGTTTTGGAGGGCGTAAATGATCTATATTGAGACAAACTCCACCGATGTTTTTGAAAATTTTGCAATAGAATATTATTTTGCCAAGGAAAAGGCCCTTCCCGAAACGGTCTTTCTCTTTTGGCGCACCACTCCAACCCTTATGGTGGGGAAATATCAGAATGTTGCCGAGGAGATAAATCTTCCCTATGCCAAGGAACACGGTATAACCATATCCCGCCGCTTTTCGGGAGGGGGAACCATATACACCGATATGGGCGGCTGGCAATTTTCCTTTATAGAACATAAAAATGCAAAGGAAATTGAGTTTCACGAATATATTGCCCCGGTCATAGATGCTCTGAAAAGTCTCGGAGTAAACGCCGCCTTTAACGGTCGCAACGATCTTACAATCGACGGGAAAAAGTTTTCGGGAAACGCCCAATACCGCCTTTGCGACAGCGTTGTTCATCACGGATCGCTGCTCTTTTCCACAGATATCGAGCAGATGGTAGCTTCCACCACCGTTGACGATTATAAGATAATATCAAAAAGCATAAAATCGGTCAGAGATAGGGTGACCAACATTTCCGATCACCTTCTTCAAAGCGTTTCTCCCGAGCAGTTCAAGAGCGTTATGGTCAAAAACATAATGCACGGCAGCGACAAGACCTATGTGCTGACGAAAGAGGACAAAAAGCGCATAAAAGCCATAAGAGAAACCGAGCTTGCGGCTTGGGACTATATCTACGGAAAAAATCCCAAATTCAACATCGAGCGCACAGGCCGTTTTGCCGGCGGAAAGATACAGTTTAAGCTGGATATAAAAAAGGGACTTATCGAATCGGCCGCCGTTTTCGGAGATTTCTTTTCCACTCTTTCGGAAAAGGAAATATGCGATACCCTCATCGGCTGCAGGTATGATAAGCAATCGGTGCTTGAACGGCTTAAAAACGGCGGGATAGACGGCAAGATATACAACATATCCGTTGAAGAAATAGCCGCTCTAATCGCCGATTGATGCGCGTGCTTTGGCAAGCAGAAGCTGACTTTCTACTTCAAGCGGGCAAAGAATAGGATCGAGCAATACGAACTAATCAAACAGCATGAGAT
>CAKSDF010000122.1 GCA_934444695.1 uncultured Eubacteriales bacterium | reverse complement strand
CGTCCTGACTGGATTTTTTTCGATTTCTCAGGCTCATTAAAATCTCGTTTTCAATGCATCTGGAAATGTATGTTACAAGTTTATAGTTCTTTTCGGGATTGAAGGAATCGATGCCCTTTATCAGCCCAACCGTGCCGATAGAAATTATGTCGTCCTGATCACGTACGGCCGAATAATATTTTTTTGAAAGATGTGCCACAAGTCTTAAATTATGTTCGATAAGCTTTTGGCGGGCCTGCATATCTCCCGCCTTCATTTTTTCAAGAGCCTCGCTTTCCTCTTTTTCCGAAAGGGGGCTGGGAAAGGAATTTCCGCCGGTTATGTGCAGCGCAAAATATGCGATGTTTGACAGAATTAAACCGATAATATATCCAAACAATTTCATCACCCATACAGTTTATGATGAAAGACGGCGGAATTTGCAAGTCCTTTATTTTTGATCGAAATCCTCCAAAAGACTGTTGAGTTCGTCCTTTGAATATATTTCGATTCCTTTTTCGAGACTGTCGATATCCTGTTTGGGCAGCTTTCTTACGGTCACATTAACGAGTTTTACAGGCTCATTTTCGCCGTAATTATATATTCCGATTATCTCGCCGTAGCTTTTCATAACATACATGGGCGATGGATTGCCCGAAAGGCCGGACGGCGGAAGGGGAGAGGCTGTTTCATCCCCGGCCGTTTGAGTAAATAGAACAATAACGGCAAACAAAACGGTTAGCAAAAAGAAAATGAAAAATACAGGCGGTTTTTTTCGCAATTCTATCACCTCGTCTTTATTATTTTCAAAAAGCGCCGTATTAACCGCGACACACAATGTAATTGAACAAAAAACGGCAAAATATACGCAAAATGCGGCCGGATGCGAGGAATGGCGTGATTGCCGCTTTTAATACAATGAGAATTTTTTAAGAAACAATGAATTTTAAGCCGGTTAAAAAATTGTTATACACAAAGGGTAAATGTTGTGGTATAATGTGAGTGTCGTAATGTGCTTTGAAATAAAACGTGGAGATTACGGCTTTCAGACTTTGAAAATAAATGCTTTTGAGGGCTGAAATTCTCTTTAAAGGCTTTGATATATTTGCAAGTAAGTTGCTTTATCCGCTTGATTGGAGGCAGAATTAGTGAGTAACCGCAATAACGGCGAAAGAAACACAGAGCAGTTTTCGCCCATAGACAATTTGAACGGTCCGAAAACGGGCGCCGACAAATCTGATCCCTGGAGTATTAATTCCATCTTCGGTGAACAACCGGAGGATATTTTTTCGGGCGCCGATAAAAGCGCGTCGGAAGGATTCGATACGTCCACCGACATTTACAGCGGCAGGCCCAAGGAAACGACCGAGAGGGACATCAGTCTTTCTTCGGGATATTCTTCTGCGGCAAGCAAAAGCCGCAAGCGCAAACGCAAAAAAATGGGCAGGGTCAAAAGAACGCTTTTGTCCCTTTTCCTCATTTGTATAATTACCGTTTGCCTTGTTGCCGGAGCTTTCGGCGTATATGTTTTTGCTTTTGTGGACGGCAGCATTCCTTATGACCTTAACAACCTCAATCTCCAGTATACCAGTATTGTTTACGCCTACGACAGCGACATTGAACAGTACTATGAAATGTCCAGCTTCCACGGCACCGAAAACCGCATATGGGTAGATGCCAAGGATTTCTCTCCCTACCTCGAAAACGCCATTGTATCCATCGAGGACAAGCGATTTTACGACCACGAGGGCGTTGACTGGAAACGTACCTTCAGTGCCTTCCTCAATATGTTCTTCGACTTTTACGGTGACAGGCAGGGCGGTTCCACCATTACTCAGCAGCTTGTTAAAAACCTTACCAAGGACAACGAGCAGACCTCCGACCGTAAAATCCGCGAGATTGTTCGTGCCCGTAATCTTGAAAGCAAATACACTAAATCGACAATAATCGAGTGTTACATCAATACCGTTCATTTCGGAAACGGATGTGATGGAATCGAAACGGCGGCAAAGTACTATTTCAACAAAGAGGCCAAGGATCTGACGCTGCTCGAATGCGCTTCACTTGCCGCAACCATTCAGACTCCCAACCAGATAAACCCCATCGACGGGCCCGAGGAAAACAAGATCCGCCGCGAGATCTGCCTTAAAGAGATGCTGGGCAGCGGATATATTACCGAGGCCGAGTATAACCAGGCTATGTCCGAGACCTTGGTACTTGCCAGCAGCGCCGGTGATCTTCCCACCGATTCAGATAATCCCGCCAGCAAAACAAAAATCAATAACTATTTCACCGATACGGTCATTGAAAATGTTATAAGCGACCTTCAGAAAAAGTATGACTATTCATACAACGAGGCCGAAAATATGATCTATTCCGGCGGCCTTAAGATATATTCTACTATGAACAAGCAGGTTCAGGAGAATCTTGAGGAATCCTTTAAGGACGACAGCCTTTTCCCCGAAAACGGCAGCGGCGAAAGACCCCAGTCGGCTCAGTGTATAATGGATTACACCGGACACATTGTGGGAATCGTTGGCGGACGCGGGGAAAAGACCGAAAACCGTTCACTTAACCGCGCATACGGTACCACCCGTCAGCCCGGATCGAGCATCAAGCCCATTTCGGTGTATGCTCCCGGAATCGAAAATAACCTTATTACCTATTCTTCAAAGCTTTACGACTTCCATCTTCAGCTCAGCAACAACACATATTATCCTGCCAAAAGCGGAACGGGATCTTATGTAACGGTGCAGTATGCCGTTCAGAATTCTTATAACGCCACCGCCGTTCGAATGGCCGACAAGCTGGGTGTTGATACCTGCTTCGACTTCCTCACAAGGCGGTTTGGAATATCGACCCTTGTGGACAGCTACGAGGACGAAAACGGCGGAATCCACACCGACAAGACCTATTCCTCAATGGCTTTGGGCGGAACGGTCAACGGTATTTCGGTAACCGAAATGACGGCAGCCTTCGCCACCTTCGGCAACGGCGGCGTCTATTATAAACCCACCACATATACCGTTGTTTACGACACCTTCGGAAATGTCGTTCTCGAGCAGGATGAACAGGGCTCCCAGGTCATCAGCTCAGATACATCCACCATTATGAACAAAATTCTTCAGACGGTTGTAACCGGCGGTACGGGTACCAGAGCGCAGATAGGCGATTGGCCCCTCTTCGGCAAGACCGGTACTACCGACAACAACCATGACTTCTGGTTTGTGGGTGGCTCACCCTATTACGTCAGCGGCGTGTGGTGCGGATATGATGCTTCCAAGAACGTTCGTGACGGTTACAACCCCTCTCCGGTAATCTGGAAGGCAACAATGTCAAAAATCTTAAAGAGCAAGAGTCTTTGCGATTTCCGTCCTTCCGACAGCGTCAGCTATCGACCTTATTGCACATCTACCGGTCTTTGCGCCACCTCATCCTGCGGCGATACGGCTATGGGATACTTCAAGGACGATTATTCGCCCGTTTGCGAACATGGCAGCACTCTCTTGGACAGCAGCTCCTTCCCCGAGCCAGCCGGCGGAAAGTATGTTGAGATCGAGCCTATCACAAAGCCCGCATTCGACGCATACAAGGAAAGCGAATACGAATGGGTGGACGCTTCTGATGTTTCGAGCAATTGAGTGTTTGGCGGCCGATTAAGCGGCTAACGGCCAGATAAACATCGGCCAACCGATTAATTAATCAATCGGTTAGTTAGTCAATCGATCAGTCAGTTAATCATCCGATTGATCGGTGTGACATTGGTAAAAGCACTTTTTTCGACAAAACAATATGACAAACTACCCCTGTACTTCGACTTAAAAAGCCGAGGTACAGGGGTATAATTTTTATAGAAAAAATGACCGGTTTAAAAGCAATGGATATTTAAAATGAAAAAGCCGTTAACGGCGGAAAAAGCGTTTTAAATCTGTTGGGCGTGCTGTCGTTGCTTGACCTTGAAAGTGCTGTCAGTGGGTTGGCCGTTAATCTTGAGATACCGATGGGGAAGGGGCAATTCCGTTGAAGGTAATTTATATCGATGTGCTCATCTTTGTTAATTTCATTGTTAATTATTTTATCCTGCTCGCCACCCAAAAAATCTGCCGTCAGAGGGCGAGAACGCTGAGACTTCTTCTTGCCGATGCCCTTGCCTCGGCCTGCTCTCTTGCGGTATTTCTTCCCGAAACGGGTGCGTTTTTAGGAGTGTTATTAAGGCTTGCCGTTTCCTCGGCGGTTGTGCTGACCGCTTTCGGATTCAGAAGCTGCAAAAGATTTTTCTCGCTGCTCGGCGGATTTTTTGCCGTTTCCTTTGCTTATGCGGGTATATGTTTCGGGATATGGTCGGTCTTTAAACCTAAAGGTATGATAATAAAAAACGACGTTGTATATTTTGATGTGTCGCCGCTGCTGCTCATTTGCACATCGGCCGTTTGCTATGTTGTTCTGATGCTGCTTAAAAAGCATTTTTCAAAGGATGAGGGAACTTCTTCCCTTGAGTACACCGTCGAAATAACAATAAACGGGCAAACAAGCAGTCTTAAAGGATTTCTCGACACAGGCAATATGCTTTACGATTGCTTTTCCGAATGCCCTGTTATAATTGCAAAAAAGGAATATATATGTAATCTCACCATTTCTGATTTTTCTTTCGGCGGTGAGGAACAAAGCTTTAAACAGCCGGAGATTGCCGTAGATTTTCCCGGAAACCTAAAGGGATTCAGGCTGATTCCGTACAGCGTGGTTGGCTCCAAAGGGGTGCTGCCCGCTTTTATGCCGGACAGTGTAGTTATTCTCGATGAAAAAAAAGAATATAGACCCGATTGCTGTCTTGTGGCGCTCAGTGATGAGCAAACAGGGGAGTGGGAGGCGCTGCTTGGAAAAAATATTTTTGAAAGGACTGTGAGCCGTGATAAAATTTCTGAAAAAGCTGCTGTTTAAAATTAGATTAAGGTTTTGCACGGGAAAACGTGTGGATTACATTTTCGGTCCGACCACCCTTCCGCCGCCCCTTTCAAAGGAGCAGGAAAGCGAGGCAATGGAACGGCTCAAAAGCGGCGATGAAGGCGTCAGACAGGAGCTTATTGTCCACAATCTGCGGCTTGTGGTTTACATTGCGCGGAAATTTGATGTGGCAGGGGCGGGCATTGAGGACATCATCTCTATCGGCACTATAGGACTGATAAAAGCAGTCAAAACCTTTTCCCCCGAAAAAAACATAAAGCTTGCAACATATGCCTCACGATGTATCGAAAACGAAATATTAATGTACATTCGCAAGACCTCGCAGCTTAAAGGTGAGCTGTCTCTTGACGAACCGCTTAATACCGACTGGGACGGAAACGAGCTGCTTTTATCGGATGTGCTCGGATCAGATCCCGATACCGTGGGGCTTAATGTCGAAAAGGACGACGAATGCAAGATGCTTAAGGCGGTGCTTGAAAAGCTGCCGAGCAGGGATAAAAAGATAATGTATATGCGATTCGGACTGGACGGACAGGAGGAGCATACACAAAAGCAGGTGGCCGATATGCTCGATATTTCTCAGTCATACATTTCCCGTCTTGAAAAAAAGATCATCTCATCCCTCAAAAAAGAGCTTCAGAATATATGATCTTTCACCAATCTGTTCTGAATTTATCAAAATTTAAGGCAAAGAAAAACTCCCGAGGCGTTTTGCTTCGGGAGTTTGCGTTATTAATTAAGTTCAGACTACTGCATACAGGCAAAAAAATCGTGTGTTTTGGTGAGGCTGTTATATGAAAATTGACTGACTTTAAGTGAGGCTGTATGCAACAAGGTTTCCGGCATCGTCGAGGTGGTTGCCCTGAATGTTGTATCCGCC
>CAKSDF010000121.1 GCA_934444695.1 uncultured Eubacteriales bacterium | reverse complement strand
GCGAAACACAGTCATCCGAAGTCTCGGAAGAGCCGTCGGAAACAGAGGTATCCGAAGAAGAATACGTTTACGAACGGGAGTATTCCGAGGATGATACGCCCAGCAAAATAAAGGTCAGAAAAGCCACATCCGACGCCGAAGAAGAGGAAGACGACACTCCGAGAACAAAAAATCAGACGGCTTGGACCTTCATAAAAACCAAGTTCATTTATTTTGTTCCTCTTATCGTTGCGGGACTTTGCATATACTTCCTCATAAGATACAACAAAAATATGAATGCAAAAAACGAGGAGCTTGAGCAGGCAGAAGATCCCGATAACCCTTCCCTTTCCAGTTTTTCCACCAAGGGAAAGAATCACAGGACAGAGGATCAAATGGAAGAAAATGAGGACGGCGGTCAGAACAACGACTGATATGGGCCGATATACCGCCCCGTTATTTGTCATTTCTTTAAAGAAAGACTCGATGGACGCAACAAAATTTATACAAAAGATAGATTATTAAAGAAATATATTTTGTGGTCTTGATTTTGTTTTGAATTTAAAATATACTATAGGTGTACTTTTCATTTAGATTTTGTTTTGTGGGTGAGAGATATGGATCTGCTTAAACAGCGAATTCTTAAAGACGGAAGAGTCGTCGGAGACGACATTCTTAAGGTAGACAGTTTTCTCAACCACCAGATAGACACGGGGTTGCTCTGCGAAATCGGTAAAGAATTTTACCGTCTGTTTAATGAGCAAAAAATAAATAAAATACTTACAATAGAAGCATCAGGCATAGGAATAGCTTGCGCCGCAGCGCAGCATTTTACTGTGCCTGTTGTTTTTGCAAAAAAAGGAAACCACAAAAACTTAAGCCCCGACAAATACAGCACCAAGGTTTATTCCTTCACCAAAGGCGTTTATTACGACGTCACAGTGGACAAGCAGTACCTTACTTCAAGTGATCGGGTACTTATTATCGACGATTTCCTCGCCAACGGCAACGCTGCTTTAGGTCTTATCGACCTTGCTAATCAGGCCGGCGCAAAGGTTGAAGGCGTGGGAATAGTCATCGAAAAAGGCTTCCAGGAAGGCGGAAAGAAGATCCGCGACCTGGGAATCAGGCTTGAATCTTTAGCGGTCGTTAAATCTCTCGGACAGGGAAAGTTTGAACTGGCTTGACGGCGGCTTTGGAGAATAAAAAATTTTTGGAGGAAACAAAAAGATGAAAAAGATTTTAGCACTGCTTCTTGCAGTCGTTATGGTAGCGGCTTTCGCTTCCTGCGGCAGCAAGACAACCGGAGACGACAAGGATGACACTAAGGCTGCAGATTTCAAGATCGGTCTTATCTGCCTTCACGACGAAAACTCCACCTACGACAACAACTTCATCCAGGCACTCAAAAGCGTACAGAAAGAGCTGAATCTTACCGACGATCAGGTTCTCATCAAGACCAACATCGGAGAGGACGATTCCTGCTACACCGCTGCCGCAGAGCTTGTTGACAAGGGATGCAATGTTATTTTTGCCGATTCCTTCGGTCACGAATCTTATATTCTTCAGGCTGCTAAAGAATTTAAGGATGTTCAGTTCTGCCACGCCACCGGCACCAAGGCTCACACCGAGAAGCTCGCCAACTTCCATAATGCTTTCGCAGACATCTATCAGGGCCGTTATCTCGCCGGCGTTGCCGCAGGTATGAAGCTCAATCAGATGATCGAGGAAGGCACCATCACCGCTGACAAGGCTGTTATCGGTTATGTCGGAGCTTTCAACTATGCAGAGGTTGTTTCGGGTATGACTTCCTTCTACCTCGGCGCACGTTCCATCTGCCCCTCGGCTACCATGAAGGTTACATACACCAACTCCTGGTTTGACATTGCTCTCGAAAGAGAAGCTGCTCTCAACCTCATCAACAACGGCTGCGTTCTCATCAGCCAGCACGCCGACTCCGAAGGCGCTCCCAAGGCCTGCGAAGAAAAGGGCGTTCCCAACGTTGCATACAACATCAGCACCATCTCCATGGGACCCAACACCGCTCTCATTTCCTCCAAGATCGACTGGTCCCCTTACTTCAAGCTTATAATCGAAAGCACCCAGAAGGGTGAAGAGATCCCCACCGATAAGTGCGGAACCATGGCCGAAGGCTATGTTGCTCTTACCGAGCTCAACGAGAAGGTTGCTGCTCCCGGAACCAAAGAGAAGATCGAGGAAGTCAAGGCTAAGCTTGAATCCGGCGAGCTCAAGGTTTATGACACCAAGAATTTCACCGTTGAAGGCAAAGAGCTTACCACTTATCTTGCCGACGTTGACGATGCAGGCGACTTCGTTCCCGAGACCGAGGTTGTTAAGGACGGCGAATTCAAGGAGTCCACTTACAGATCCGCTCCTTACTTCGACATCAAATACATCGACGGTATCAGCGAGTAATTTCTAAAAAAGGTTATAGGCGGAGCGGTTTTTCACTCCGCCTATACTTTCTTTTAATTTTCATAGGAGTGTATCTGTCCCCTTTTGTTTTTGATACACTGCTCTGAGAATTAAAAATCAAGCTTTGTTCAAGGAGAGATTTTATGGACAATGTTGCAATCGAGCTTCGCGGCATTACCAAAAGGTTCGGCAGTGTGGTTGCCAATCATAATGTTGACCTTTCGGTTAAAAACGGCGAAATTCTTTCGCTGCTGGGTGAAAACGGCAGCGGAAAGACCACCCTTATGAATATGATCTCGGGAATATACTTCCCCGATGAAGGCCACATCTTCATCGACGGTAAAGAGGTCGTTATTCGCTCGCCAAAAGACGCTTTCGACTACAAAATCGGAATGATTCATCAGCATTTTAAACTGGTGGACATTTTCACGGCGGCCGAAAACATCGTTTTGGGACTCGACGAAAAATACGACATTAAAAATACCGCCAAAAAGGTTGCCGAAATAAGCAAAAAATACGGCTTTGAGATCGATCCCAACAAAAAGATCTATGAAATGTCGGTTTCGGAAAAGCAGACGGTGGAAATCATAAAGGTGCTCTATCGCGGCGCCAACATTCTCATTCTGGACGAGCCTACTGCCGTTCTCACTCCACAGGAAACGCAAAAGCTCTTTGCGGTTTTAAGACGTATGAAGGAGGACGGCAAGGCCATAATCATCATCACCCACAAGCTCCACGAGGTTATGGCAATTTCCGACCGCGTATCGGTGCTCCGCAAGGGCGAATACATCGGAACGGTCAACACAAGCGAAACAAACAACGATCAGCTGACCGAAATGATGGTCGGCAAAAAGGTTGACCTTAACATCGAAAGAAGCCTTCCGAAAAATCCCCAAAAGCGCCTTGAAGTCAAGCACATCAACTGCATCAGCCGGGACGGTGTTAAGCTGCTTAACGACGTTTCCTTCTATGCAAACTCGGGAGAAATTCTCGGTATTGCCGGAATCGCCGGAAGCGGCCAGAGAGAGCTGCTGGAAGCCATCGCCGGCCTTCAGCACATCGACTCGGGCGAAATCATTTATAATGATCCCAAAACCGGCAGGGTTGAGGATTTAAGAGATAAAACCCCGCTGCAGATCAGAAATCTCGGCGTGCGCCTTTCATTTGTCCCCGAGGACAGACTGGGAATGGGCCTTGTGGGAAATATGGACATCATCGACAATATGATGCTGCGCAGCTATAACAAGGGCAAGTCCATGTTCCTTTCGAGAAAAAAGCCTAAAACCCTTGCCGAGAATATAATCGAACAGCTTGAGGTGGTCACTCCAAGCGCACAGACGCCTGTCCGCCGTCTTTCGGGCGGTAATGTTCAGAAGGTACTTGTGGGACGTGAGATTGCCGCTGCTCCAAGCGTTCTTATGGCGGCCTACCCCGTTCGAGGACTCGATATCAACTCGTCCTACACCATATATAACCTCTTAAACGCCCAGAAAGAAAGCGGCGTGGCGGTCATATTCGTGGGCGAGGATCTGGACGTGCTGCTTGAGCTTTGTGACCGTATTCTTGTTATCGGCGGCGGCTCGGTTACAGGCATTGTGGACGGAAGACATACCACAAAGGGCGAGATCGGCCTGCTTATGACTAAATCGAAATATTCCCATCCGCAGGACGAAACGGCCGATGACGGAAGCGCAGACGAAACCGGCAGCGGTGATTCAATTGATACAACCGATAAAACCGATGCAGTCGATACAATTGATGGGGCAGAGACCGATGATATCGTCGATTTTGCCGGCGCCGCAGACACTGCAGCCGATCAAACGGCCGCTGATCAGAAAGAGGAGGATAGATAATGGAAAAGACCAAGAAATCTGTTAAAGAGCCTCTTATCCACATTACCAAAAGATCGGGAATCGCCTGGTGGAAGGGTTGGCTGATCCGCGCGGCGGCCATTGTGGCAGCCCTTATTGTTTCGGCACTGGTTATCGTGGTGCTGACAAAGCTCAATCCTCTTAAGGTATACGAAAGTATGTTTGACGGAAGCTTCGGAAGCAACCGCAAAATGTGGACAATGTTCCAAAACCTCGCGATGCTGCTTATCATCTCTCTGGCCGTCACTCCCGCCTTTAAAATGCGGTTCTGGAACCTGGGCGCCGAGGGTCAGGTGCTTGTGGGCGGACTCGCTTCGGCGGCATGTATGTTTTATGTTAAGGACAGTATGCCTCCCCTTTTGCTCATCATTATAATGGTTATAACAAGCATTCTTGCCGGTATACTGTGGGGCGTGCTCCCCGCTGTTTTCAAGGCAAAATGGGGAACAAACGAAAGCCTCTTTACCCTTATGATGAACTATGTTGCAATGCAGCTTGTATCCTTCTTCATTATGGTGTGGGTACCGAGCGGCTCCAATGTTATGGGCGTTATCAATCAGTCCACCGAGGCCGGCTGGCTTCCTTCCCTTTTCGGTCAGAAATATCTTTTAAACATACTCATCGTTGTGGTTATCACCATCGTTATGTTTATCTACCTTAAATTCAGCAAGCACGGATACGAGATCTCGGTTGTGGGTGAAAGCGAAAACACCGCAAGATACATCGGAATCAATGTTAAAAAGGTCATCATCCGCACAATGGTGCTGTCGGGCGGACTTTGCGGACTGGCGGGATTCCTGCTTGTATCGGGCACAAACCACACCATCTCCAAAAACCTGGCCGGCGGAATGGGATTTACGGCAATTATGGTTTCATGGCTCGCTAAATTCAACCCCATTCTTATGGTTATAACCTCCTTCCTCATTGTTTTCCTTCAGAAGGGTGCCGGAGAAATCGCCACCACCTTCCGTCTTAACGAAAGCGTTTCGGATATTTTAACCGGCATAATCCTCTTTTTCATAATCGGATGTGAATTTTTCATTAACTATAAAATCAACTTCCGCAAAAAGGACAAAAAGGAGGTAATCGGCTGATGTTTTCAACAATTATGACCTTCATCAACGCCGCAATTATTCAGGGTATTCCCCTGCTTTTCGGCGCAACCGGTGAGATCATCACCGAAAAGAGCGGCAACCTTAACCTCGGAATTCCCGGAATTATGTATGTGGGCGGCATTTCCGGCATAATCGGCGGATACCTTTACGAGCATTCCACCGAAAATCCTGTGCCCATTCTCTGCATTCTCATTTCCTTCTTTTCCTGCCTTGCGGGAGCGGTCATTCTCTCGCTTATATACAGCTTTTTGACCATATCTCTTCGTGCAAATCAGAATGTTACCGGCCTTGCGCTGACAACCTTCGGCGTCGGTATCGGAAACTTCTTCGGCGGATCGCTGCTCAACTTTTTCGGCGAAAGCGGATCCATATCCCTGCTCGAAACCGGTAAGGCATACAAATCATATCTTCCCATCGCCGACAAGACCGGAATTTTCGGACAGACCTTCCTT
>CAKSDF010000120.1 GCA_934444695.1 uncultured Eubacteriales bacterium | reverse complement strand
AAGTTTGAAAGCGATCCCAACGAATTTATTTCCTGCAAGGCGGTAATCCTTTCGGATTTCCGCGCTCTGATCGTGCTAAAAAACGGCAGCGCCAGCATATACGGCAAGGACGGAAATGTCGAATGGAGCGGTCATATGCTCTATAAGGATCAGGCTCCGTCGGGGCTTGCCATTTTCGGGAGCACGGTATGGGCAACATACAAAGACCCCTCGGCCGTCATTGCCTATTCGGTGGAACACCACCTGAGAAGGACGCTCAGAATCGGCGGGGAAAACGACCTGCCCGGCGGCCTTGCGGGAATTTACGCAGGTGAAGAAAACCGTCTGCGCGTTTGTGCAACCGACCAAAACAAAATAATCGAAATAGACACCGAAAATTTTACGGTCGCCGATTATCTTCGTTTTAAAGAGCCCGTTAAGGACTATGAAAAGATCAATTCCAACGAATTTGTGCTGACCGATAAAGGAATTTTTAAATTATAAGAGGTGTACTTATGGGAAATACCAACCGTCCCGATATTTCGGATTTTATAAAGGACAAACAAAAAACCGCCCACCTCATCGGAATCGGCGGAGTTTCAATGTGCTCGCTGGCCGAAACCCTTCTTGAAAGCGGTCACAAAATAACCGGCTCGGATATGCAAAGCAGCTCGGCCACCAAAAGCCTTTCGAGACAAAAGGTAAAGATTTATGTGGGCCATTTTGCCGAGAACGTAAGAGAGGCCGATTATATCATCCGCTCGGCCGCCATAAAGGACGACAATCCCGAGATAGTTGAGGCCAAAAAGCTCGGAATCCCAGTTTTTTCGCGGGCAGAGGGCTGGGGCGCCATTATGCAGCGGTATAAAAATGCCGTGTGCGTTTCCGGCACCCACGGAAAAACCACAACCACCTCTATGCTCACCCACATTGCCATGGCCGCATCGGCCGATCCAACCGTTATGATAGGCGGATCGCTCCCACTTATCGGAGGAGGCCACCGCGTCGGCAAGGGAGACACGATTATTTTGGAGGCTTGCGAATATTGTAACTCCTTTTTAAAATTTTTTCCCACCGTCGCCGTCATAATGAATGTCGAATGCGATCATATCGACTTTTTCAAGGATCTTGACGATGTTAAACATTCTTTTAAAGAATTTGCGCTCAAAACTCCGGCCGACAGAGGAATTGTGGTCATCAATTCCGATGATCCAAACACTCTCGACACGGTTAAGGATGTCGACCGCAAAAAGATAACCTTCGGAATAGACAGCGATGCCGACGTAACAGCCGAAAAAGTCAGATTCAACCACGGAATGGGAGAATTCGATCTCTATTTCAAAGGGGAAAAACAGGCGCACATACGCCTGCTGGTTCCCGGACGGCACAATATATTAAACGCCCTCGGCGCTGCCGCCGCCGCACTTTCGGTAGGATTTGATCCCGATTCCATCGAGCGGGGACTTTCCTCCTACGGCGGGGTTGCCAGAAGATTTGAATTTAAAGGGCAGTATTCCGGCGCAATGGTATACGACGATTACGCCCACCATCCCGGCGAGCTGAAGGTGCTTTTCGATATGGCCGAAAGTATGGGATACGAGCGCATAATCTGCGCTTTCCAGCCCCACACCTTCACACGTACCGCCGCATTTTTCGACGATTTTGTCAAACAGCTTTCCCGTCCCGACATTCTCGTGCTGGCCGACATATACGCCGCCCGGGAGAAAAACACCACAAACATCACTTCCCGCGATCTTGCGGCAAAAATCGAAGGCTCATAGTATATGCCTGATTTTGACGATATGGTGGAATTTCTTCGGAAAATCGCCCGTCCCGGCGATCTTATAATCACAGTGGGCGCAGGCGAGCTTGACAAGGTGTCGGCAAGGGTGGTTGAGGATGTGCCTCAGCGCCGCCACACCACCGGCTTTGATTATGGCGTAGAAGTAGGCGGACTGCGGGATATCGACGACATAAAGATACTTGTTTGCTATATGCTTAAAACGGTGGGAACGCCCCTTAGACGCAGTCTCATCGACGAAGCCATTCAGACCGACGGACTGGCCAGCTACTGGAATCTTTCCCAGGCCATTTCCGAGCTTATCAAGACCCAGGCGGTCACGGTGGGCGAAGAGGACGGCGAAAGCTGCTTTACCCTGGCTTTAAAGGGCAGAGAATTTGCCGAAATGCTCGAGACTTCCCTTCCCTTCTCGGTCAGAGAAAGAGCGGTCAAGCAGGCCACAGCGCTGCTTTCAAAGGCAAGGGCGCTTAAAGAAAACGAGATCGGTATAACAAAAACCAACTCGGGATATGAAGTGTCGATCGTCATAAAGGACGGCTCCCTTGAGCTTATGACGGTAAAATTCCTAGTGGCCGACGCAATGCAGGCCAACATCGCAAAGGAAAACTTCCTTAAGGATCCTTCCGAGCTTTATAAGACCGTTCTTGAAAAGCTGACCTGATAAAGGCTCACCGCCCGCCAAAACCGTTCTATCGATTGGCAGCGCAAAAGGCCCGTCACAAGGCACTTGGCACACCGCAGCACACCACGCAAGCCCTGCACTGTCCCGTTCGCGAATACTGTCAACCATCCCCACTCATCAGCTTTGTGAGCCGACATTTATGCACCGGCATTTGTACCGCCCCTCTTCCGGCTGCATATGCAAAAGCACGGAAAACGGATATAAACGCATTTATAGATATAACGCATTTATAACGTACAGCGCGCCCGCGTATTTTACGCGGGCGCGCTTTTTGCATTTGCTGAAAAATTCAGACTGTAATTTCCCACCAATACCCTCCGGCCACTGACAACGCAAAAACGCCGCTGTTCTTTTTAAAAGAACGGCGGCGTTTATTTTAATCAAGGGTAACGCAGGATTTAATCTCTGCCGTTACATCGACCGAAGATTTTTATTTCTTCTTTTTAAATACTATGAACAGTCCGGCTGCGGCAGCTGCAACAGCAATTGCTCCGGCTACCGTTGCGGTATCACCGGTATCGACATCGTCGAACTCATCATCGCCGTCCCACTGTGCATAAAGGGTGATATCCTCCGAAAGGCTGATGAGATCGCCTTCTTCATAGGTTTCACCGCTTCCGTCGGGCTCGGTATTCCAGCTGTAGAAGTAGCTGTCGTTTGTAAAGTCGATGGGGCAGCCGATAACCTCTGCCTCGATCGGAACAGGGCCGTACTCGGAAATGAATTCTTCGTAGGTGTCTCCGTACTCATCGTTGGAATCGTAGGTTATAACAAATTCTACTTCCACCGGCTCCCACTGAGCGTAGAATTCCATGGATGCGGTAGCACCGTCCACAGGATCGGTGTATTCCATTCCGGGATCGAATATTTCATCGTTTCCGTCGGGATCAACGCACCATCCGGCAAGCTCGATTCCGAGGGTAGCCGTTACATCCTCGAAAACATTCTCGAGAGTGAAGGCGCTGTCACCCATTATAACCTCGTCGGTAACGCTTTCGGGCTCAAGATCCTTGATGGATTCGGGGAAATTGGGATGATAGGTGTTGGTGAGGTATTCCTTGCTGATGTTGTCCCAGATGGCGTAGAGGCTGATCTGCCAGACCTTAATGCCCTCGCCTGCGGCGTTCTTGTAAACCGATCTTGCACCGGTGTTGGCGGTGTCGTTTACCTGAGCGTCAAGTCGGTCGGCCTTCTGATCCTCGATGCTGGCATAGACATAATCGAAGAAGGTGTCGCGTCCGTCTGCGGTGGGATCGTCAACATATTTACCGAGAACACTCTTGATGTCAACGGTCTTTTCGGTTCCGAAGGTGTAGCCGCCGGTAATGTCTGTGCACCAGTAAAGGAAGGGGAATTCAAGGCCGTTATCGGGGTTGATGTAGGAGAAGATGTTGGCCGAAGAGGTAAAGCTGTCGTTTACCTGATAGATGTCGGAAAGGATCTTTCTCGTGCTGTGGCTGCCGTCGGACTCGATGGTTCCGCCGTTGCCGTCGTAAAGCACCCAGATGTCGTGGGGAGCGCAGTAGGATTCTGCGTCCACAAGTCTCTTATAGCTGCGTACTCTGCCCTGAGATTCGGCAGGAAGTGCATCGTAGGTCTTTCTTGCGGCTCTGATAGTTTCCACGCTGTCTGCGGTAACCTCGGCCTTCTCGGGCAGGTCGATAAAGGTAAACTCCATATCGTGAGCTGCTTTATCCCACTGGGCATAGAAGGTCTGATCGCCGATGATGGTGAACTCTGCGCCGGCCTCATAGCTTTCGCCTGTTCCGTCGGCCTTGGTGTTCCAGGAAAGCAGACCTGCAATATTTTTATAGTCGGCGTTCTGAAGAACGATGGTGTTGCTCTTGATGTCGATTCCGGCCTTGCCGTATACCGTTCTGGTAACGCTTACGTTGGCCTTATCGTTTGAGTTGTATGTTATGGTATATGCCGAAAGCTGTTCCCACTGAGCATAAAGGTCGAGGCTCTGGGTGACATTGATCTCGGCGCCGGGCTCATAAGAATCTCCGCTTCCGTCGGCCGCGGTGTTCCAGCCCATAAAGGCATAACCTTCGGGAGTTGCAAAGCTCTTTATGTCCTCAAGCTTATCGATGTTCTTGGTTGTTCCGGTATCCCAGGTGCGAACAAAGGTCTTCTGTTCGGCATCATCGCCGGGATAGTTGGAATTATAGGTGAAGTTTGCAACCTGCGACCACTGTGCATAAAGGACGAGGTCGCCTTCAAGAGTGAGGGGCTTGTTGGCTGCATAAGCGGTGCCGCTTCCGTCGGCTGCGGTGTTCCAGCCAGCGAATTTATAGTCATCGGGCTTAACAAAGCCTTCGGCCTTTCTTTCGAGGTTAGCCCAGGTCATGGTCTTATACTGTTCGCCGACGAAATGATCGTTTTCGTTGTCGATATACTGAGCTCTTTCACCGTTGGGATTGTTGGAATTGTAGGTAACGGTTGCCTTGGTTTCTTCTTTCCAGGTGGCATAGAAGGTTGTTCCGGCGGTAACGCCTTCAACGGGATCGGTATACTGCTCGCCCTCGGCAAATTCGTTGCCGTTTTCATCTACCCAAGCCTTGAATACGCAGACCTTATCGGTATCGGGAATGGCGATCTGCTCAAAGGGATTGTAGATGGTGTGGCCGTTGTATCCTTCGTATGCGGTGATGTACTTTTCGCTGTACTCGCCGCCGACATTTTCGGGATAGTTGGAAACAAATACGTTGGTAACAGGAGTCTTTTCGACGTTGTCCCAAACTGCATAGAAGTTGATCTGCCATACCTTTACGGGATTGCCGTTTTCATCGCGGCTTACGGCTCTTGCGCCGGCATTTGTTCCGAAAGGATCGGCGGGATCGGAAGCCTCTGCAAGGTCGGCCTTAAGATCCTCGGCATTTGCATATGCGAAGTAATAATATTTGTAGGCGTTTTCCTCTGCGCCGCCCTCTCTCGAAATGAGCTGCGCCAGTGTTGAAACGGGCGAGAATTCCTTGCCGGTCTCGAAATTGAGTCCGTCTGCAAGAGCGGTCGACCAATGAAGGAATTCATACCCATTGTTGTAGAATATGTTGTTTCCGGCAACATAGTCCTGGCCCTTGGTTTCCACCGGGAATGAGCTGTCGCCGTATTCGGTGACCCCGCCGTTTCCGTTGTAGATTACCCAAATGTCGGACAGACCGTTTAAGGAAGCGATGTCCTTGTTGAGCTTGTCGATGTTAGTTACCTGAGCCTTTTGGTCTTCGCTCAGGCTTTCGTAGGTGCCGAAGGCGTCAATCACAGCGCTTTGGTCGGCCACGGGGAGCTGATAATCCTCGGGCAGAGCGTCGATGGCGCTGACGACCTGCTGCGCAGAAGCGGGTTCGGCAAAGGCGCTGAAAGACAAGGATACTACGGTAAGCATCATTGCCGCTGCAACCAAAACCGATAAAGCTTTTTTCAGTTTCATTAAAATTTCCCTCCATAAAAAACTTTCGAGACATTAGAGAAAATACGCCAAATGTTCTAAATTATCATACTATAAACTATATTTTTTGTCA
>CAKSDF010000119.1 GCA_934444695.1 uncultured Eubacteriales bacterium | reverse complement strand
GAGGTGTCGTATGTAAATTCGCCGGGTTCGGCGCAGACCTCCACGACCTTGCCCTGTTCCACGATGATCATGCACTGCCCATCGGCCACGGCGATGCCGGAGCCGCTCGAAATAATGTTGTCGCTCCCCTTGGTGTTGGAGGAGCGGCCGCTGACCCGCTTTTGCCCCTTGGTGACAAGCACTTCCTTGGGCATAGCCTCACAGTAGAAAAATTCCTTCCACTGATCTGCCAATGTGCCGCCGAGGGCACCGATTCCTGCTTTAATAAGTCCCATGGTACAGACTCCTTCCAAATTGGTTTTTATTTTTTTGTTTCGGGATGCGCCCGAAGAGGGTTGCGTTCTGTGTTACCCTGCGCCGAGCACGCTCCATGTGTCACTGAGCGCATCGTAGGTGTAGATGAGATTATCACACACACCGTAGAGGTGCTCCCGGACAAACTGGCCGTCGTCATGCTCCGTGCCGAGGGCAAAGATCCAGCAGGAACGCCCGTCGATGATCTGGGTCTGCCCGGTGTATTGCAGGGTCATGCCCAAACCCATGTAGTATTGCACCTCGCTTGTTTCCGAGAGAAGCCCGTAGGCAATGATGGCGTCACTGTCCGGCGCATGGTTGTCTTCGGCGTATAGGGAGAAATCATAGCAGCCGTCTGCCACAAGCCGTCCATTCGCGCCGGAGCGCATGGGAAACACGGAGAAGATCGTGTCACCGGTCTTGAACGAAATCACCGCATTGGCGTGAATATCGCTGACATTACAGCGCAGCAGGAAGCAGTCCGTGCCGCTGCCCTCATAAAGGACATTATCCGTCTGCACATCGTATTCGCCGCTGTCATTGATCGCCGCCCGGTAAACGGAAGCACAGCACTCCTTTTCGGCAGCCACCACGGCGTACAGCTCTGTGCCGCCCGCATCCACAAAAGGAGCATACGCAAGGAAAGTGTATTTTTCCGCATACTGACTGCTTTTCAAAAAGCTGCGCAGCTCGCTTTCTGCGGCATTTTCGGTCACAAAGCCGAGAAAGGCCATGCCGGCCGGGTACGCATTGTCACGAATTTCCTTCTGCAAAGAAAGCAGCTTCGGATCGGTCTGCTCGGTAATCTCCGACGGTCTATCGGTGCTACCGCCCGACGGCGTATTTGATGTGTCGCCCGACGGCGTATTTGGTGTGCCGCCCGGCGTTGCCGTACAGCCGGAAAGTAGGGTAAGCACCAGCGACAGCATGAGCGGCCACACCGCTAATTTTTTGAGGTTCATCCTGTCTACCTCCTATTTGCTGATCTCATCCGTCCGATTAGCCGCCGAAGGCTGCCAGTGCGGCGTCGGCACGGGCTTTCAGTTCAGAGCGGTCGCCGTAAACGGCGGCGTCCAAAGAGTCTTGTGCGGCGCCAACCTTGGCTTCCGCCGTATCATCGCCTTTGGCGGCAGCGCTGACCGCAGAGGCAATATCCTTGATGGCGTTTATCTGCCGCCTGCTATTGTTCATGGAGTTGCCCAGGGTCTTTTGGATGCCGAAGAGCTTGTTGAAATACTTCTCCACGGACTGGCACTCGGCGGAGCTGGCATAGGGCACACGGAAGTCGGACAGACCGGAGGTGTTGCGGAAAGCATAGTGGATGTAATATTCGGTTTGCTGCTTGCCGTCCACGGTTTTGGTTTCCGTTTCGGTTTCGTAGCACACCAGATCATCCAGCCGGAACACGCAGGCATGCTCGCTCTTGCCGAAATTCATAAATTTATAGCGGGTTTCCAGCAGGGCGGCCAGACCAAGGCTTGGCGCTACGATCAGGGGCTGGTA
Organism: uncultured Eubacteriales bacterium; assembly: GCA_934444695.1. Classification (GTDB taxonomy): domain Bacteria; phylum Bacillota; class Clostridia; order Oscillospirales; family Acutalibacteraceae; genus UMGS1484. The sequence goes on along the minus strand of CAKSDF010000119.1, from coordinate 4,205 downwards.
GTGCCGCTCCAGCTTTTCGGCCTTATCCTTTACTTTCAGCCGAGGAACAAAAAGCTGCTCCCAGATCCTTGTTCCACGCTCTACCTGTGCCACATGGCACTGATACTCCGGCAGAGTGGCATGGACAAAGTCAAAATACTTTGTCAGTGCCTTTTTGCAGCACTCCTTGCGGCATAGGTAGTTGCCGTCCGCCAGCTTCTGTGACTGGAACACATTGATGCTTGCTCCGCAGATCGCACAAATATTTGCCATAATGTTTTCCTCCTTAAATGTGGGTGTTGACACCCGATGCGTATGGTTGACAGTCGTATGTAGAAAGGATACTAGCCTTTCCGAAAAGCGGCCATTCAATATGATCGCCTTTCGGAAGGAGGCTTTTGCAAGCCTCTTTCATAACGGACGGAGGCGGAATGATCCGTCACCGCCCGTTTCACACAATTTACTTTTTATGTATTAACCCCGATTTATTCTCCGTAAGCCGGAAAGTCTTCGATCTTTCCTACCGTATACTGCAAAATAAGCAATGCGTCGGTTGCCGTAATCCTATCGTCCGCATTGACATTGGCAGCTTCATAATTTTCTCCTTCAAGGGAAATTTGATGAACCGAACACTGGAGAGCCATAAGTGCGTCGGCCACCGTTATGCTTCGGCTTGAGTCAATGTCGCCTATTAAACGAAGCTCAGTGTTTTGCTTCGATTCATCGCCGTTTACGGTCAGGGTATATTCCTTTGTGATGTGTTTTGCGTTGGTTATCCTGAGCGTGTATACTCCGGCTTCTATATCGGTAAAGGAATAATCAAAAGAAGTATCCGAAAAATGCTTGCTTTGAATCGGTTTGCTCTGACCAAGCTCAGTGAGGGTGACATATGTGTTATCCCCGTCCTCTCCAAAGCTTTTTACATTGCCGCTTATACTGCCGCCGGCCGCCTTGATTACAAAGTGTGCGGTAACAGTCTTTTCGCTGTCCGAAGCACCCTCGGCTAATACTGTTTCTCCGTTTACCGAGTAGGCGCACATCGGAGAAAAAGCAACCGTACCGTTTGCACGGAGCATTACCGTCAGGGTATACTCTCCGGCAGAAAAAACATCCACGGGATTTGATTTAGCATCCTTGAACACAGCCTCGGTAACGGTGTAGTTCGCATAAGCCGGCAGGGTTATTCTATCGGTTGTTTCACCCGGCCTTTCACCTGCTTTCGGCTGTTTTACCGAAAGCGAAACGCTCATTATTTTGTTTTCGTCTTCGGCCTTAAAATACTCGCCGTATGCACATGGAGCGGTTGCGATTAACAAAAACATCTCGCCTTCGCCTACAGTTCCGGGATATGCCGAGCCGCTACCGGACATTTCGTACGAATATTTATACCCTGATTTGGTTCCCTTCGGAACTGCATAGTATTTATAGGAAATGTCGTTTTTGAAGATGGGAGCCTCGGTAAGTCCGTTTGACGAAAGGTCGTTGAAATTTCCGTCGGAATCAAACATTACCAAATAGGATTTTTCGTTTTCCTGCCAGAAAAGCTGCACCGTATACCCGCTTTGTTCGGGGTCAAGAGCGTCGTTATCGCTGGAAAACACTGGAGCTTTTGAGGCAAAGGACTCTCCCGTTTTAATATCGGGCAGAGAAAATTTAACCGTTGCCGGGATTAAAACTTTGTTTCCCGGAATGGTCTGGGTCAATGTCGCGGTCTTACCGTCGGATGAAACGACCGCCCCTGCCCGATCAATCTCCTTGCCCGAAAGATCGGTGGGGAATCTTCTGTAATGTCTTAAATCGGACGCAAAAATATATCCGTCTTTTGCCTTAAGGCTCACGGTGTATTTTATCTCGCTGCCTCTGATCGCCGAATCAAACTCGCTGCCGTCGCCGTTTTTGAGGGTTATACCGGTTATATCGCAGCAGACAAGGTTTGTCGAACCGATGGTTATATTCCGAATAATCTGCTCGGCGCTGTCGCCATGTAATGGCGCTTTAAGCAGGACGGTTATATTTTTTATAATCTCACCGTCGGCCGGGCATTCAAGTCTTTCCTTGAACTTGCAGGCAGAACATTCATATTCCGCCTTGCCGTCGCTTGCGACAGAGCCCAGTTTTCTTAAACTGTGGGGTGATTTATTGCGCACAAGCGAACAGCCGATACATGCCTCCCAATGGTAATCATCGTCGTATTTTTCTTCAAATCTATGTACGTTATGCGTTGCTTGGGCCGAAAGATAGATCGTCATGTATTTTCCGTCGGCGCTTAGCGACGTGTAATATGGTTTAACCGTTGCTTCGGTATTAAGTGTAATAACCTCGGTGTCCTCATCAAATTTCCAGCCATCAGCCGCCTCAAGCACTACCTTGCGGCGGTAAATAACGCCGATTTTCGGCTCGCCTGTAAGCTCGTTACCCTGAGCGTTGGTCCATTTGCCGGGATCAAAGAGGGAGTAAACCGTGTCGACGGCCGGCGTACTCAGCGAGAAATCGGTCTGGTAATCGGCGAATATAGTGGTAACTATTCTCGCTTCTTCTATCGGACGTTCCAAAACCTCAACCTTCATATGTGTACGCCAGCAAAATCCGATCTCTTTAATTTCATATTTAAAAAGCACAAAATAAGTGCCGGGTTTATTGGCTTTAATATCTATTACCTGCTCGTCTTTATAGCCGTAGGTGCTTCCCTTATCGGTAATTTTATCTTTGTCCTGGATCCAGTATTGCACCGTCATATCATATCCGAGCACACTTAGCATTGTCTTAAGTCCGTTTTCGCAAGGCTGATAGGTTCCGCTGTATATGTATCTTGTATCGACTTTCAGGGTTTCTCCGACATGTTTTTCAATACGGTTTGAGAAGATCCCTTCGCCCTTGGGATTCGGCGTAAAATACTCGTATATAAATTTTTCTCCGAAAAAGAAGTCGCCCCATATTTCATTTCCTTTAAAGGCTTCTTCAGGAGTATAGATTCCTCCGCTGATAAGTACCTCGTCGGTATGGAAAATCACCTTGCTGCTGTTGTCGCCGCAAAGGGGGTTGGTTTCACGACTGCCCTGCATAGTCAAAACGTAGCCGTTGTAAAGATGAATCTCACCTTTGGATTTCGGGTCGATATGGTGATAAGAACTGTTGGCATACATATACGAATATGAGCTTTTGCGAAGCAATCCGCCGCCGTTTATGTGAACGACGCCCTTTTCACCGATGTACATATTATATCCGCCCGAATCGGGACCCGAAATACATTCAAAAAATCCGCCGAGCATTACCATGTTTCCGTTGACATTTGCAATAATTGCGTCCTTTATATTGGAAAAGATATAGCTATCAGAAGTGTAGGTCGACTTGCTAATGCTGTGGGAATCAAGAATAAAAAGGGTTCCTCCCTCTTCCACATCCAGCATGGTTCCGCGTTCGGTAAAGTTTATGCAGCGCCAGCCGTTCAGGTCGAGGACCACCGTTTCGCCCTTTCGGACGGTCAGCGGCGCTCTTACCCCTATCGGCTGTTCAAGTTTTAAATATCTGCTGCCGTAAGTATCATAACCGTAGAGCACAAATTCTCCGTCCTGAGAAATCTCAAACTTCTTAAGATCGGGTACAAGGGTCTTCCACTGCTCATAGGTCTTAAAGCCGGGATCATAATCCAAATTGCCGATTTTTACGGTCTGCCCGTCATAACCGGAGGCCGACGCTGTTGTTGCCGGAACGGTAAATAATGCTGAAATACTCAGTATAAGCGATAATAAAAGCCCGATTGATTTTTTTGCTATGTTCATTTTGTCCTCCTTTAAGTAAATACGTTTTACTCCCGATTGAAGGCAAGGCGTTTTACCGCCGCCTCCGGCTTTAGGATGATTTACACACTGTCGATTACCGAAGCGAAGTAGTTCTCGGACACCGAGCCGAACAGGAAGGCGTCAATAAGACCTTCACGCTTTGCCTGCCGTACCTTTTTGGTCAGCTCTCCATCGCTTTCGTCATCCACAAAAAGAATGATCCGACAGCTTTCCGTGCTGCGTTTGACCTTATCACGAATTGCCATTCGCTCGGAGAACATCCACGGCGAGAACGCCTTGACCTCCATTAAAAGAACATCGGGCCGATGCGTTTTGCACCATTCGGGCGTAGCGTCCGGCGATTCGGAGATCACAACTTGGCAATCGTCCAGTTCCTGCATCAGCATTCGCTCCATGTTGTGCGCATGGATGCCGCTCTGAATATCC
>CAKSDF010000118.1 GCA_934444695.1 uncultured Eubacteriales bacterium | reverse complement strand
CAGGGCGCTGACACTCATAGTTGACAAAAGCAAATCTCCGAAAGGCACCGGCAAAGCCAAAAGGAGCAAAGAACCAAAAAAGCGCAAAAAGAAAGCGGCTTGAAAATATTTTTTATAAATGAAACAAAGTCCTCGCTCAATCAGCTTACCTTGAGCGAGGGTTTATAATTTTAAATGCTAAAGGATAACGGCCGTCCGCCATAGCGGCGATCATACAGACCGTGCGCAATAAGCTTGGTCATCTTTACTTTTGCTCAAACAGCTTTAGAATGTGTTTCCTTTCGGCCAGTCCTTCGGAAAAGGCGGTGGCGCTTCCTGCGGCCGTTCCAAGCCTTAAAGCGTAATCAAAATCTCCCGTTTTTTCATATCCGGCAATAAATCCCGCCACCATGGAATCTCCCGCTCCCACAGTGTTTACGGTTTTGCCCGAAAACGCGGCGCAAAAATGCTCGATCCCGTTTTGATCGACCAAAAGAGCGCCCTCTTTTCCCATGGAAACAAGCACATTGCCGGCTCCCGCATTTATCAGCTTTTTGGCATACTCTGCCGCCATTTGCGCATTCTCGATAGACACTCCGAAAAGCGTTCCAAGCTCCTCGGCATTGGGTTTTATAAGAAAAGGGCGGTATTTAAGGGCATTTTCAAGCAGCTTTCCCTCGGCATCGACGACCGCCCTTATCCCCTTGGGCGACAGCCTTTTAAGGATTTGCTCGTAGGTGTCCGACGGCATACATTTTGGCACACTTCCCGAAAGCACAAGCACATCGCCGTTTTTTAAGCGGTCAAGCTTTTCAAAAAGCTCGGTCGTTTCTCGGTCATCTATTTGCGGGCCTGAAGTATTAATGTCGGTCTCGACCCCTTCCCGCAGCTTAACATTAATGCGGGTAAAGCCGCTTTTGAGGTGCACGAAATCGGCGGTTATTCCCTTTTTAGAAAGATCGTCCTCGATAGCAAGGCCGGTAAATCCCGCCGAAAATCCCAGCGCTGTGGATTTTACGCCGAGACTTTTAAGCACGTTTGAAACATTTATTCCCTTGCCGCCGAAAAAAATGCTCTCACTGCGGCTGCGGTTTATTTCTCCTCTTTTAAGCTCGTCCATATAAACCGTATAGTCCACGGCCGGATTAAGGGTGACGGTATATATCATCCGCTGCATCTCCTTTTTATCTGATTTTGCGGCCGCCGTTTTATGTGTCGGCGGCTTCTTTATCCCGCTTCAATCAATCGGTTCACATCAATATCATCTGTCAATTAAAACCATATCATACCGCCGCAAAATAGTCAAGGGTTTATACGATATACAAACCTTTAAAAAGATTGAAAAAGCTCCTTCAAACTGTTGCGATTTCAAAAATATTGTGCTATACTTTTGACGAAAAGAGGCTGATACCCTACCATATGGGTAGTTTATCTTTTGCAGGCGGAGCCTTCTAAAAACACGGTGCTTCCCGCAAACCGATTTAACAGGTTTTTTCAAAAGCATTATAAAGGGTGAGTCTTGTGATAAAAACATATATAGCCGTTCTTCCCGATCATTTCGGAGCATTTTTAAAAGCCAACCGCTGCTTTGAAAAGCTGGGCATAAACATAACCCGCGTAAGCTACAACAAAGCCATCGACTCACACACCCTTTTCATCGATGCCGAAGGTACAAAGGAACAGCTTGAAAAGGCTGACGTCGAGCTAAAAAAGATTGGATATCTCGAAAACCGAAAAAAAGACCCCACCGTCGTGCTTTTAGAATTTTTTCCCGAAAACAGACCCGGCGGCGGCACAAAAATTTTAGAGCTTATAAGCAAATTCAACTTCAACATTTCATACGTCAGCGCAAGCCCCTGCTCGGGCGACCGCCAAAGCTTCAAACTCGGCCTTTTCGTAACCGACAAAAAGCAGCTTGACAACTTCCTCGATCTTGCAAAAGACGTCTGCCCCACGCGGCTTTTAGACTATGATACCGCAAGCAGAAACTACGACAACAGCATTTTTTATCAATCCTTTGTCAAAGGTCTTTCCTCCAAAATCAGTCTTTCGAAGGAAACCGAAAGCGAGCTTGCCGTCAATGCCAACCTTGCCATGCAGAATTTAGACGAAAAGGGCCTTTCTCCCTACAAAACATTTGATGTCATAGGAAAGGTTGCCGAAATGCTCGGTTCCTTTACCGGTGACAGATTCACTCCCCGCATAAGCCGTATGAACCTGACCGAGCAGACCGAGCTGATACTGATCGAGCCCCCCTGCGGAAGCAACACCGCCATTCTCATAAACGGCGGCAAGACCCTTTTCATCGATTGCGGATTTGCGCTTTACAGAGATGAAATGATAAAGATTTTTAAATCCATTTTCCCAAATTACGATACCATGGAAAAGACCCTTTTCATAACCCATTCGGACATCGACCATTGCGGCCTTATCAACGAATTTGACAAGGTTATTGCCAGCGATCTCTCCAAGGAAAGCCTCGCTTTGGAATATCAGGGAAAGGATAATTTCCGCGAACGGAATGTTTTTCACAAGCCCTACATCAGGATATGCAAGGCGCTGACCGGCTATCTTCCCTGCCCGCCCGAAAAGGTCGAGACACCCTTTGCAAGTCCCGAAAAGCTTACCGAGCCGCTGACTTCGGTGGGAATTTTCGATTTTTGCGACCTGCATTTTGAGGTTTACGAAGGAGCAGGCGGCCACATTCCCGGCGAAACGGTGCTTATAGATTACGACCACCACATAGCCTTCACCGGCGACATATATGTGAACATCAAGGGCTTTTCAAAGGAACAGGCCCAGTTCAACAGCCTCGCTCCCATTCTTATGACCTCGGTGGACACAGAAAAAGACCTTTGCAGGAAGGAAAGAGAGGCCATAATCGGCCGGCTCGGCGTGGGCAACTGGAAGGTGTTCGGCGCCCACGGTGCCTACAAGGATTTTAACATCTGCTGCGAGAAATAGGCGAATAAGCAGACAAAGAAATAGGCGAAGAAACAAACGAAAAACAAACATAAAAGCAAGGCAGAAACGAGAGAGAAAACAATCATGGAAACAATCACGCACAAATGCGCGGAGAAACAAGCGCAGAATCAAGCGAAAACACCCTCTCGACACACCGCCGCGCAAATCAACGGTATTTACCAAACAATCACCCTCGAGTCAGGAGATTTTTTATGAAACACAAGCTTGCGATTTTTGATATGGACGGAACCATTCTCGACACCCTCGTAGATCTCAAGAACAGTATGAACTACACACTTGAGCAATTTGAATACCCTTTAAGAACTCTCGATGAAATACGGCTTTTTGTCGGAAACGGCATAAGAAATCTCATCGTCCGCGCCGCGCCGACGGGCACCGATGAAGCAACGATAGACAAGATGTTCTCGGTTTTTAACGAACATTATTCTGTCCACTGCAACGACAACACCCGCCCCTATAACGGCATCACCGACCTTTTAAAGCAGCTTCGTCAAAGCGGAATAAAAACCGCCGTTGTTTCCAACAAGGCCGACTACGCCGTTCAAACGCTGGTTGAAAAATTCTTTTGCGGACTTTTCGATTATGCCGTCGGCGAAAAAGCAGGGGTAAGAAAAAAGCCCTGCCCCGATTCGGTCAACGAGGTTTTAAGCACCCTCGGCATCGATCGAAAGGACGCCGTATATATCGGTGATTCGGAGGTCGACATTGCCACGGCCAAAAACGCCCAAATGGACTGCATCTCGGTTGACTGGGGATTCAGAGACAGAGATATGCTTATAAAAAACGGCGCCACGGTCATTATCTCAAAAATGGATAAGCTTTTTGAAGAAATATAATTTCCGACTGACCGCAGAAAGGGCACCATCAACGCCCCTTGCAAACATCCCTTTGAAAATTAAAACTCGTGCACAGCTTAATTGCAATAGAAAAACAGGGTTCCGGCAAAAACCGAAGCCCTGCTTTTCTTTTTATATCAATCCTCATTATTTTTTCTGCGCTTTACCGCAAAGAAGACAAAATACAAAACAAAACCTTCCGCCAAGATCATAAGACTGATAGCGATCTTCAAAAGGGTATCGCTGTCCCCTGTCTTTGGCGCACCGCCCTTATTTTCGTCGGTCTTATCTTCGGTATTTCCGTCGGTTTTGCCGTCGCTGTTGCCGTCGTTCTTTCCGCCATCAAAAACCTTTCCGGCAAGAAGATAATACTCGGTGCTGCCGGTGATGATTCTGTGGCCGCCGTTTAAAAATTCCGAAGGGGTGTTAAATAGATTTCCGTCAAATCCGAGACCGTACACATCGGCATATCTGTAACCCTCTCCGGCAATGGAGAAAAAGACCTGAGTGCCGGGATCAACCTGGATTTTGTTGTCCTTCTCGTCAAGATAGTAAATGTCGAGAGGGAAAACCCTGTCCGAAAGGCCTTCGGCGCATTTCATAAACCAGATGTAGGCCTCGCCGTTTTCGGGAGTGACCTCGCGAACTACAAGGCGCAGTCCCTTTCGGGGAGAATCGGGTATGCTGACCGTCAATCCGCCCTTTGTCCGAACGACATAGTTGCCGTTTCCGTCCTCGTCGTCGCCGTAGTATTTGTTAAGGTCGCCCGTTCCGGGAACATAACGGACATAAACCGAGTGAGCCGAAAAACCGTCTATTTTATTAATGACATCATACTGCTTATCGGCAGCAGCAAAGCAGGAAAGAGACAAGACCGAAATAATAGCCGCGCAAAGAACAACCGAGATCAGTCTTTTCATTTTCATCCTCCTAATCGAAAGTCGGGGCATCCCAACGATGTGTTTTAAGTATAATAAACTGTATGTGCAACCGAGCTGTCAGATTAAATCAGCAACATATAAACCTGTCATCCTTTAGCTATCCCATCGGTCTTAAAACTCTGTCTATTGCGGACAGCTGACCGTTGTGCCGAGGGACGCTTCGCCGGTGCTGTAATAGGTTTCCGGCTCGTATCCCATAAGCTTTAATGTTATCTCGTCCCCGTCATTGGGCAACACATCGAACTTCACCGATTTTACATACTGTCCGGGGGAAATAAGTCCGGTCTGTCCTAAAATATTGCCCTTTGAATCGAGCACTCTGACCTTTAAAAGATCGGTGTTTTCGGCGGAATTGGTCAGATATATGTCGGCAGAGCCGTCCTTAACAATAACATTTCCGCAAATGCTTGCGCGATAGGCCATTCCCGCCTGATAGATCTCACTGTATCCAAGTCCGTTGGGCACATCGGGCACACCGTTTTCGGCCGCAGGATCGGCCTCGGGTTTAACAAACTGCGCCGCGGTACTGCGCTTTTGTCCGGCGAAAAATTCGTAAACGCCGTCGGCAGAGCCGGGCACAAAAACGAATATTCCCGCTATAACTATCAAAACGGCGCATACCACCGCCATTATTTTAATCGGTTTTTGCTCATCGGGTTTCTTCTGACTCATAAGATCTCCATTCTGATGACTTGTATCGATGTATTGAGTGCCTTTCCCCCCTCGCCCGCCGCAAAAAACTCAAATCCGTTTTCCGCGAACTTCTCAAAGGAAGAAAGGCCAAGCACACTAAGCTTTTATACTGCGCTTGGTGTGTAATGCTTATGTTGCACTCGGCAGGGACAAATCAGGCGCTTTTTCAAGCGTATTTTGCAAGCAATTTTGCAAAACAATTTTTCTAAAAAAGCAATTTGGCCCTCTCGGGTACAACACAAAATTATAATTTTATAAGACTTGTCAAAGCCGAGGGAGAAGGAAGTTTCAACGAAAAAAGCACTGCCTTTCTCCCCCGGCATATTATTTTTTTCAAGGCCAAAACAACCCTTTATAAGACTTAGGCTTTATTACCCGACAGCGGTCGACGGTCGTCCGATCTCACTTGCCGGTATAACCTTAGCGCACATATCCGAACACGATTTTGGCGGAGAAAAATCCCCATATACTGCGTTAAAATGCTCGTTAATCCGACAGGATGAACTGCGCTTTTGCCTTGTATCTGAGCATTTTTCTTACCGACAAAATTCTTCGACCTGAAATGAGCGTAG
>CAKSDF010000117.1 GCA_934444695.1 uncultured Eubacteriales bacterium | reverse complement strand
CTGTACTGAAGCACGATAAGCGCATCGTTGGCGGTAATCTTCTTGTCTCCGTCAAGATCGCCAGTTGTGCTCTTTCCGAGATCGTCATATGCCGTTTTGGCTGCATCGAGTCTTGCGGTGGCGGTGTTGAAATCCTCGGTCTGTACGTTGATGTATTTCAGCGCCTCTGCCTTTTTGGCATAGGCTGCGTCGATGGCTGCCTTGGAATTTGTTGTGACCGTTCCGATGGCGTTGACTGCATTAACATATGCCTGCTCGGCCGACGATCTTGCAGCGGCATATTCATCGGTTACGAGGGCGATGTTTTTAACAAGCAGGCTGCCTGCGCCGGTCTGAGCAATGTGCAGCAGGTTGACATCGTTAAGGCCGTAGCTCGTGTCTCCCATAACGGCCGAGCCGATGGAGGATATGGGCATAACAACCCTCTGCCACCTGCCGCCGGTCACGCCGACCTCGCTTAAATACTGCCACTCCATATAGTTTTGCTCGTTTCCGTGGGTGACGATGAGGGTGTTGTTGTTCTCGGGCTTTACGAGCATTTCAACATGGGCGTATTTATAATAATTAAAGCTTCTGGTATAGTCGCTGTCGCCGTAGTTTCTGCCGACGCGGCAATAGAACATATTATAAAGGCCGTCTTTTCCGGGGAAGGATGCGGTGGTGCTTTCGGAATTGACCTTCAAAGCGCCGTTTACAACGCTGTGGCTGTTGCCGCAGAAGTCGAATACATCCTCGGTGTCCTTTTCGCAGGTGCAGATGACGGTGGTTTCGGCGGGGGTCTCCTCCCCTACTACCGCAACAACATTATCCACCCATTCGTAGTTCATGGTGCCTGCGGGGCGGGCATCGGTGTAGTAGCTTAAAAGCTGGATTCCCAGTTTTTTGACCTTGGTGATGTCGAAGCCGTCAGAAGCGGTTAAACCTGCCATAGGAATTGTAACGTGGTTCCATTCATTGGCTTTGAGGGTCATGGTCTTAAAGCCGGATACATCGAGGTCGCAGAACTGCTCGTTCCAGGAGTTTGAATTGGTATTATCCTCGTTGATGTAGTCACGGGAGGACAGCATCAGTCTAACATCGGCCACTGCGGCCATATCCGCCGCTGCGGGGATGAAGTCGAAGGTTATGTAATCAACATTGGAAAAATCGGTGGTGCCGGGGAATTTGTAGTAAAGGCCGAGACCGCCGGTCTGCTGAGCTGCAAGGCTGGCGCTGCCCTGGGTTTTCTTGGTGGTATCGAGATTAAGGGTATCTCCGGTGTAGATCTTCCAGCTGTCTAAACTGTCGCAGTCGGAAATGGTGAAGGTCTTGGTGGTGTCGACAGGATTGACCGGATCGGAGGGTTCCTCATAATATGCAACAAAGTTATCTATGTTGAACTCCACGCTGTCTCCCTGGGAGATGTTGAACCAGGTGTATCTCATACGGGTGATCTTGCTCCAGTCGGCGGTGTCGACAGCCTTGCCGATATCGGAAATATCGAAAACAAAGTCGTTATTCCAACCCTGGCGGAGCTTGCTTGCGGGGATGTTGAGGTTATATCCGTCCTGCTCGTAGCCCTCGATCTGGGTGACGAAGTTGACCTGGAAATAGTCCTCCTGGCGGTTAGAAGAAGCGTAATCTATTCCGCACCACATAGAGAAGCGGATTTTATTATACGGCGTAACATCGGCATAGTTTCCGCCGCTGTAGTCGTAGAAAGCCATTGCGCCGACGCCTGCAGAGTCGCCCTTGCAGCCGTCGGGATTTCTCATACACATACTGGTCAGTCCGCGGCTGTCGTTTTCGACGAACAGTTCGGTGGAGCCAACCGCGCCGAAGCCGTTAAGAGAGTTGCAGTCGTTAAGCCACAGCTCGCCGTTTTCTATGTAGGGTTTGACGGCGTCATCTTCAACCTCTCCCCCGCCTGCACATTCGGAAATGGCATTTGCAAGGGCGGTTGCCATTGCGTCAAAGCAGCCGTCATAAATTTCGTTATCGCTTTCGTTGCTGATAAATCCAAGCTCGATAAGGGAGCCGACAATGCCATATTCCCAGCAGTTGCGGGTTATGCGAAGGCCTATATCGCCGTCGTCGGGATTTCCGTCGGCCTTAACTCCGCGGTTATACCAGCCGGTTGCGGCAAGGGTCTTTTCCTGGAGGGCAGAGGCAAGCTTATAGGATTTTGAATCGGTGGACTCTTTGAAGTGATAGAAATCCTCAAGACCGGTAGCGGTCGCCCCTGCTGAATTACGGTGGAAGCTGACGAGATACTCGGCACCCCATGCGGCCGCCATGGGAACGCGGTCGCCGAGATCGACGGTCACATCGGTTTTACGGGAATATCCCACGGTAAAACCGATAGCCTCGAGCTTTGCACCTACCGCGAGGGTTATGCGAAGGTTATCATCGGCTTCGTGACGGTCGCCGTTTACAGCACCCGAGTCACTTCCGCCGTGTCCGGCGTCAAGCCATATCTTCGGAAGATCGTCTGCACTTGCGGGAATGCCGAGGCAGGCAGGGAAAAATGCCGCCACAAGCATTAGCGAAAGCAACAGCGATATTGCTTTTCTAAAAACGCAATTACTTTTCAAAAAAAACAACTCCTCTTAGTATTTATATCCAGTATATTATGCCATTTTTCAGCTAATTTGTCAAGAATGATTTGAATGTTTTTTATTTTTTAGTCGTTTTAATTAAAAAGCTGTACATATGAGAAAAACATACAATTCGGCATTGTTTGTATTTTAAAATCCATAGCACCAAAAGTCATTGTATAATCGGGCAAAAGGGCGCAAAAAGCGGGAGCAATAAGCTCTGTTATCGCTCCCGCTTTTACTGTTAAATTCAGATTATTAAGTGCCGGGCAAGCAACATGCACTTGCCTTAGAAATCGTTTTTTGCCCTTTAGGCTGTTTTGACCGATTCTTTTAAGATGAGCATGGCATCCACCGCCGTAACCTTGCCGTCGGTGTTCATATCTCCGCGTTCGATCTGATCGCTTGTAAGCTCTATTTTTCTTACCGAATACTGAAGAGCCATAAGCGCATCATGCACGGTGGTATCTCCGTCGTCGTCAATGTCGCCGCCGGGTACGCTCGGAAGAGGCTGATGTCTTACCACAACGCGTATATAATCGTATGCAATAAGAGTGACCTGATCGGTGGTGACCTCTGAATCAAGGGTTATGGAGGTGACATTTTCAATGTCGAAATTCTCGGTAGCGGTGGAATAATCGATTTCAGGATTTATTTCCAGCCATCCTCCCACAGTGCCTTTAATGTTTTCAAGTCCCTTGACGCTTACCGAGCCGTTGGCAGAATTCAGACGAATAGCCTTTAAATCATCGGGATCAACAACATATATATAGAGCTTTACACGCTCGGCACCGGTGAGATTCTTAGGCTCAAAGGTGAATGTCGAGCTGCAATTTCCCTTGCCCACAGCGGCAAAATACAACTGTCCCTCGGGTGCTCCTACATTCCAAAGCTCACCCGATATACCGTTTGATGCCGACCAGCCGTCAAGCTGCTCACAATCGGTTATGAGAATTTCCTCAGTGTTGTTGAGATAATCCTTAAGGGCGCTTTCGGCGGCCGCGAGCCTATCAAGGTCCTTTACCCTTACCTTTTGTTCGGCAATAAGGCGGTTAAAGGCCTGCCGCGCTTCGGTTATCTGCTGTTTATGTGCGTCGGTAACATCGGCGGCATCGGGCAGAGCGGCAATCTTTTCGTCCACCTTGTTTACAGCCCTTAAAAGCACCGTTTCGTCGGTAGGCTTTTTGTAAATATATCCGCATTCTCTGTTTAAAAGACCGGGGAAGTCCTTAATAAGGGCATCGACCTTTTCGGGAATGGGGTCATATTCTTTATTTTCGTAACTCTGGACAATGGAGGTATCGTCGGTGACAATGTTGTTTTCCACCGTTCCGTATTCGGCCGCCGTCGGGTCGATTTTAAATTCGGCCGAGCAAAGCAGGATGTTATCCTTAATCACATTGTTGACGGGATAGAAGAACTTATCTCCGTCGTCCCAAAGGCCCTGCACCTCAGGGAAATACTTGACATATTGGCCGCTTAAATATTTTTTGTCGGCCTGTTTGTCGAACCCGGCGGGATTGTTGCCCCATATGATGCCTCTTGCATCGAGATCTCCCGAATATGGGATCTCCTCGCCGTCTCCGCAGTTAATGAGAAGATTCTTTTCAAAAATGTTGTCTCTTCCGCCACCGAAAAGGAAGGCACGGTCGCAGTCTATAAATTTATTCCCGTATACATTAAAGGAAGAACCGCAGTCGTCCTGATAAACGGCGCTGCAATATCCGCTTGTGGCATTTTCGGGGCGTTTAATATTTCCAAAGATATTATATCTTATAATATTTCCGCGGTTGAAATAGCTTCGGCCGGAATATATGGCGCCTGCATCTGATGTTTCATAGCATACATCATTAAACCAGTTGTTTTCAACCGTGTGGTTGCACCCTTCGAGATAAACGGCAAGGTGTGGTGAGTCTGAAATATCATTGTAACAGATCCTGCCGCCCACACCGTAAAGGGATACTGCGGGAGAATATGTGCGGTTTTTAGTCGCCCAGAAGGCAAATTCGGAACCGTAAACCACATTTCCAGACGGGGCCATTGTTTCGATGTCTCCGCCGCTCATGGAAAGTCCGCCCGAGCCAAGACCGTAAAAGTACGAATCTATAACATAATTGTTATTACCTTCAATAGCCACCGCTGTACCGTACTGAATATCCATAAATCCGCAGGTATCAAGGGTAAGTCCGTTTGTTTCGGCTTTTATGGCAGAGCCGTTGTTAACGCCGGTAAAAAGCGTTCCAAAGAAGCTTATGTTGTCTCCCGTGATCTCCACAAGATTTCCGTTATAAGTGTTTATAAAAAGCTCTGATTCGGCAGGGGTTTCGCCATCATCGAGAGCGAAGTAAAGGTTTCTGTCCTTATCAAGGGCATAACAGAAAGAATTGAGGATCCCGGGAATCGTGTTATAGAAAAAGATTCGCTGACCGACATTTATTCCGTAATGACTTTGCTTGGTCTTGTCCTCGATCTCACAGCCGTTGTCGAAATCGATGGTTGCGCCGGCAGTGTAATACGACCAGTCGTTTCCGGGATATCCGCCTATCCAGTAGGGCGTATCGCCCATAATATCGGTTCCGAAATCCTTAAGGTCCGACAGGTGCCCGCTGGGATCGTCCACCCTAAAGGTATAGTCACCGGTCTTTTCACTGATGGTCAGGAAAGAGCCGTTATAAGGATACTGAGACATACTGAGATTTCTTTCTTCCCCGTTTGTCGCTATCTTAAAGCTGATGGGAGTACGGTATGAAGGAATATCGGCCGGCTTCATATCGGGACAAAGGTTCCAGAGATTTACGCTGTATAATTTTTCAGCATTGGAGCTATTCTCAAAGGAAGCCAAAATCCTCTCGTCTGTAACCTTTGCGGCCGAGGCAAGAGAGTAAGGCTTATATGCCGTGATCTCGGGTATTTCCTCCTCATATGCTATATATGAATCTCCCGAATCACGCTCATCCAGCGTGAAGGACTCGGTGCGATAATATTTTCCGCCGCGCAAAACCACCGTTACGCTTTCGGCCGACGAGGCACGGGCGGTATCTCTCGCCTTTTCAAGAGTCTTAAAGGGAGATGCGAGGGTTCCCTTACCGGCATCGTCTCCGTCGGGAGAAACCACAACGCAGGTAACTTTGCTGTAATCAGGGGTATAGCTTTCGTCCTCTCCCTTTTCAAGCTCATCGGGATAAACGATATTTTCGGACATTTGATAAGGAATTATCTCATCGTCGTCCGCAAGCCTTGCAAAGGCAGGAACGCTCAAAAGAGATGTTGCTAAAATCGAGACAGCCACCACTGTCCAAAGAAATTTAAAAATACTCTTTTTCATTTTTTTCTCCTTATATCAATTTTTAAACAGTGCGCTTAACGGTTATTCAACCTTTGCAGCGACACTACTGATATTACAATAATATCATACCATATATTATATCGATTTTCAACAATAAATGTTAATCAACCGATGGAAAGAAACACATAAAGCTTTACACTGCCGGGCGACGGAACAATACCGCACGGGAAGAAGCCGTACAAAGCAGTGCAC
>CAKSDF010000116.1 GCA_934444695.1 uncultured Eubacteriales bacterium | reverse complement strand
AACTTTTCTGAAATATCGTCATATTATCTTTTTGCCGAGTATGCGGGAAAGATTTTCGCTTATCTTCTCGGCCACATCGGGCTTGTTCATTGAATAAACGTGGACATTGCATATGCCGTTGGCGTAAAGGTCGATTATCTGATCGGTTGCATAGGCAATACCGGCCTGTTTCATTGCATCGGGACTGTCTCCGAAGGCGTCAACCAGGCTCAAAAATCTTTGGGGCATAAAGGAACCGGAAAGCTCTTTGGCTCTTTTTATCTGACTTGCCGAGGTTATGGGCATTATTCCGGCGATCACCGGAACGGTTATGCCCGCCTCTCTTATTTTATAAAGGAAATTGTAAAGCAGGTTGTTGTCGAAAAACATCTGGGTGGTCAGAAAATCGCAGCCGGCATCTACCTTTTCTTTAAGGTATCTTATATCCTCCCGCTGATTTTTGCTTTCGGGGTGTATCTCGGGATATGCGGCGCCGCCGATGCAAAATTCAGGGGCAAGACGCTTTATATCTCTTACAAGCTCAACGGCATAGCGATAGTCCCACAGGGTTCTGTCCTCGTTTAGTCTTTCCTTCGGGATGTCGCCTCTGAGTGCCATTATATTTTCTATGCCTGCGTTTTTAATGGAGCCTATCATTTTCTCAACCGTCTGTTTTGTGGAGGAAATGCAGGTCAAATGGGCAAGGGAAGGCACACCGTATTGCTCCTTGATGTTTTTGGCCATGGCAAGGGTGTATTCACTGGTGCCGCCGCCCGCTCCGTAGGTTACGCTCATAAAGGACGGAGAAAGCTTGGCAATTTCCTCTGTGGAGCATTTTACGCTTTCAAAAAGGGAATATGTCTTTGGAGGGAAAACCTCAAAAGAAAGGGAATAGCGGCGGGATTTTAGCAGCTCTGAAATTTTCATAAACATTCTCCGTTAAAATTGATTTGGGCGGTTTAATTTTTAAGGTTGTCCGTTTAAAAAGGGAATATGTATCGCCCCGTTATGTGTTTTGTTGCCGGAATTTTGTCTTTCCGAAAAGCACACAAGCAGCTAAATCAAATGGGTGCGCGATGGAAATAAAGACAAAAATATCGGCGGCAGACAAAGCGTGAGGGAAAGAATACTCCGAAACTGGATTCGCCATCCTCATTATAGCACTGTTCGCCGCCGATTTAAAGGCCTTTTTGTATGATAAAAATGAATTGTGCTTTTAAAAATATTTGCAAAGCACACAGCAAAATATTCGTTCAAAAGATGTGAAAGGTTTTTCCTTTGCGCAATGCATCATTTTTGCATTATTCCGCAAAAAGCGGGGTGGAAAGATATCTGTCGCCGGTGTCGGGAAGCAGTACAACAATGGTCTTGCCTTCGTTCTCGGGACGTTTTGCAAGCTGGATGGCCGCAAAAACCGCTGCGCCCGAGGAAATTCCCACAAGCACGCCTTCCTTGTGACCGATCTTTCTGCCGGTGGCAAAGGCATCGTCGTCGGCAACGGGAATGATTTCGTCATAAACCTTGGTGTCGAGTACGTCGGGAACAAATCCTGCACCGATGCCCTGAATCTTGTGTGCTCCGGCAACTCCGGTGGAAAGTACCGCAGACGTGGCAGGCTCCACCGCTACAACCTTGACCTCGGGTTTCTTAGATTTAAGATATTCACCAACTCCGGTGATGGTTCCGCCGGTGCCTACGCCGGCCACGAAAATGTCGACCGCTCCGTCGGTGTCTTCAAAAATTTCAGGACCGGTATGCTCAAAATGAGCCTTGGGGTTGGCGGGATTGACAAACTGACCGGGGATAAAGCTGTTGGGGATCTCTTTTGCCAGCTCGTCGGCCTTGGCGATGGCGCCCTTCATACCCTTGGTTCCGTCCGAAAGTACAAGCTCGGCACCGTATGCCTTCATAAGCTGGCGGCGCTCAACCGACATGGTTTCGGGCATAACAATGATGATGCGGTAGCCCTTTGCGGCGGCTACTGCGGCAAGACCGATACCGGTGTTGCCCGATGTGGGTTCGATAATTACCGATCCTTCTTTGAGCTTGCCCGATGCCTCGGCTTCATCGATCATAGCCTTGGCAATACGATCCTTTACCGATCCGGCGGGATTAAAATATTCAAGCTTGGCAAGAATCTTGGCCTTTAACCCCAGTTCTTTTTCGATATGTGTAAGCTCGAGAAGGGGAGTTGAACCGATAAGCTGATCTGCGGAAGAATAAACCTTTGACATAATAACTACTCCTTTTTATTCGGTCGGCTGATGGTCGGCCGTTTTGTTTTAATGTTTTTGATTGAATGAATTCGCTTATTACCTACCTATCTCGTAGGTTGGTATGATAATACACCCTCAAAAAGCATTTGTCAAGTCTTTTTTTAAATATTTATAAAAATTTTTTCAAAGGTGTTGACCGACCGCTTTGTTACGGTTAGTATAGTGGTTGAACCGTCGGAAAAAATCGGACTTAGAAGAAAACGGGATATGTGTGCCGACAGCGGCAAAGGAGGTAAAGCTGTGAATTTTATTCAGAACATTGATTGGGCGATTCTTCATTTTATAAGGGACAATCTTTTTTGCCCATTCTTAGATTCGGTTATGCCGATTATATCGGCACTGGGAAACAAAGGAATTATATGGATAGCCATATCGGCAGCCCTGCTTTTTTCAAAAAAGTACAGAAAATACGGTCTGCTGTGTCTTTGCGGAATGCTCATAGGCCTGCTTGTAGGTAATGTGGCTATTAAAAGTCTTGTCGCCCGACCGAGGCCTTGCTGGACTGAGAATATATCATTGCTGATAAAAAATCCAACCGATTTTTCTTTCCCCTCGGGGCATACACTTTCGTCGGTCATTTCGGCTGTCATTCTTTGCTCGGCAGGAAGAAAATTTGCTGCTTTTGCCATACCGCTTGCTGCTTTTATCGCCATCTCAAGGCTGTATCTTTATGTTCACTTTCCGTCGGATGTTATTTTTGCCGCGCTGCTCGGAATAGCCATAGGCTTTATGACCCTTGCATTATCTAAAAAAGTAAAGGCCATTCAAAAGCTTTAATTATTTGCAGACGGATGATTGCCGCAAGCGATTGCAAATATAAAACTGCCGCTGTATTTTTTAATCTCGGCGCTTAAGCAACGGACGCGTGCCGCAGGTCAAAAGCGACGGGCAAAACCGTGCGGGATTCACACATATGCATTTATATATGTGTATCGTTTTTAAGAAAAATCTTTTTGCCGTTTTTGAAAAATGCTTTTTGTTCCGTTTAATTTTCAAAAACCTTTTCTGCTTTGAAACATAACACTTCGTTGACAGAAAATAATCAATGTGATAAAATAGCAAAGAAGGACAGACGGCGGAAAACTGCCGGCCGTAAAGCGAGAAAATACGGCACCGATGCAGCCCGCCTTCGCTAAAACCGGCCGAAAGGGGAGAAAAGCTTATGACAGAGGCTCTTGAAAAGGCCAGATATTATGTTGAACAGTGCGGTTGTACCTGCGCCCTTGTGGGAAAAGACGAGGTCATCACCTCCACCGACCGCGGTGTCGCCCCTCTTTTAAAGCTTGTGGACGCCGGTAAAAATGTCAAAGGCTTTTCGGCGGCCGATAAGGTGCTTGGCAAAGGCTCGGCACTCCTTTATGTGCTGCTGGGCGTTTTTGAAATACACACAGGCGTGATCAGCTCGGCGGCTCTTGATGTGCTGAAAGCGCACGGAATATCGGTTTATTATGAGCAGTCGGTTGAAACCATAATCAACCGAAAGGGTGACGGGCCCTGCCCCATAGAAACCGCTCTTGAAGCAACAAACGACCCTATGCGGGCTGTTGAAATTATAAAAAACACTTTACGAAGGTTAAAGGGTGAAAAAAATGAAAATTCTTGATATGCAGCAGGAAATATTAAAGCTCAAGGAGCAAAAGGACATTTGTATCCTTGCCCATTCCTATCAGCGGCGTGAAATTACCGAGATTGCCGATTTTGTTGGAGACAGCTATGCTCTCGCCAAAAAGGCCGCAACGGTAAAAAACAAAACCGTTATAATGTGCGGCGTGCGTTTTATGGCCGAAACGGTCAAGATTCTCTCTCCCGAAAAGACCGTTTATCTCGCCAATAAGGACGCAGGATGCCCTATGGCCGAGCAGATGGACAGAGAAATCATCGAGCAGCTCAAGGAAATGAATCCCGGCTATGCGGTCGTTGCCTACATCAACACCACTGCCGAGCTTAAAACCATTTGCGATGTCTGCGTGACCTCTTCCTCGGCCGTCAAAATCGTTACGGCCATGCCCGAAAAGGATATCCTTTTCATTCCCGATATTAACCTCGGCACATACATCAAAAATCAGCTCCCCGACAAAAATATCAAGCTTGTGCATGGCGGATGCCCCACCCACGCAAAAATGGATGTAAGGGATGTGCAAAAGGCCAAGGCCGCTCATCCGAATGCCCTTTTCCTGGTCCATCCCGAATGTATTCCCGAGGTTGTGGCGCTTGCCGATTATGTCGGCTCCACCAGCGGTATTATGGAATACGCCAAAAATTCCGACGCAAAGGAATTTATCATCGGAACCGAGAACAGCATAACCGAGCACCTCGAATACGATTGCCCCGACAAGAAATTTTATCCCCTTTCAAAGGATCTTGTCTGCCACAATATGAAGATAACCACCCTTGCTGATCTGCTTAACTGCTGTAAGGACGGCGGGGAAGAAATCGTTATGGATGAGCAGACCCGCCTTGCGGCAAAGAAATGCATCGACAAGATGATAGAGTACGGCGGCTGATATGTCAAAAAAAGCACTTATTGCAATGAGCGGCGGGGTGGACAGCTCGGTGGCTGCCGCCCTGACCGTTGAAGCCGGATACGACTGTATCGGCGTTACCATGAAGCTTTACGACAACGGCGACGTTAATGTTTCAAGCGAAAAGGCCTGCTGCACCCTTTCGGACACCGAGGACGCCGCCAGCGTCTGCCGGAGGCTTGGCATTCCATACCGCGTTTTCAATTTTACCGATGATTTCGGGAAAGAGGTCATCGGTCGTTTTGTTGCGGCATATGAAAGGGGAGATACCCCCAATCCCTGCATCGACTGCAATCGGTTTATGAAGTTTCAAAAGCTGTATATGCGCGCCGAGCTTATCGAATGCGATAAAATCGTTACCGGTCATTATGCCCGTGTGGAATTTGATGAGCAAAGCGGGAAATATAAGCTTTTAAAGGCCAAAAACCTTGATAAGGATCAGTCGTATGTGCTTTATTTTCTGAATCAGCAGCAGCTTGCCCACACCGATTTTCCTCTCGGCCGATTTGAAAGCAAGGAGCAGGTGCGTTCTATTGCCCAGGATCACGGTTTTGTCAATGCAAAAAAGCACGACAGTCAGGACATCTGTTTTGTGCAAAACGAATCCTACGGCGATTTTATCGAGCGGTATGCCGGCCTTAAATTTCCCGAAGGGGATTTTGTCGACCAAAAGGGCAATGTTCTCGGACGCCATAAGGGACTTATCCGCTATACCATCGGTCAGCGCAAGGGATTGGGACTTTCGCTGCCGGCTCCCCTTTATGTTAAGGGAAAGGATATGGAGCATAACCGTGTGATACTTTCTCCCGAAGACGGGCTTTACACGAAAACTGTCATTGCAAACGATTTCAACTTTGTGTCCGGAGAGCCTTTCTCAAAACCGACAAGGGTCACCGCGAAGCCCCGCTACCGCGCCAAGGAAGCCCCCGCTGCTGCAGAGGCACTGCCCGACGGCAGTGTGAAAATAGTTTTTGATGAACCTCAGCGGGCGGTCACCACCGGCCAGGCCATAGTCCTTTATAGCGGCGATGAGGTACTGGGCGGCGGAACCATAATATCGACAGAATAAATCGGCAAAGCCGTTTGATAAAGTCTATAAAAAATCGTTATAAGAAAACCGCCCAACCGCCGGATTGCCCGCACGGGAAAAGGGACGAGCGAAACCGTACGGTGTTCGACCGTCCGTTGTTTAACCATAACGCACATATACGAACACGCCTGAAACGGCCTATTAATGGTGCTTTTCGGCTTGTCGTCGCATAGTAGCGATAAGCCTTATATACTCCTCCGTACCGAAAATTCCTCATTACTACGCTCATTTCAGGTCGAAGAATTTTGTCGGTAAGAAAAATGCTCAGATACAAGGCAAAAGCGCAGT
>CAKSDF010000115.1 GCA_934444695.1 uncultured Eubacteriales bacterium | reverse complement strand
GGTTTTTTGCTTTGCGGTAAGGCCGAGATTTCTTTTTTTAACAACCTTGATATAATCATCTATGAATCCGATGAGTCCGAAAGACAGCGCCATAACCGCTCCCGCTCCCGCTCTTATAACAAAGATGCGGTGCTGAGGGGTGGTGGATGTCAGCTGTGCGTAAAATCCGCTGTCCCCTTTTATTCCGATGGCGAGCAGCGTGGTCACGATAATGGAAAAAATAATGCCGATTATAAACATTATTCCCCCCATTGTAGGTGTGCCCTGCTTTGACTTGTGCCAGTTGGGACCGATGTCAAGAATGGTCTGACCGAATTTAAGCTTGTGAAGGAACGGAACGATAATAAGTCCCAAAAGGGCGGTGATCAGAAAGCCGAGAGCCACGGCCACTATCGAATAAACTGTATCCATACTCATCTTCCTATTTCAAATTCTTAATGGCGTCGGCCACAATTTCCCGTTCATCAAGATGAATGGTCTCATCCTTCAAAACCTGATATGTCTCGTGACCCTTTCCGGCCAGAAGTATCATATCTCCCGGCTGTGCCGTCAAAATAGCGTGACGGACGGCCTCTTTGCGGTCGGCAATGGTCTCAACAGGCACATCGCTGCCCTCTATTCCGACCATAACATCCTTAATTATTTCTTCAGGGTCCTCCGAACGGGGATTGTCGGAAGTGACAATGACCTTATCGGAATTTTCCACCGCCAGTTTTCCCATAATGGGGCGCTTGGTTTTGTCCCTGTCTCCGCCGCAGCCGAAAACGGTTACAAGACGGCCCTTTTTGACCTCCTTTAAGGTCTGCATAATGTTAAGCAGTCCGTCGGGGGTGTGGGCATAATCTATAACCACCGTAAAATCTTTGCCGGTAGGAACGACCTCTGCCCTGCCCTTGACCTTCGGCCCGTCGCACAAAGCGTCGACCACTCCCGCAAAGGGAAGTCCCAGCGCCACTGCGCAAACTCCTGCAGCCATGGCATTATAAACCGAAAATTCTCCCGGAGTTTTGAAATGCACCCGGCCGATAACACCGTCGCCGCAAAGTTCAAAGTCCACACCGTCAGCCCTGTGGCAAATGGACTGTGCCTTAAATGTAGCGTCCTTTTCGACGGCGTATGTATAAACATCGCAATCGCAGGCGTCAATTATATCTTTTGCATATTTATCGTCGGCATTTACCACTGCCTTTGTGCAAAGGCTGAAGATGCTCTTTTTAACGTTAAGATAGTTTTCCATGGTCTTGTGATAATCTAAGTGATCCTGAGTGAGATTGGTAAAAACGCAGGCGGCATAACGAAGACCATACACCCTTTTCATATCAATGGCGTGGGAGGAAACCTCCATAACCGCATAATCGCAGTCGGCCGCCGCCATAAGCGAAAAGAGAGAATGAAGCTCGTAGGAATCGGGAGTAGTGTTTTTTGCGGGAAGGATCTCATCGCCGATCATGTTCTGAACGGTACCGATAAGCCCTACCTTGTTTCCGAAATGCTCCAAAATTGATTTAAGCACCGTGCAGGTGGTAGTCTTTCCGTTTGTTCCGGTAACACCAACGATTTTGAGCTTTTTGGCGGGATGTCCAAAATACGCAGCGCACATAAGTGCATAGGCCTTGCGGCTGTCCTCAACGATAAGCTGGTTATCAAGTCCCACATCGTGCTCGCAGATAACCACTGCGGCACCGTGCTCGGCGGCGGTCTTTGCAAACTTGTGTCCGTCGGCCGTTACACCGTTTATACACACAAAAGCATCGCCCTTGTCGACCTTTCGCGAATCCTTTTTGACGTTGGCTATCTCGATTTCCGAAAAACGGCTGCCCGCCGCCTCGGGTAAAAGTTCCTTAAGTTTCATAACACCCTACTCCTTATATTTTTATTCGGCCACATCGGTATATTTGAAATACACCGTAATAACCGAGCCGTATTCCACTGTTTCGCCTGCATCGCGGCTCTGTTTATAGCAAACGGCGCCGTTTTTATTGTTGTCTCTAAGTCCGTATAAATCAACCGTCAGTCCAACGTCGGCAGCCTTTTGCTCAGCTTCCGACGGCGACATTCCCGAAAAATCGGGTACGGTGACCGTGCTTTGTTCATCCTCCTCGGTGGTGTAAAGCACAACGCTTCCACCCGAGGGACTGGCCGTTCCTGCTGCGGGATTCTGACGAAGAACCGTATCTCCGTCTCCCTTAACGGTTGCCGAAAGTCCCGCCGCCGAGATGGTCTGCTTGGCCTTTTCAACATCCATTCCCACCGTTTCGGGAACGGTCTTGTTGATGCTTTCGTATTCGCTGTCGGTATATTTTGCCTCAACCCCGAGATAGGGCAGGATTTCTCCCATTATAGAGGATGCAACAGGTGCCGAAACGGCGCTTCCGTAGTATGCTCCCGCCCTCGGCTCGTCGATGATGACGATTATGGCATACTCGGGATCGTCGGCCGGAGCATATCCGCAGAAGGATGCGACATAAAGCATGGTACCCGATTCATCCACCTTGTCAATTTTTTGGGATGTACCGGTCTTTCCGCACATTCTGTATCCCGCCACATAGGCATTTTTACCCGATCCATTTTCAACAACCGAGTTAAGACAGGTGCTGATTGTCTGTGAAGTTTCCTCCGAAACCACCTGTCTGAGCTTTTCGGTAGAGAAGCTTTGCGTGACGTTTCCGTTGTTGTCGAGAATTTCCTTAACAATGTGGGGTTTAACATAGTATCCCCCGTTTGCCACCGCCGAAACCGCAGAAATCATCTGCATGGGCGTAATTCTGAAGGTCTGACCGAAGGATTCCGATGCAAGCTCAACCGGTCCCATATTGTCGGCGGTATAATAAACGCCGGTGGTCTCTCCGGGAAGGTCGATGCCGGTTTTTTGGGTAAATCCAAAGGCCTTAAAGTAATTATAAAAAAGATTAGAACCAAGTCTCTGGCCAATTTCGATAAAGGCGGGGTTGCAGGAATTTTCAAAGATGTTGATAAAGCTCTGCGCCCCGTGACCGCTAAGCTGATGGCAGTTATACCGCGTTCCGGCAATAACAATGTAACCGGGGCAATTGAATGTCGAGCTTGCGGAAACCTTCTTTTCCTCAAGAGCAGCCGAACCGGTTATAATCTTGAAAACCGATCCCGGCTCATATGTATCGGTAATGGCCTTGTTTTTCCATTGCTCCGATAAAAGCGCCGTGCGTTTTGCCGAAATTTCCTTTTGGTCGGTAGAGCTTGCCGAAAGCTCCTCCATGGTCTTTTTGTCGGCCTCGCTGTAAAGCGTGAACGGCTCGTTGGGATCAAAATCGGGTTTAACCGCCATTCCCAGCACATCGGCGGTATTGACGTTCATAACCACAACGCACCCGCGGTTTCCGGCATTGTTTTCGGTCACCGCCTCGTCAAGATATTTTTCGCAGACATGCTGAACATATTCGTCAATGGTCAGCTTGACCGATCCGCCGGGGGTAGCCTCCACCATTGTTTCATAGTTGAATGGCATATCCCCTCCCCTTGCATTTCTCGAAGCCACAAGCTTGCCGGGAATACCCTCAAGGGTGGAATCGTATTGATACTCGATACCGCTGAGTCCCTGGTTGTCGTCGCCGACGAATCCGAGCACGGTAGAAGCCATATTTCCGTTGGGATAATAGCGCTTTGTGGATGTTTCAAGGCCGATTATGTCGCCCAGCTTGTTATCCGAAATAAAGGTTCTGACCTTTTCGGCCGCGTCGTTCTCGATCTTGGACTTAACACGCTCATAAGCCGTTTGTTTTTGAGTCTGAGAAAGCACCTTTTCGGCGTCAAGTTCTAAAATCTCAGCAAGCCCGTCGGCAACAAGACGGGCTTTTTCGGTATCTTCAATATTTTTCGGAACGATATAAACCGTCCATACCGTGGCGCTTGTGGCAAGAATTTTGCCGTTGCAGTCAAGTATATCGCCTCTTTCGGCGGTAAGTGAAACGGTGCTGAGCTGCTGCTCGGCCGCCTCGATGGAGTTTTCTTTTCCGTGGATTATCATTATATTAAAAAGGCTGACGCCGCACACGCCCACGAGAATTATCGAAAGGGCCACCGCCACGGCTATCATACGGTTGCACATTTGCTGGGTCGGACTCTTTTTAGCCAAAAAACGCCACTCCTTTTTAAAAATTAAACAATCGGGCGAAATATTTCATCCGCCCGCCATTCAAGTGTATTTATTAAAATATATTGTATCACAAATCCATAAGAAAATCAATTCAGATTCTCACAAATAGGTTTATGCCGAAAGCGCCGTTTTTATAACCGTTAACCCCGGCATCTGCTTGTCTTTCCTGCCTTTTCGCCGTTTAACATAGCCTTTCACCCGCGAAAAAGCGGCATCTTTCAAAAGCCCGAGCGATATATCTAAAACCTTATCTCAAACTGCATCTTGAAATATATCTTAAAACAGATCGGCGATTTTTTCAAATATGTTTTTATTATCCTCGGCCACTTCAACCGAATCCTCGTCGCAGATGTTGATGTAACCGGTCTGAGCGCCGGTAGCCTTCTGCATTCCCTTTTCCTTTGCGGCGTTTTCGATGTTGTTAAAGGAAACGATGGAGCTAAGCTCAACATTAAGGCGGCTTTCCTCCTGTTTAAGGGCGGTTATCTGCTCGTTTGCGGCATTAATCTGTGCACAGACCTCGGAATTTTTGATCTGTCCGTGTATCTGTATAACAATGAGCGTCAAAACAATAGCCGCCACGGCGCCGATTTTAAGCTTTGACTTGAGGCCGGCACTCTGAGAGCTTCTGTGACGGTTGCGATTTTCAGGCAGGCGAATAACCTTTGCCTCGTTTTTCTTCGGAGCAAAATTTTCAAAATCGTATGCTGCGTTGTCATAAAATCTATTCACAAAAGTTCCTTCTTTCTGTAATTTTACGCCGGTTATTTCCCGGCCGTCCGGCTGTCTGCACGTTCATTAATCGATATGTTGATCGGGCCGATTTATCGGTACATTATCCGTGTTTTGCCTGCGTATTTTATCTTCCCTTTAATTTATCCGCCTGATAGCCCGCAGTTTTGCGCTGCGCGAACGTGGATTTTCCGAAAGTTCCTGTTCGCTTGCCGTTTTCGGACGGCGGAAAACCGGCTGTGCAAACGGCACCTTTCCGCAAACGCACACCGGGAAATCAGGCGGGCAGGTGCATCCCTTGCAAAGAGAAGCAAAGCGCTGTTTAACCATCCTGTCCTCAAGGGAATGGAAGGTTATGACCGCCAAAACACCGCCGATTTTAAGCAGCTCCTTGGCGTCGTCAATCCCCTTTGAAAGGGCGTCAAGCTCCCCGTTGACCGCAATTCTCAGCGCCTGAAAGCTCTGTCTTGCCGGATGTCCTTTCCTCCGTTCCTTGGCCGGAACGCTTTCGGAAATTATCTCAGCAAGCTGCAATGTGGTGGTGATGGGCTGTTTCTCCCTTTCTCTGACTATTGCGGCGGCGATACGGCGGGAATACTGCTCCTCACCGTATTCAAAAAAGATTTTAGAAAGCTCGTTTTCCGAAAGGTTAGCCACAAGATCGGCCGCCGTCGGTCCCGATTTGCTCATTCGCATATCGAGCGGAGCGTCGTTGTGGAAAGAAAAGCCTCTTTCGGGAGCATCAAGCTGATATGACGAAACACCGATATCAAGCAGTATTCCGTCGACCTCATTAATGCCGAGACCCTCGGCAATTTGTTTCATCTCAGAAAAATTCCCCTCAACCACCCTTGCCTGCGGATATGGCGAAAGACGTTTTGCCGCCGCATTTAAAGCGTCGGGATCGCGGTCGATGGAAATAAGACGGCCGCTTTCAAGGCGCTTTGCGATTTGCTCGCTGTGCCCGCCTCCGCCGGCGGTTCCGTCGATATAGATTCCGTCCTTTTTGATGTCGAGTGCATCTATTGTTTCTTCAAGCAGCACGGGCTTGTGACAAAATTTCATTTCCCTGCTCCTTAAATGTAATTGATTTGTTCAAGCAGCCCGCGTATATCCTCGTCGGTAATGGCCTTCTGAGCCTCGTCCCACTTTGCGGGTTCCCATATTTCTGCGTGATTGGATGCACCGATAACAACCGCCTGTTTGCCGATTCCGGCACGATTGCGAAGCTCGGTGGGGATGATTACCCTGCCCTGGAGGTCAGGCTCGACCTCGAAGGAATAGGCGTTGAAAAAGCGGGAAAGCTTTTCGGCCGCGGTAAAGGAA
>CAKSDF010000114.1 GCA_934444695.1 uncultured Eubacteriales bacterium | reverse complement strand
CCATGTATCGCTCACTGCGTCATAGACATAGATGAGATTGTCGCATACGCCGTAATAGCGCTCTCTTACAAACTGATCCTCTTTATCGGTTCCCAGGACAAACAGCAGGCATGGGCGACCCTCGATCCACTGCGTATCTCCGGTATACATAATCTTCATTCCGCCTTTGACAGCAGCCTTTACCTCATCGGCTTCAAGAAGAATTTCTGTTGCAATTTGAACCGAACGCTCATCGGGTGTTTCCTCGTAAACTGAGAAATCGTACACCCCTGTAATCTCCTGCAAATGGCCGTTTTCCATAGACAGTGACGGGTGGAAATCGATGGCGCCGCCGTCGGTAGCGCTTATCAGTACATTTGAATATATCTCGCTGAGATTGCAACGCAGCAAAAGAGGCTCACCGGGCTCCCCTATACAGAGCGGGTTACTCCTATCATCTGCATATTCGCCGTCTTCCGTCACAGAGGAAGGATACACCGTTATGGTTGCTTTTTTATTTGGCGGTACGATTGCATACAGCTCCTGTCCTTCCGTGATGACAAGCGGCGCACTGGAGAGAAAAGGATATTTCTTCCCGGTTTCACTGCCTGCAAGATAGGCGCGCAGATCCGCTTCGGTACTCTCGCTGTTTACATAACCGATAAAGGCAACGCCGACTGCGATGCTGTTTTGTGAGATTTTATTTTGCAGTGCATCTAAAGAAATATCA
Organism: uncultured Eubacteriales bacterium; assembly: GCA_934444695.1. Classification (GTDB taxonomy): domain Bacteria; phylum Bacillota; class Clostridia; order Oscillospirales; family Acutalibacteraceae; genus UMGS1484. Next base: position 5,491 of record CAKSDF010000114.1, on the reverse strand, counting down.
TTTGGTTCTGCACCATCCGGCTCAGTAGTAACGGAGCTGCCGCCTGGAATTTTGCTTTCGTCTGAGTCGGAGGTGTTATTTCCGGGCAATACCACGCATCCGCTAAAAAAACAGATAAGAAATATTGCTGTACAAAACAGTAATAGTTTTCTTTTCATAGCATCATCCTCCTTGTATTTCATTCCGAAATATCTCTGCGAAAACGCATCCGAAGCATTATCTTTTACAGAATCGGATTACTAAAATTTTGCTTGGAATAACTCTCTCTAAACGGAAAAGTTTTATTTGCCATTTTGGAGAAAGGGCTTTCTTTATGGGAAAGCCGCTTTCTCGTTGTACACCGTTTAATATGAGAGGTTATGGGGCAGGTGCATCGGCATTAAGACAAGGTAGAAGTAATGCTACCAAAGTTGAGCCTTTTCCCTGAAATGAAGATTCATTCTATTAACATCGCCTCTTTTTTGCGGGACTTTTTTACGCACCGCTCGCGGGGTCTCGCTTAGTCCCGAAAACGGCGGCGCAGATTTCTCTGCGATTTATATTCTTAAACCTTTGCCTCCGTCCCCATAAGGCGTATGGAGCGGAGACATAGGTATTAAGACATTTTGAACCTTGATATCATATTACCAAAGTTTTGCTGTACCTCTTGCATGTGCATTGATACGCATCGCATCCATAGTTGTGACCTTTCCGTCTGTACCGACAACATCGGCACATTTTAACGCATAATCTGTTAGAAGAGTTACTCCACGGGCGTGAGAATTTGCTCTCATGAAGTCCATGGTAGTGACAGTACCGTTTCCGTCTATATCACCCAGCAGGTGGATCTTCACATTCTGGGTCACCGCTTCTGCGCCTACAGTAATGGTGTACTCACGGGTGACGTGATTATTCTTGGATACCCGCAAGGTGTATGTGCCTGCCGCAACGGCGGAGAAGGAATAGCGTGCCTGTATGGAGGCGTCCGCATTCTGGGAGTCGGTGAGCTCCGACTGATGAGCCGCTACGGTTTCTCCGGCTTTAATAAGCTCTACCCTGATCCTGTCCGCTTCGCTGCCGAAGCAGGTGATGCTGCCGCTGACGGTGACGCCCACCGGCGTGAGAAACAGGATAAACTCTCTGCCCAGGTTTGCGTAGCCGTAGCGGCAGCCGCCGGTATATCCGAGCCGGGAAGCCAAGGCGGATGCATTCGCCGTAAATGCCGAAACAAACGCCTCCTTATCGCCGGTCGCATAGATGCGTGCCGTACCGTTTCCGTTTGCCAGCAAGGCGGCGACCGCATCAAGGTCGAAAGCCGGAAGTCTGCCGCCGTTTACAAAGAAATAGTCGGCGGTGTCGCTGTTGCATATCGGCAGCGCATAGTCGGCGGCATGGATGGTATGATCCTCGCCGATTGCTGCGTCGCTTTTGTTAAAGTACGCATAGAAAATCGTTTCGCCCTGATCGTCCCATGTAGTATCCACATGGTAATACTTTCCGTCAATACGAACTGCGTTCCATGCGTGTCCCTCCGGTGTGCCGGTTGACGGGTTATTGCTCACGCCCGTCATGATGAATGACTGAATGCCGGCCTTCCGGAGCAAATACTGAAATGCCTCGGCATAGCCCTCACAGACCGCTTTGCCTTCAACAATTGCTCCGTAAGAATTATGAGCGTTTGCTGCTGTGCCGTCATAGGTGACCTTGACCGCCAGACGGTCATGCAGCAATTTTTCGCGCTCAAACTCGCTCATTGAGGAAGTTATCCCGTCGAGCATTTCCGACACAGCCGCACGAAAAGCGGCTTTTGCCGTTGCAAGTGCCGTGCCGGACAGAATATATGTCGGCACAAGCGAGACTGCAGCGGATGTAGACGGATCATAGGTGACCGAATACGCATTTCCCAGCCAGAACTGCTCTGTATGGTCGCGTCTGTATGCGTCGAACACCGTTTTTATCTCGTCCTGTGTAATCGTGTTTGTGCCGTCGTAAATGCCGATACTTTCCGCACCGTTCTCCACGCCGCTCACAATTTGATCATAGGCATACAGCAGGGCTTCTTTGTTCGGAAGGCTCGCAAGTGCGCTTCTGCCATAGTATTCCGTCGATCTTTCGACCAACAGGAAGGGCGAAAAGCTGTCCGTCTCAAAGGTCACGGTGCCGTTTTCCGTATCTGCGGTAATCGGCTTGTGTCCCACACCGTAGATTTCCCTGCCCGTCGTTGCAATGTGGATAACATACAGTCTGCCGTCCCTGATCGCCTGTGCGTTTCCCTTGCCCACATCAAGCGTTACGGTTGCTGTTTCTCCGTCAGCAAGGGTATATGCGGATCCGTCGGAATTGACAAGAGAGACATCATAGATAGTCTCAATCTCATAGCCCTCCGCCGCCTCCAAGCAGTAGTTAAGATACGGCGAAGATTCACCGCTGTCTGCCTGTATCTCGACCACGGTCAGCACAATGCCATCCGGCGTGCCGGACACGGCACCGTACTTATTGTGCAGAATCGGTGCTTGCGGCGTCACACAGGTACAGCGCTCATAGCCGCAGGAGGCGTCGCTTGCCGGCAATGTGCACCCGCCGCAGCTCTTGCAGGCGTGCACACAATATCGCTCCGGCTTGGCGATCGGCTCGGTTTTTTGCATACCGCAGACGGTACAGGTGAAGGTCTTTTCGCCGTCCGCCGCATAGTTCGGTTCTTTTGTTACAATGCCTGAATCCCATGTGTGTTCGGAACATATGTCGGTTTCTCCGGTGATGATGATGCTTGGCGGATAGCTCACGTCTCCCTCGCCCGGCTTTCCGCCTTTTCCGCCGTATTTCCCGTCGCCCTTGCCGTCGGCTTGCGCCGAAATATTAAAATAGGCGCCGTAATCATTGGCTGTTTTTGTTTCAATTACCGCGCCGGTATCGGCATCGGTGGCAATCCACGTCTGTACCAGCAGCGTTTCCGACGGATCGCGAACAACCCGCACATAGCTGCCGCTTACAACGCGTATATCGGACACATACACGCCGTCGTTACTGACAAAGCCTTTCACGGCGGTTATATCATGACGGGCTTTTTCCGGCAATGTCGGCGTTTCACTCCAAACGGCGACAATGCGGTTCGCGTCATAATTATCCGCAACGGTTGCCGTATAGACGGCGTCGGTGGAAACGACCGTATATTCCTCTCCGGTCATGCCGTATTGCACCCTGCACCAGCCGATAAAATACGGATAGGCGACGCTGTCGCTGCTTTCGGAGGTCAGAGTGATCTGCGCACCTATGGGGAAATATCCGCCGCTGAACGCTTCTCCGTTCATCTTTACAACGCCGTTTCGGGCGTTTGCCTCAAAATACGCTTCCTTGTCCTTATAGGTCATGGTGTATTCGCCGTCGGCTTCCGGAACAAAGGTATAGCTGTCCAACCGGTTGCCGTCTTTGTCTGTGAAGACATCCGTTTGCTTACCTTCGGGGACCATACTGCCGTCACTTGACAGGCGTATTTCCTTACCGTAGATCACATCACCCTCGGTATAGGTCTCGTCGCTCCACTTGTTCCAACCGACGGAAACCCTATAATACCCGCCGTTCACCTTGATGTGATAATACCGATCCTTGAAAACGGCTTTCAGCCTTGTCACATCGGAAACGGAAGGCGTAAAGCTCACCGCATCGGTATAGTATTCATATTTCTTCGTGTGAAAATTATACTTCTCCCAGTGGCTGAAATACTGTCCATCTTTGGCGTCATACGGCCTCACGGTGCGGTTTTCATCGTCGGTTTCCTCCGAGATCATGCCGAAGTAGAGACTGTCCCAGCCTTCTGCTGCATAAGTGCCGTCCGTCACCTGATAACCGTACCATGTGATCTTATCACGATCCGGCTCGGAAAAGGGAAATGCATCCATCTCCTCGGTGAACTTTAATTCCATCGTGTCGCCGGGCCCGACATATTGGTACACACAAACATTGTTTTCGTCCACATACAGCGTAGTAGGTCTTCCGCTGCTGCCGGTTTTATACTCATACACCGCAAGAGGTGTGTTCCAGCCGGGACGGGTAACATTTTCGTTCACCTTGATCAGCTTATCGCGGGTATATGTGCCCTCATTCCAAAGCTTCTCAAAATATCGGCTGCCGCTGTATTCGGAGGTCAGCATAGCGGAATGGCGGCCGTTGTCATAGCCGGAAAGCATATGAGAGGAATTGATCATCCGTATGAATTCCTCGCGGCTGTCTGCATAGGCGACAACGCCGTAGGAATTGCTTTCCGCCGTGCCGTAACGGGTGCCGGCTTTGATATACACGGGGCTGTGCCTGCCGTGGTCAAACCACAAAAATTCAAAGCGATAAGAGCTCGTTGCCTTTTTTACGGAATAGTAGTAAGCCTTGTCGCTGATATAGTGCTCCTCCACCCGCGCCTGATTTAAAGAGGAACTTGAAGAATAGGGGGATGTACGCTCATAGGTAAAATGCTGCACCTTACCTGCGCTGCCGGGAAGCGCGGAAACAATGTATTCCGACTGCTCCGCCTCATAGCTGCACGCGGTGCATTTCAGATGCCGTTTGCCGGGCTTGCCGTTCACGGCAGGCTCGTCGATGATATAGTCGGAATCCTTCGGATACAACGGAAAGCTGTGCTGATTGCTTCTTTCGATTTTTTCATACTTTTTAGCGCCGCAATAGGAACAGGTATAGGTTTTGACGCCGTCTGTCAGATGCGCCGCCTCCGTGGTCACAACTCCCGCATCCCACCAATGATTGCTCACTTCGGTATAAGAACAGTCCGAGCATGTTTTGCGGTGACTGCCGTCATCTATGCGCTCATAGCTGCAATTTTCATGATTGCCGCCCCGATAAAGCTTGTATTCCACAAGCCCCTGCGCATCGTCGGAGCGGGCAAAAACAACGGTGTCGTCGCAGTATTTGCCCTTGACCAACGGCTCCCATTCTCCGAAATTGCCCGTAACGCCCTCAAACATGGGATAAAACGCCGCATCACGGTCTACAAGCAAGCGAAACGACTTTTTATGTATTTCCGTACCGTCGGCGCTTCTCCAGCACGCAAAGGTTTTTCCGGGAAAAAGACTTTCATCTAATGTTACCGTGAGCACCGCATTTGCCGGCGCCGTACCGCGAAAAACCTCTGTCGTGTTTTCAAAAACAATCTGCGCACCGTGAGCGACTACTATGTATTCCGCCGCCCCGCTGCTGTCGACACCCTTGGCAAATACGCCGACCGGTAAAATGCACAGCAGCAGCACTGCCGACAGAGCCAAACACAACAGCCTTTTGGGTATGCTTTTCCTTTGTTTTCTCATTGAACCAACCTCCCTAATTTATTCAGAATGATCATCGGTCTGTTTCTTGAATTTGTGTATAATGGTGTCATTTTTCTCTTTTCTTTCGAGAGTCAACTCATCATCCGTCATTTCCGTTTGTTCTACTTCGGTTATTATATCCTCTAACTTTTTAAACCCTTTTATATCTTGTTGGCGTTCCCGATACTCTTTTGCTATCATTC
>CAKSDF010000113.1 GCA_934444695.1 uncultured Eubacteriales bacterium | reverse complement strand
AAGTGCGATTACTGCGGTGCTACACTTAGCGAATGTGCAGACGAAAACAAGGATCACAAGTGCGATTACTGCGGTGCAACACTTAGCGAGTGTGCTGACGACAACAAAGATCATAAATGCGATTACTGCGGAGCAACACTTAGCGAATGTGCAGACGAAAACAAGGATCATAAATGCGACTATTGCGGCGCAACACTTAGTGAATGCGCAGATGAAAACAAAGATCACAAGTGTGACTACTGCGGTGCTACGCTTAGCGAATGCATCGATGCCGACAATGACCACATCTGCGATATCTGCGGAAAGGTTCTTTCCGATCACAGCGGCGGAGAGGCAAGCTGCAAGGATAAAGCGATTTGCGGAATCTGCGGAAAGGCCTACGGCGAGCTTGATGAGGGCAATCACCCCGATCTTAAACGCGTCGACAAAAAGTCGGCCACCGAAACCGATGAGGGCAACATTGAATACTGGTACTGCGAGGATTGTGACAAATACTATGCCGACAGCGACGCAAAAACCGAGATTTCAAAGGCTGATACGGTAATCGAAAAACTGCCCGAAACGAATGAATCTTCTTCCCCCAAGACAGGCGAAAACGGTAACACTGTGTTGTGGATGGCACTGTTGTTTATCTGCGGCGGCGGAGCCGGCATCGGCATAACAGGTGTAATCAGGACGAAAAAGCGTGGCGGTGATATTGCTTGATTTCTTTGGATTATTGGTGTATAATGCACCCATGCAAATCAAAGAGAAGACGCGCTTCTTTGTCGGTCGGTACTAAGCCGTATTGATCGGCGGACTATTTGCCGAAAATGGAAAAAGAACCATTAAAGACTTCGGCAAAAATACAAAAACAGCGGGCAATCTCAAAAAGGGGTTGCCCGTTTTTTAAAGATAAAAAAGGTGATGCAAAGTGGATAAACAGCAAATCTATAAATTCCTTGATGAGCACGGTATAAATTACGAGGTGACCGAGCACAGGGCGGTTTTCAGCATGGATGAGCTTGACAAGGTCGAGCTTCCTTACCCCGAGTGGGACGCCAAAAACCTCTTTGTCAGGGACGATAAAAAGCGCAACTACTATCTCATAACCGTTAGAGGAGAGAAGCGGGTGGATCTAAAGGATTTTCGGAAAAAGCACGGTCTGAGAAACCTTTCTTTTGCTTCGGCCGATGATCTGATGGATATATTAAAGCTGACTCCCGGATCGGTTTCTCCCTTCGGACTTTTGAACGACGAGCAGTGCAGGGTACATTTTTTCCTCGACAGTCAGTTTGAAGATAATATGATGGGCATTCATCCCAACGACAACACCGCGACGGTGTGGATCAAGACCGCCGATCTTACAAAGCTTTTGAAGGAGCACGGCACCACAGTCGAATTTGCCGAGGTTTAGGTTTGGAATGTGTAGCGGTTGAACGTTGACGGCTTACGAGAAAATGTAAAGCAAATAATTAACTTTGTCTGTCAGGGTGCAGGCGTTTTCGGAGAGTGCTTTAATGACAAATAAGAAATATAAAAAGACCCTTTTGGCTTGTTATCTGGGATTTATAACCCAGTCCATAACCGGCAATTTCACACCACTGCTCTTTTTGAGATTTCACAACGAATACGGCATACCCATGGGCGAGATCGCCCTTATTTCCATCGTCTTTTTTATTACCCAGATACTCGTCGACCTGTTTTGCTCGGGATTTGTGGACAAAATAGGCTACCGCAGGTGCGTTGTAACCTCCGAGGTGCTTTCGGCCGCGGGATTGGTGGGTCTGGCGGTTTTGCCGGGGCTTTTCAAAAATCCATTTGTGGGTATAATTATCAGCGGTGTGGTTTACGCAATGGGAAGCGGTCTCATCGAGGTGCTTGTCAGTCCCATTGTTGAGGCCTGTCCCTTTGAAAACAAGGCGGGAGTTATGAGCCTGCTCCATTCCTTCTATTGCTGGGGAGTGGTGGGGGTCGTGCTTGTGTCGACGGCGTTTTTTGCGATTTTCGGAATAGAAAACTGGCGTATACTGGCCGTTCTCTGGGCGCTTTTGCCCCTCTATAATGTTTATAATTTTGCCACCTGCCCCATAAACCGCCTTACCGACGAGGGGGAGGGACTGGGCACCGCAAAGCTTTTTGCAACGCCGGTATTTTGGGTGTTTATAATACTTATGATCGGAGCGGGCGCGGCCGAAAATTCCATGTCCCAGTGGGTGTCGGCCTATGCCGAATCGGCTCTCGGCTTTTCAAAAAGCGTGGGAGATGTTATGGGGCCCTGCCTTTTTGCGGCGGCCATGGGAATAAGCCGCGTTTTTTACGGAAAATACGGAAGCAGGATAAATCTGACCGATTTTATGCTGGGCTCGGGGGTAATGTGCCTTGTATGTTATCTGTTGGCCGCCCTTTCGCCGCTGCCGATTTTAGGCCTTGCCGGATGTGTGCTGTGCGGATTCTCGGTTGGAATAATGTGGCCGGGATCAATCAGTCTTGCCTCTAAAAAAATACCGCTGGGCGGAACAAGTCTTTTTGCCCTGCTTGCGATGGGCGGAGATCTCGGTTCGTCCATAGGCCCCGGCGTTATCGGCACGGTAACCCAGGGCGCAAACGACAATATGAAGGCGGGAATGCTGTGTGCAAGCGCTTTTCCCGTAATTTTGATAGTGACCCTTTGCGCCGTTAAAATCATCATTAAAAAGGGCAGGATGACCGACCTTTCGGCAGGCGCCAAAAAGTAAGAAATCAATATGAATAACAAAACCGCTCGGCGGCAGTAGGATCTTTCCGTTTTGCCGTCGGGCGGATTTGATTTTTTGATCGTTTATTTTTCTTCTTTAAAGTTTACGTTTTTTTAAATCAATTGCAAAAGGTTATCTGCTGCTCTCCGGTTATGGGAAAACGGGAAAGCTCGCTTTTGTCGAGATCTTCCCGGTGCATATCCACCGCCCTGATGCTGCGGTTTTCGTAGGTCGTGAAATAATATATTCCCTTTTGGGCGTTTATGCAGGAGGTGTATATGGTCATCTCACATTTGCCGTTTTCAAGGCGGCAGCAGCCGTTTACCTGTTCCACTGTTCCGAGAATGTGGAAAAACTGCCCCACGCTTTCATTTTCCCCTTGGCCCGATAGGGAATTTGCCCTTGTAAATGCCGCCCGCACAAATCTTGAGCTTGAGGACAGATCCCCGGGCAGTCCAATTGCTCCCATTCCTCGGCTGTAACGCTTAAGAGGAAGGCTTTCCGAAAAACGGCTTTCAGGCTCGTTTGGGGAGAGGGACATAAAGTTGTTAAGGCCGAAAAGCTGCTCGGGGAAGGGAGGATTGTTGGTCAGCACCCCTGCGGGATTGTCGTAAATTCCAAGGCCGCTATGGGTGTATTCGACCACGATCGCACCGTCCTTATCGGCGATCATCCAGTGCAGCTGCGCCGTCGGAAGCTTTTCGGAAAAAGGTTCTTTGGTCAGGTTGATTTTCTGCAAAAGCTCCTTTGCCTCAGCGACATTTTTGCAGCGGGAGAGCACAAATGGAATGAATTCATACTGCGCCACATTTGCCGCACCCTTTATGGGCTCTGCGTACTCGGCGTTTCCCACGAAATTCAGCCCCGCCATACACAGCCCCTTTTCGTTTGCGGCGTCGTAAAAGAGTGGGAATCCGTTTGCGATGTGAGCCATTCCTATTATGGCATAGTGACTTTCGCATTTTTCACTTTTGAAATTAAAAACAAAATTTCTCGGTACGACCGTTATTTCCTCGCCATAGGAAAATTCATAATCAAGGGTCCTTCCCATATAAAAGTCCCGGGTTTTCAGCGTAGCGGCGGTGCACATATTTTTTCTCTCCTTTTTGCAGTTACGGCAGTGATTTTTTGTTGCCTTTTTTATATTATAACTCCCTAAAATCAATAAAATAAAAATAAATTTTAAAAAATCCTTGACACTACAACCGTTATAGAGTTTATAATGGGTTAAAACAAAAGATATTTAAAGACTTTGTTTGCCTGATTTCCGTGATGAAAACCGTTTAAAAGAAAAGAGAGATCGTTAATGGAAAAAAATCTGACCACCGGCAGTGTTTGGAAAAACGTAGTTTCGTTTTCGTTGCCGTTTCTTCTTTCATATTTTCTGCAGACCTTATACGGTATGGCCGATCTGTTTATAATCGGGCAGTATGAAGGTGTTGCCTCCACCACGGCGGTGTCGGTAGGGTCGCAGATAATGCATATGCTGACCGTTATGATAGTGGGACTTGCCATGGGAACTACCGTGACCATCGGACGGGCGGTCGGAGCGGGAGACCGTGAAAAATCCGCCAAAGGAATAGGAAACACCGTTACGCTGTTTATGGGTCTGTCGGTTGCTCTTACACTATTGCTGTTTTTCTTGAGCGGGGGTATTGTCTCGCTGGTGCAAACTCCCGAGCAGGCGGTTGATGGCACGATAAAATACCTTAAGGTTTGTTTTCTCGGAATTCCCTTTATAACGGCATATAATATAATCGCCGCAATATATCGGGGAATAGGCGATTCTAAAAGCCCCATGTATTTTGTGGCAGTAGCCTGCGCCGCAAATATCGGTCTTGATTATTTATTTATGGGCGCTCTTAAAATGGGACCTGTGGGAGCGGCGCTGGGCACCACCCTTTCCCAAGGTATAAGCGTTGTAATTTCTCTTGTGTTTATTCTGAAAAAGAAAACCGACCTGCCCATCAAAAGAGCGCATTTTCGCCCCGATAGGGAGGTTATGGGAGAGATACTTCGCATAGGCGTGCCGGTGACGCTGCAGGACGGATTTATTCAGGTGTCCTTTATGATTATTACGGTCATCGCCAACAGGCGCGGTCTTACCGACGCTGCAGCGGTTGGAATTGTCGAAAAAATAATGAGCTTTATGTTTTTGGTGCCTTCCTCCATGCTTTCTACCGTTTCGGCCATATGCGCCCAGAATTTCGGTGCCAAAAAGCCCGAGCGCGCCAATGCCACCCTTAAATATGCCATTATGATGGCCACCGGTATAGGTATCGTTGCGGCGGTGGCGGTGCAGTTTTTTGCCGAGCCTATTGTGTCGCTTTTCACCTCCGATGCGGGAGTTATAACGGCCGGCGGACAATACTATCGCGGATATGTGTGGGACAGCTGTATCGGAAGCATACAGTTCAGCTTCAGCGGATATTTCTGCGCCTGCGGACGGTCGGAGCTTTCCTTCCTTCATAATATCATTTCCATTATAACGGTCAGGGTCCCCGGGGCGTTCCTTGCATCTAAATTTTTTGCAGACACGCTGCTTCCCATGGGATTTGCGTCGTCGGCAGGCTCTCTTGTGTCGTCAATCGTTTGCGTTGCTGCGTTTTTGATAATCACAAGGAATGGCAGATCTCCCCTTAAAACACCGAAGGAGGCAACGGTATGAAGCTTTTTAAGATCGGCGAGATTGCAAAGCTTTTTCATCTGAGCGTCAGCAGCATCCGCCACTATGAAAATATGGGGCTTATCGTGCCTGAATACACCGATGAGCGGTCGGGTTATCGCTATTACAGCACCCGCCAGTTTGAAGCCTTTAATACCATTCGTTATCTCAGAGCCCTCGATATGCCCCTTGATGAAATATCGGATTTTATGAAGGGGCGGGAGGTCGAAAAAATCGAGCAAAAACTGCGGGTTCAGCAGCAAAAGGTGGAACAGAAGCTTTGCGAGCTTAAAAAGGTTAAGAAAAAGATCGAAAACCGCATAAAGGGCCTTGAGGATGCCAAAAGCTCCCGTCTTGACGAAATTCAAAGATCGGTTCTGCCGGCATGCAGAATGTTTTTTGTGAGTCAGTCCCTTAAAATAAATGACTATCGGGATATTGAAGGTCCTACCATACATCTTGCCGAAGCTCAGGCCGAGGCGGTCATTTTCCTCGGAAAGGTGGGCGTGGGAATATCGGCCGAACGCCTTGAAAGGGGCGAGTTTTGCGAATATGACGGAATATTCCTGCTGCTTGATGAGGAAGATGAGTTTGCAGGGGAGGTAAAGCAGTTTGCCGAAACCCCATGCGTCACCGTAAGGTTCAGAGGAAGTCATACCGAGGCTCCCGAGCAGTATGCAAAGCTTATGAATTATATAAAGAAGAATAATCTTAAAGCTGCGGGATTTTCAAGGGAGATAACACTTATAGATTACGGCTTTACCACCGATAAAAACGAATATGTAACCGAGATAAGCATTCCCGTGTGCGATTTATAGGATCGGTACGGCAGGAAAGGCAGATTATAGACGGTAGAATGGCTTGAACAAATGGCGCAGGTGTGTTATAATTGTCGC
>CAKSDF010000112.1 GCA_934444695.1 uncultured Eubacteriales bacterium | reverse complement strand
AGGTATAAGTGCCCGAGACGGTGGGACGAATGACCACCGTAAAGCCTTGTTCACCGGAATACTCACCGTTTAAGGGGCCGGCATAATAGGTGTTGGATTCATTGGGAGATACTATCTTTAAATATCCGTTGCCGGTTGTGTCATCCGAAACGGTCAGCGTAACGGTATAATCCTTGTCGGCCGTAAGGTTGAGACTATATGCACCGTCGGCGTCGGGCACGGGGGTTATATCCTCGCCGTCGAGGAAAATCTCGGCCGTACAGGTGAATTTTGAAGAGACCATCGGAACGGTTTTGCTTGTTGTTGTGCTTGTGAACCAAGCCCAGGTAAGTCCGAAAAGGCAGGCCATACAAACCACCATACCGATTATCGACGGCATAATGATTGAAATGAATTTATCGCTTTTTTCGGCTTCGGCGTGCTTGGGAATATAAAGTATTCTGCTGAAAAGCCCTTTTTTGCCCAATTCTTTCGGCTCCTTTCAGGTGTTTTTGAGTTTTAAGCGAACAAGTATTTTTATAAAATCTTTGCCCGTTGGATGTTGTTGAAATCTGTTTTAGTTGATCGGATCATCCGATCGGTTGATTTAATCAATACAAACGATTTATTAATTTCTGCGCTTGAGAAAGAAGTGCATTTGCGTGTTTTTGTGAAATTATTCAGCGTCGCCGGTGTTGCTGCCATCTGTGTCGTCCGTAACGTTTGCGGCTTCGCTTACGGCGGGTTCACTTGCGGCAGTCTCGGCGTTTTGAGATGCGGGACTTGCAGCGGTTTGCTCTGCGGCTGAATTGTCGGCTGCAGCTGCATCGCCTGTACCGTTTTGAAGCTGCTTTTTAAGCTCTAAAAGCTCGCTCATCATCTTCTGCGATTCGGCGCGCTCCTCTTCAAGCTTTTCACGTTCGGCCTTTATCTCGCTGTATTGCTCCTGCTTATATTTCTTGAACAGGCGTATGCAGTTTATTCCCTGAACAAGAATGAGAAGGGCAAAGGGAATGAATATGCAGCAGATGTATCCGGGGGTGGTCTTTAAGAACTGGAAGAACTTGCCCACGCCGGCCAGCTTGGTCTGATATTTTCCGATAACGTAATCGTAGGTTACAACAGTCTCATCGTCGGTATCGGTAGTGGTACCGTATGTTATAAAGCCAGGGGCGCCGCTGTCGTCGGTGGTCAGCGTGCGGATCTTATGGGTGACCGTTTCGCCGAAGTTTGAATTGTTCTGAGAGGTGTATGCGATGATATCGCCCTCTTTAAGGGTAGCAGGGTCAACCTCTTTAACAAGCACAAGATCGCCTGCGTCAAAATCGGTGGCCTTCATGGAGTCGGAAAGGACGATAAATGCCTTGTATCCGAAAATGTTGCGGTCGGCGCGATCGAAGGTGGTGACAGAGACGATGGTAAATATCATCATAACCACCGCGAATATCATCACAAGCCACACCAGTATGTTCTTTATAATGTTCAATGCCTTTTTCATTTAATTCTCTCCTTAAAAATATATTTAAGATAAAGATGCAAGCCATTTATGTAAAGGATTTTTGCGGGTTGTTTCTTGTTTGAACGCCGTCTGCGCAGAAGTCGAAGGTGAGGGTGTTGTTCTGCGTGTCGTTTCCGGCGGATGCGGGATAATAGAAGTATATCGAAAGGTCTTTTTTCTGGCTGACCTTTAGGGTATCGTCGGCGGCAGAAACGCTGTCCCGCGTAAGACTTTCGGCCGTTCCGCTGTAAAGGGTCTTGTCTCCGTCTTTAACCGTTATTTCAAGCACGTTTGCGAGATTACCCTCAACATTATCAAAATAGAGTTTATAATAAATCTCGTCGGTGCTGTCGTTTTCAATGAAGAAATCCTTTTTAACCGTCATTCCCGGCTCGAAAATAAACTCGTGTTCGGAAATTACCGGTTTTGAATCGTTTAGATTAATGGCTACCTCGCCGGTGGAAAAAAGGTTGTTTTCCAAAGTCAGTGTTGAATAAACAAGAGCAAAGGTGGTTATAACGAGGCATACGAGAAGTGCAATTATAACAATTATCTGAACTCTGAGCTTTTTTGAAAGGGAACTGTCAGTCATTCTCCGTTACCTCCTCTTCCTTTTTGCGGCGGAGTTTTAAAACGATTATAGCGGCCGCGGAAACGGCAAGCAGTCCCACTGCAATAAAAACGGTGCCGCTGTCGAAGGTCTTGGGGGGCTTGTCCAGGTTTGAAACATCATCTTCGGCTACCCACCATTTAAAGTCGGCAATGAGGGACTTGTTCATATAGTCGTTGCCCACCGATGTGGAAAGATAGGCGGTTATTTCATAATATACCTTGTCGGTGGAATTTTTGCCGGCAAGCTCTTTTTGCAATGCGTCGGGGACATCCTTCATAAGGCCGTCAAAAAGCGTCTCTCCGCTGACGGGATCGCTGATTTTTGCCTTTAAAACTTCGGCCAGCTTTTCATACCCCTCTCTTACGTCAACGGTAAAGTTAAGGGTGACCGAGTTTTTGTGGGCAACGTCGATTTCAAAGGTTTTTGTCACCGCGTCGCCGGGGAACATATTTTGGGCTGTGAAGGGGACCGAGCTTTCGTAATTTTCGGTGGAAAAGGAAATGACCGTTGTATCCGACGGGGAAGCGTTTGCCGCAAGAGGCAGCATACCGATCTTGTTTTGGATAACGGCAGGGAAGCTTCCACTTTTTTCCGAAAGCTGTTGGTCGGTTATGATGTTGTCGCTGGTTTTGGATGTTGATATATCGGTTCTTCCGTTAACGAGCACAAGAACCAAAGCCGCAATGCTGATGCAAAGCAGCACCGAAAGAACTATTATTGCAATTTTAGCCGAGGAGACCTTTTTGTTTGTGTTGTCGCACATAAACACAACCTCCTTATTTTCTCACCGTACATTATACTACTATATATCGTTTAAATCAATTGCAAAATCACAAAATTTTAAAATTTGTTTAAAGTTACAATCGTTTTAAAATAATGGCAATAAAATGGATAAAACTGATAAAAAGCAAAATTAAATCCAGCCTGTGAATGATTGCGCTTTGCCCTGCCGATAATACCATTGAGGTGGGGAAAATGCAATACAGCAGAGTGGAAATATGCGGAGTGGACACGTCAAAGCTGACCGTGCTCAGCGAAAAGGAAAAAATGAAGCTTTTAAAGGAAGCCCACGAGGGAAACGAGGCGTCACGGGAAAAGCTTATTAAAAGTAACTTACGGTTGGTGCTCAGCGCCGTGCAGAAATTTTCTTCCCGCGGGGAAAATCCCGACGACCTTTTTCAGGTGGGATGTATCGGCCTTATAAAGGCCATAGACAGGTTCAATCTCGACATTGATGTGAAGTTTTCCACATATGCTGTACCGATGATTTTAGGTGAGCTTAGAAGATTTTTAAGGGATAACGGCCAGCTGCGGGTTTCCCGTTCTATAAGGGATACAGCCTACCACGCCATGCGGGTTAAAGAAAATCTGCAGATGAAGCTTCAAAGAGAACCTAAAATTGAGGAAATTGCACAGCAGATGAATCTTCCCAAAGAGGAGGTCGTTATGGCCCTTGAAAGTATTGTCGATCCGCTTTCTTTAAGTGAGCCTGTCTTTTCCGACGGGGGAGACACCATTTATGTTGAGGATCAGATAGGCGACAAAAACGACGACAAAAACTGGCTTGACAGCATCATGCTGCGGGACGCTATGGAAAAGCTGGGCAAAAGGGAAAAGCAGATACTTTATTCCCGATTTTTAAAGGGAAAGACCCAGGTAGAGGTGGCAAAGGAGATAGGCATTTCTCAGGCTCAGGTCAGCCGTCTCGAAAAAAATGCCATCGACGCAATAAGGGCCAGTACAAGATGAATGATGAGCGATGGACGTGCGATTACTTTATATTTACACATATAGGCCTGCTGTTTAATTGACGGTAAAAATAAATCAAGGTAAGATGACGAATACCGTGGCCGTTTTTAAATGGGGTGTATATTGGGCGACATCCGCTAAAATAAATTAAAAAAATGTTGACAAATGTCGAAAGAGTGATATAATACACTTGAATTGAACAGGGGTGCTGATGAAATTCGGCTGAGATAAAAGTTAGTTTACTTTTGACCCTTATACCTGATGCGGATAATGCCGACGAAGGAAGTTTTAAAAAAACTTTACGCAGTCTTGCTTTTCGCAGGGCTGTTTTTGTTTTTACTGCCTGTTCAATGAAATGTTGCGCCGACAGGGCGGAATACTGCTTTTGAAGAGGCAGCTGCGCTTTTCTCATATCCCGTAGCCGTAAAGCTTCAAAAGCCGTTATACAGTCGTGGCGGGCGTGACAAAAAAAGGAGCGTTACATATGGAAAAAACAAATCGAACCAAACAATTGGCCGAAAGCGCCGTTATGGTTGCCGCGGCCACCGTGCTCAGCCTTATAACGGTCATCAAAATGCCCTACGGCGGCTCGGTCACACCCTTCAGCATGCTTCCCATTATCATCATCGCATACCGTTACGGCACTGTATCGGGACTGGTTACCGGCCTTTGCTACGGCCTTATTCAGCTCATTCTCGGTGCAAGCAACCTGTCTTATGCCACATCATTTGGCGCCGCCGCTGCGATAATTTTGCTTGATTATCTTATCGCTTTCGGTGCAATGGGACTTGCCGGACTCTTTAAAAAGACAGTCAAAGACCCTGTTGCATCTATAACACTCGGCACAATTCTTGCCTGCTTTGTGCGTTATATCTGCCATGTTATTTCCGGCTGCACGGTATGGGCTGGCGTTTCCATTCCCGATACCGACGGACTGGTTTACTCTCTTGTTTACAACTCGGCATATATGGTTCCCGAGACCATTCTGACCGTTGCCGGTGCAATCTGGCTTTTCAGCCTTCTCGATTTCAGAAAGCCCGAGCTTACCCGTATGGTAAGAGAGAAAAATTCCGGCGCCTATACCGCCCTTACTTCGATTTCTTTGCTTTCGCTGATCGCCGTTATTGTTTTTGATGCAATATCGGTATTCAGCTCGATTCAGAGTGAGGAAGGCTTTGACATCACCCTTATTTCCAATGCTAACTTCTCGCTTATGGGAATTATTTCGGCAATCGGAATCGTGATTTCGGTCGTGCTGTTTATCATTGCAAAACAGGGATATGAAAAGAAATAAAGCTGTTCGTTAAAATATCGGAAAGACGGGGAGAGGAGTTACCTTTCTCCGCCTTTTCTTTTTGCAGTAGAGTGCGCAGCATACAAAGCGCTTTACCGGAGCAAAAATAAATGCGCTTTTTACCCGACTGACAGAAACGGTATAGCCGATTATCATTATTCTTATTACCGGATTATCATTACCGGTCGAATTTATGCTAAAAAAGCCGCCTGACAAAAGTCAGGCGGCTGTAATTTTATAAAAGCGGTAAATAAACCTTAGAAAAAGCTTACTTAAAAAGCTTATTTAGAAGCCTCTTCAACCGCAACAGCGCAGGCAACGGTAGCTCCAACCATAGGATTGTTGCCCATTCCGATAAGTCCCATCATTTCAACATGGGCGGGAACCGAGGAGGATCCGGCAAACTGAGCGTCGGAATGCATACGGCCCATAGTGTCGGTCATACCGTAGCTGGAAGGACCGGCAGCCATGTTGTCGGGATGGAGGGTGCGTCCGGTACCGCCGCCCGATGCAACCGAGAAATACTTCACGCCGTTTTCGGTGCACCATTTCTTATAGGTGCCGGCAACGGGATGCTGGAAGCGGGTGGGGTTGGTGGAGTTGCCGGTGATGGAAACGCCGACATTCTCAAGCTTCATGATTGCAACGCCTTCGGGAACATTGTCTGCTCCGTAGCATTTTACCTTTGCGCGGTCGCCCTTGGAGAATGCGATCTCCTCTTTAACGGTGACCTGCTCGGTGTAGGGGTCAAACTCGGTTTCGCAATAGGTGAAGCCGTTGATTCTCGAAATGATATAAGCGGCGTCTTTTCCGAGACCGTTGAGGATAACGCGGAGATCCTTGCTTCTGACCTTGTTAGCGTTAAGAGCAATTTTTATAGCGCCTTCTGCGGCGGCAAAGGATTCGTGACCGGCGAGGAAGCAGAAGCACTCGGTCTCTTCCGAAAGGAGCATTTTACCGAGGTTTCCGTGGCCGAGACCGACCTTGCGGTTTTCGGCAACCGAACCGGGGATACAGAAGGACTGAAGTCCCTCACCGATAGCGGCGGCAGCATCGGCAGCCTTTACGCAGCCTTTTTTGATGGCGATAGCGCAACCGACGGTGTATGCCCAGATGGCGTTTTCAAAGCAAATGGGCTGGGTCGAACGAACGATCTGATCAACATCGATGCCCTTTGCGGTGGTAATTTCCTTGCATTCGTCGATGGAGGAAATTCCGTATTTCTTTAAAGTCTCGAGGATTTTGGCCTCGCGTCTTTCATAAC
>CAKSDF010000111.1 GCA_934444695.1 uncultured Eubacteriales bacterium | reverse complement strand
ATAACAACGCAGAATGAAAAAGTCAATAGTCCAGTGTGATTTTATCACGATTCTACCTTTTCAACAGAAATTCAAGGCCAATTAGACCATATAAAGGCAAATTATTGTGCAATATATCTAAAAATCTGCTTGCTTGTGAAGCGATTAACAAAGTTTCAACATTCCAAATCGACAAAATTCTTGCGGAATCGATATCACTCTGAAAGTGATTTTGATAAACTTAATTATTTTTTCCAAAGTGGAATTATTGTCTTGCTTTAAGCTGACAATAATTCAGTAAAAACATATCAAATGTTTATTCTGAAATAAGTTTTTCTTTCAATTTACAGAAATTGCCCGTTTATATCTTGCTTAGCGTTTTTAATTAAATTTTGTAATCGATTTAAGTATTTGCTATTGACAAATACCTCCGGTTGTGTTACAATTTCTTTTGCTTTGAGAAAAGCGCTTGGCGGGTTTTAAGCGAAACGCTCCGCCTCGGTAGTCCCTGCCGTGTAAAAATCAAGGGAAATAAACAATCTAATATTTGCGGATATGGCGGAATCGGCAGACGCGCTAGATTCAGGTTCTAGTCGGGGCAACTCGGTGGAGGTTCAAGTCCTCTTATCCGCACCACCGCTCAAAGCCTTTGTTTATGCGGCTTTGAGCGTTTTTCTTTGTCCTAATTTCAACTGAAATTACTTGTCACAAGCAAAAAACGGGCGCACAACATAAAGCTGCACGCCTGCCGAGTCTGTTATATTTACATCACAGAAGAATAATGTTATATGATATGGTGGAGGGTTAACCCTCAGCCATACTTTCCTGATTCGGGAAATACCATATTTCGGCGTGCCTGCTCCCATATCTCTTTAGGTATGATTGCAGGCACGGCGTTTTCATGTTTGAAATGTTCTTCGGGCGGCAGTTCCTTTCGTATATGATTTATTTTGCTCGTATAGGACTTGTGGCAGATGAGATTTCCGATATAAAACTCATTTTGCAATATTCTTTTTACGCCTGTATTTTCCCATAAAAATCTGTGAGCGATTTCGGGTTTATTATATCCGAGATTTTTACCGAGCAGTTTTTTCTGATAATATCCCGGCGATTTAATACCTTCCTCATTCAAAATTTTAGATATGGCTTTAAGCCCGTATCCCGATACATACAGATTAAATATCTTACGGACTATTTCGGCGTGTTCCTCAACAATCGTAACCTTGCCTGTATTTTTGTCCTTGAAGTATCCGAGCGGCGGTATCATCACGATACCGCTTTTTTGTTTCTGCTTATATCCCGCACGGATTTTCTTGGATATATCTCTGGCGTACATATCGTTGAATATCCCTTTAAAGCCAACCATCAGATCGTCATCCTCGTTGCTTGTGTTTGAATCGTCCTGTCTACGGCGCTTTTTCTTTTTTACAAGTCCCGCTTTTTCAAGACTTATAATCGCCGTGTCAACCGTCTTTTTATACTGTATTTTATTATGATTCCAACTCCGGTGTGTATTCGTACACTTCCATCATCAGTCGAGCCGCCAACCGAAATCCGGTTGTGAACGCCTGCAGTTCATACTTATCAGAAATCTCTGCTTCCACCTTTTCGAACTGCTCAAGCAGGCCTTTTTGGTGTTCTGTGAGAGCGGCTCTGAGATTTTTTTCGTGCCGTATGGCATTTTCGGTTAATTCACAGTTATTGCCGCCGTTCCATAAAGCGTGTTTATACGGATGTATGCTGCCATAATAAAGTTTTTCAAGTATATTCACGATTTTCGCCTCTTTCCTAGCCAAACACCATGCCACAATCGGTGTCATAAGTACGGCACTTTTTTGGAGGAGTTTTAAATGCCGGATTTCTCCTGCATTTATCGGGACATTTATAAAAATCCTGTAAACCTCATTAGTTAAAATCGCAAAATAAGATAGAGTTCTTGCTTTTATGAATCTTCGTTTTTTAGTGTGTGAAAAGCCGTGTGCTGCCGCACATTGGTCTTAGTATAAATAATGTGCAGCAGCATAAAGTAAAGCATTTATGATTGCAAAAACATATTCATTTCATTTAAAAACAACACAACAGGTTTATGTTAAAATGTCCAAAATGTACAATGTGCAAATTGTGCGGTTGACAATTTGCGCCGAAAAATTTATAATACTGACAAATCAAAAAACAAATTTGAAACAGACAACGGCGCCTGGTAATAAAAAGGTGCGGTTGTCTGTTTTTTTACATTACAGAAGAAACGGAGCGATAAAAATGAATGAAGTGGCAACTGAAATAATGCTTAAAAATATCGGTATGGAATACGATAACGGTGTTACGGCGCTTACAAATGTAAGCATTGATATTAAAAAGGGAGAATTCATATCGCTTCTTGGTCCGTCAGGCTGCGGCAAAACTACACTTTTAAGAATAATTGCCGATCTGCTGAAGCCCACAAGCGGCGAGGTCACAGTCGGCGGTGAAACACCCGAGGCGGCCCGCCTTAAAAGAAAGTACGGCATTGTTTTTCAAAGTCCCGTGCTTTACGACTGGCGAACCGTTAAAAAAAATGTAATTTTGCCCATGGAGATATTAAAGGTTCCGAAATCAGACAGAGAGGAACGAGCCATGCAAATGCTGGAGCTCGTCGGGCTTAAGGATTTTGCGGATCGCTATCCGAAGCAGTTATCAGGCGGTATGCAGCAGCGTGTGGGAATTGCAAGAGCACTTGCGATTCAGCCGGAAATACTTTTAATGGACGAGCCTTTTTCGGCACTTGACGAATTCACCCGTGAAAAGCTGCACGAGGATCTTTTAAGAATTTGGAGAAAAACAAACAAAACAATAGTTTTTGTTACGCATAACATTGCAGAATCGGTATTTCTTTCCGATAGGGTCTGCGTTTTGTCCCCCCATCCCGGCAGGCTTTCGGCAATTATCGACATTGACCTTCCGAGACCTCGGACGCTCGAAATAAAAGACACTCAGGAATTTACGGACTATGTGGCAAAAACGCGCGACAGTTTTGAGGGGGTCTGAATGATGAATACCTTTAAAAAGCTCTACCGTGCAAAATGGTTTATGCCTGTTTTATGGACGCTTATTATTGTGGCGGTTTGGGAGCTGTTTGCTACGATTGTGGAATTGACCGAGCGTTCCCCCGAAAACTTTTTACCTCACATAAGCGGAATAATAGGTTCAATAGTTTCCACCGAAAAGATAAACGGTTCACAAACCGCAATCGGCATGGTGCTTGAAAACGCCGGAGCAACGCTGTCCCGTGCAGGTATAGGATTTGCCGTGGGAACGGCGCTCGGTTTCATATTGGCGCTCCTGATGAGCCTGTTTGATACGGTCGAAAAGATTGCTTTCCCGTATCTTATGCTTATTCAAATGATACCTGTTTTAGGTTTGGCACCTATTATATTGGCGCTTACAGGTGATATTGTAAAAAGCCGAATTGTTATCGCCGCGATATTGACCTTTTATCCGGTAGCGGCAAATACGCTTGCAGGCTTTAAGTCGGTACAAAAGGAAAAGCACGAGCTTATGTATTCATATGCCGCAAACGTAAGGCAATTTTATTTTAAAACAATGTTTCCCGCCTGTTTACCGTACTTTTTTACAGGCCTTAAAATAGCGGCCCCAATGGCAATTACCGCTTCTATACTTGTTGATACCCTACAGGGCGGCGTGGGACTCGGATGCCTTTTGTCCCAGTCTCTCAAAGGAGCCATGACAAGATATGTTTTCTGGCAGATAATTGTGCTGAGCGCGGTTGTGGGCGTGTTGAGCTTCGTGTTGATAGGCGCAATTGAAAAAGCGGTTTGCAGACACAACAAATGATAAGGAGGCAGACGGATATGGCAAAAATGAAACTTCCTTCAAAGGGTCGATACAGCGGAATAAAAGCGGTCGTATATCCGATTCTGTTCGGAGTGTTGATTTTAACGCTTTGGCAAACAGGAGCGCTCCATAAAATGCTGAATAC
Source organism: uncultured Eubacteriales bacterium (assembly GCA_934444695.1). Classification (GTDB taxonomy): domain Bacteria; phylum Bacillota; class Clostridia; order Oscillospirales; family Acutalibacteraceae; genus UMGS1484. The sequence goes on along the minus strand of CAKSDF010000111.1, from coordinate 2,463 downwards.
AAGTACCGTGATTTTGCCGATGCCGACTAAAATCATAGAAATAATGGGAAACAACAAAGAGGCAATTTGGCAAAATACAACGGCCACCCTATCGGTGATTGTTCCGGGATTGCTTGTTGGTTCCGTAATAGGGTATTTGCTTGCGGTTCTTGCGTGCTTTTCTCCGAGATTCGGAGCCACCGGTCTTACGGTTATAGCGGCGATAAGCGCCGTGCCGATAGTTGCCTTGTCGGCGGTGATGCTCCAGTGGACAAGAAAGGTAAGTCCCGATGTATCGGTAAGAAGCTTTGTTATGAAGTTGCTTATTGTAGTGATCGTCAGCATAGCGTCAATGACGCTTAACGCATACAGAGGACTTACGGAATTGCCGCCGTTCTCCCTCGATCTTATGAAATCTTATGCAGCAAAGAAAACAACGGTGCTTTTCAAGCTCAGAGCGCCGAACAGTATACCTTTTGTCTTTACTTCGCTTAAGGTGAGCGTTCCGGCAAGCGTTATGGCGGCATTGGTCAGTGAATATTTCGCTGAGAAGGTTTGCGGTGTCGGAAGAATGATAAGAGAAAACATTTTAAAGGCGCAGTATTCCACGGCGTGGGCTTATATAGCGGTCGCCTGTATTATCGGAATAGGATTGTTCGCCGTTTTATCGGCGACTGAAGCTTTGGTGATGAAAAAGCGGCGTTAAACACGGCAAAGTGTTTGATCGGACTTTTCATTATAAATCAAAATATCGGAGGTAATCAAAATGAAAATGAAAAAAATCGCAGTAATTGTCCTTTCGGCATTACTTACCCTTTCCTTTGCGGGATGCGGAGACAAAACAACTCAGACCGACCAGTCGACTCAGTCCGACGAAATGACCGACGAAGAGAGAATCGTTTCGGCGGCCAAGGCCGGAATGGTAGGTAACTGGGGACTGGGCAACGAATATGAAATCCAGGCCTTGCTTGCAAAATACGATCAGCCTACCGATTATGTCAGCATGGACTTTACCATGGATCAGTTTGATACCGACGCTATTACTTTGGCATCGGCTATGACATATAACGAGCTCGGTCTTGTTAAAAATGATTATGACGGCGGCTACGGCTACGGCGACACTGTCGGCACAATAGATATGAACGATCAGGGCGTCGCAATGCTTGAGGATATGATTTTCTGCACCAAGGATTTTGCGGCTAAAAATCCCAACACGGTACGTGCGTTTGTTTCGGCTTCTCTTAAAGGATGGAAATACGCCTGTGAACACCCTGACGAGGCGGCAGAGATAGTTTACAAGGCAGGCTCCTCGGTTTCCTCGGCACATCAGGCTTATATGGCAAAAGAGGTTGTAAAGCTTGTTCAGACAGATACTAAGGGAAATACCGTTACGGATTACGGACATATGGACGATGAAGCATTACAGCAAACCCTTGACCTTGCGAAGAAATACATAAAGCTTGACGACAGCGCGGCTTCCGCAAAGCTTTCGAGCCTTACCCTTGATGACATAAGAAACGCCTCGTTCCTTGCAGGCGACCTCGGAACCCCCGAAAAGAAGGATGTTTCAATTCAGCTTAAATGGCTGCCGCAGGCGCAGTTTATGGGCTATTATGTTGCAAAGGATAAAGGCTATTACGATGAAGTTGGACTTAATGTTACTATCACTCCCGGCGGCGGAGATATCGGCGAAACAACGGCGGTTGCGGGCGGCACGGTAGATTTCGGTGTAACATGGGTTTCGAACCTTATCACCGCAAATGCCGGCGGAATGGATCTTGTTGATGTGGCGCAGATCTATCAGCGTTCCGGTCTTGTACTGGTTTACAAAAAGTAAGATATTTGGGTTAACACGGTGAAAACCGTGCTAACCCAAGAAGTTTGACGAAAGGATATGGTTTTATGGATCTGCTTATTAAAAACGGAACGGTTGTTACCGATTCCGAAATGTTTAAGGCGGACATTGCGGTAAAGGACGGCAAGATTATTGCAGTTGCCGAAAACATTGAACCCGAAGGCGGTGCGGAAGTTGTAAACGCAGACGGAAAGCTTGTACTCCCCGGCGCTATTGACGCGCATACGCACCTTGCAATGCCCTTTGGCGGAACGATATCGTCCGACGATTATTTTGCCGGAACAAGAGCTGCCGCCTGCGGCGGTACCACAACGGTATTCGATTTTGTTTTGCAGGATTTCGGCGAAACGATGGTTGATGCGGTTAAACGCCGCGACAAGCTTTGCAAGCCGGTGGCGGCAGTTGATTATGCTTACCATGTTGCGATCAAGGATGTAAGCGGAGACCTCATAAACTCAATAGATGAGGCAGTCGAATACGGTGTCCCCTCCTTCAAGGTGTTTATGGTATACGATTTCGGCGTTAAGGACGGCGTTTTCTATCAGGTGCTTGAAAAGGCTAAAAGCGCGGGCGCGCTCATTGAGGTTCACGCCGAGAACAACGAAATGGTCAATATGTTCACAAAAAAA
>CAKSDF010000110.1 GCA_934444695.1 uncultured Eubacteriales bacterium | reverse complement strand
GCGTATACCTCCTCAAGCATTTTAACGGCGTCCTTAACGATCACAACGCTGTCGGCGTTGACAATGTCGTAGGTCGAAATGGTGTTTGTGCCGGCTACCTTCACGCCCTCGATGTTGCGGGCGGATTTGACTGCCTTGTCGTCGCTGTCGGCCAGTACGAAGAGTACCTTTTTGCCGGCCTTGATATTCTTAAGAGTATCGGCAACAACCTTGGTCTTGTAGCCTTCAAGGGTGAGCGCATCGAGCACGATGAAGCTCTCGTTTGCAACCTTGTCGGACAGGGCCGAGAGGATTGCAAGGCGCTTAACCTTCTTGTTGATGGACTGACGATAGTCGCGGGGCTTGGGAGCGAAGGCGATACCGCCGTGGGTCCACTGAACGGCTCTGGTCGATCCCTGACGGGCGCGGCCGGTTCCTTTTTGTCTCCAGGGCTTTCTTCCGCCGCCGGCGACTTCGGCACGGGTGAGAGCTGACTGGGTGCCCTGACGCTGATTTGCAAGATATGCAACAACGGCGCGGTGCATTGCCTCGACGTTGGGCTCGATACCGAAAACGGCGTCGTTGAGCTCGAGCTCGCCCACATCCTTGCCTGCCATATCAAATACTTTTACCTTAGGCATTTAAAACGCTCCTTCCCTTATGCTTTCACGCTGTCGGTGATCATAACAATTCCGCCCTTGGGGCCGGGGATGGCGCCCTTGATGGCGATGATGTTATTCTCAACGTCAACTTTTACGATTTCGAGATTCTGAACGGTTACGCGCTCGCAGCCGAGTCGTCCTGCGCCCTTTGTTCCCTTAAATACACGGGAGGGGCTGGAGCAGGCGCCCTGGGATCCTGCGTGACGGTGAACCGGGCCGGTACCGTGGGATTCCTTAAGTCTCTGGAAGTTCCAGCGCTTGATAACGCCGGCGGTTCCTTTACCCTTGCTGGTGCCGGTTACGTCGATGCTCTCGCCCTCGGCGAAAACGTCGGCCTTGATGAGGTCGCCTACATTAGCTTCCACGCCGTCAAGACGGAATTCGCGGAGATACTTCTTGGGAGCGACGTCATTCTTCTTGAAGTGACCTGCCATGGGCTTGTTTACGTGGCTGACCTTGATCTCGCCAAAACCGTACTGATAAGCCGCATAACCGTCGTTCTCCACTGTCTTGACCTGGGTGATAACGCAGGGGCCGGCCTCAACAGCAGTTACGGGAATGACATTCCCGCGGTCATCAAAAAGCTGAGTCATACCGAGCTTTTTTCCGATGATTGCTTTTTTCATTATTTTTTCCTCCTTGTGGTTATTGGTCGATCTTTCGACCGACATGACCTCTCGTCAGGCGCTGTGTGAAATCAATTAAAGCTTAATTTCAATCTCAACGCCGGCAGGGAGTTCAAGACTCATTAAGGATTCGACCGTTTTGTTGGACGGACGGATCACGTCGATCAGACGCTTGTGGGTGCGCATTTCGAACTGCTCGCGGGAGTCCTTATATTTGTGGACTGCACGGAGAATGGTGACCACTTCCTTGTGAGTGGGAAGGGGAATGGGTCCCGAAACGCGGGTACCGGTTCTCTTTGCGGTTTCAACGATCTTCTCTGCGGCCTGATCGACCAGCTGATGATCGTAACCTTTAAGTCTGATTCTGATTTTTTCTTTTGCTGCCATGTTAATGGTACGCCTCCTTAAATTGTTCGTCCGAAACGGACGTTAGGGTGGCGGGCGACGCTTTGGCTTCGATAAATGTAACACCTTGCCGTGTGTTCCGTGCCCGTTCATCGAAAAACCGGAGCGGGCCAAAAAGCCTATTCCGGGATTACAAAACGCCTTTGCACCTTTTCTCCCTTTGCTCCGCCGCACGTATCCGCCGACGGGACTTTTGGGTAGCCTTTTCAAGTGGAAAAGAGAAAAGACCCTTTTGGTGCCGTTAAAAAATTAACTGTCGCCCGGTTTTAAATCGGACATACTCCGTGGAAATTCCCTGTCTCGAGTGACGAGCTCGGACAGCCACCTCCCACATCAACGCATATCTGCACAAATGTGCCTGATAATACTAACACAAAACAAGCGCAATTGCAACCCCTTTTTTAAAGTTTTTTCAGTATTTTTGCGGCAGGCGGGAATTTTAAAAAATTTTTCCTACAAATTGTGCCGACTACACCTTTTTGACACATAATGTAGTTTTTGCCCGAAAAAATCTCAAAAAATTTCTTTGATAAGCGGATCTTCTTACATTATTATATATAGGTCTTTTACGGAAGTCATATTTATTCCGCCTTTTTATGGGCGGCTGCCGCCACGGTGTTTATGAATCTTGACGGGGTATTTTGTAAAATCGGAAAATTGATTTATCCGGATTTATCTGCTTGATATTCTGTTTGATATTTTTAAGCAAACATATGCAAAATTCCATTGACTTTACGGTTTTTTGTATGTATAATAACAATGTGTTTATGTATGCTTTTCGGGGAAATGTTTTTTCTCGGCCAAAACCGGGGCCGTATATGCGCGCCGCGGTTACGGGTTGGACGGAAAGGCACTTTCCTGCAAACATACAATTCCCAGCCGCGCTGCGCCCGGTCGGTTTTTCCGACACTGCTTTTTCGTGAGCGTTTAGTTTCGTGGTACCGCCCTTTCGGCCTTTTTGCCGATAAAATCAGGGTGCCGACCTCGACCGTTCCCCGGAAATGATGTGAAGGCGGGCGATTCAGCCTTAAGCAGCAGATGCTTAAAAACTGCGGCATACAACTCGATTGGAGGAAAAAAGATGAAATCCAAAGGTATTTCAAAGATCATCGGCCTGCTTCTTGCAGTGTGCGTGACGGTATCGGCCTTTCCGCTGACCTTCGCCGCCTGCGCCGACACGGCCAAGGTCAAGGCAGATTCTAATCCCAAAAGCTTTAACGTTATGGATCTGCGTTATACCGAGCCGGCCGACAACACCATCGCCAACCCCTTCCCCGACAGATCCCCCGGCGCCAGCTCTAACACAAGAGGCTTTGCCGTCAACAACAGCTTCGGCACCAGGATCGACTATATGTCACTGGGCGCTCAGGCCATGCGTTCGACAAACGGCTTCTCGGTTCATCCCGCAAAGGGCAGTGCCGGAGACAAGGCCGATCTCAAAATCGACCTTACCCAGCTTTCCGACACGGTCACCTTCTTCAATGCGGTGGTCGGTCTCGACGATCTCGGACCCATGTGGAGACTTGACGGACTGGGCGGATCGGTACAGTGCTTCGTGCTTGCCGACGGCCGCGTAGTCGCCACTTCCGACGTGCTTTATCCCGGCGATATGCAGAACCTTTCCTGCGACATTCCCGAGGGCACCAAGGAGCTTATTCTCCGCACATCCAACGCCGACGGAAACAACTATATGGACAACTGCGACTGGGCCGAGCCCACCCTCTACACCTCCCGCGAGGCCTTCGGACAGGTTGCTAAATCGGGCTATTCCGACAGCAACGACGCAGGCAACCGCACCCTTTCGGCCGACTATACGGTAGGTATGCGTTTTTCGGCCAAGGAGAAATTCTCGTCCATAACCATTCGTCCCATTATGGCCGGCGAAAAGGTCGACTTTAACATTTACAAGTTTACATACTCCTATGAACGCTCGATTCAGAACGGCACGCTCACAAGTGTTTCGGCCAAGCGTTCTTCCGACGGATCCTATGTGTTCCCCTTAAACTATGCCTTTGAGCCGGGCGAATATCTGGTGGTATTCGATGGGGTGACCAAAATAAAAGGCAACGGTTCCCAGTATGGATACGTTTATCTCGACGGCGTGGCTTCCCACGGATTTGTCAATATGGACGTAACCTTTGCGGCCACCGCCGACAGCTACTTTGACGTCGTGACCGACGAGCCTGCCGCCACCCCCGTAAGCCACACCACCGCCGCCGAAAAGGCAAGAGCAAAGACCATCTACGAAGGCTATTTCACCGATCTTGCCGCCTTCCCCTCCACCGTTAAGATCGGCGACGATTCCTATATCGGATTCCCCGCTCCCGACTTCACCGAAGTCAAGAGAGAAAAGTCCGCCGACGACAAGAAGCACAGCGAGACCACCAACATCACCATAAATCACAAGAGCGGCCTTCAGTTTGTGCTGACAAGCGTTTTCTATCCCGATTATGCAGCCTTTGACTGGACGGTTTATATGACCAACACCGGCAGCTCAAATTCCCCCATCGTTACCGATTTCTACGGCTGCAAGAGCTTTGAATTTGAGGGAGACAATCCCCTTATCGTAGGCAACTACGGCGAGGATTACGACGTCTGCGCTCCCTATACCACCCGCGTCACCGAGCTTTCGGACGGAGACAGCATAACCTTCTCCCCGAATCACGGACGCTCCACAGACGGCGGATTCCCCTACTACAACTTTGAATACGGCGACGAGGGCGCTCTCATCGCCATCGGCTGGTCCTCCAGCTGGGAAACCAACTTCACCTACAAGGACGGTAAAACCGATTTCTATTCCAAGCAGCGCACCTTCAATTCCTATTTAACACCCGGCGAGGTCGCAAGAACTCCCATGACCGCCATGGTGCTTTATGACGGAAGAGACCGCCAGCGCGCTCAGAATCTCTGGAGAGACTGGTTTATCGATTGCAATATGTACCGCGACGACGGACAGACTCTCACCGATCCCTTTGTGGCCGGTGTTTCCTCCCGTCAGACCTCCGAAATGCAGGAAGCCTCCGAGGCAGATCAGATCGCCCGTATCAATGCCTATAAGGACAACGGCATCGACATAAGCGTTTGGTGGATGGACGCCGGTTGGTATGATTCCAAAACAAGCGAGGACAGCGGCAATGCCGGATGGCTTTACACCGGAAACTGGACTCCCGACACCAACCGTTTCCCCACAAGCTTCAAAAACATTTCCGATACGGCCAACGCAAAGGGCGTTAAAACGCTGCTGTGGTTTGAGCCGGAACGTGTAGGTATGTCCGAGCAGAGCCTTGTATGGCTCAATTCCAAGACCGATACCGCAGTTAAGCTTGAATGGCTTGTGGGTTACGGACTTGACAATTTCAGAAACGTTTTCCAGGTTCCCACAAACTATTCTCAGCTCGATATGGGTAATCCCGATGCCCTTGCATGGCTTAAAGAGAGGGTTAAAACCGTTTTACAGAACGGCGGAATCTCCATCTACCGCGAAGACTGCAACATCGAGCAGATGGACAGAAACTATACCACCCTTGCACAGATGTTCCCCGACCGCGCCGGAATCGTTGAAAACAAGTGCGTTCAGGGACACTATGACTACTGGGCATATGTCAATGAAATAGAGGGAGTTGAGCTTCTTGACTCCTGCGCATCGGGCGGACACCGCCTCGATCTTGAATCGGTGCGTTACGCCGTAGCCCTCCATCCGGTCGACTACTGCTATGCCGATATGATCGCAAAGCAGGTTGCCAACTACAATCTCTGCTCCTGGATCCCCTTCGCCGGAGCCAACACCGCCAGCGACGACACCGTTAACGAATACACCGTTCGTTCGGCATACCGCCAGGCGCTCATTCTCCAGTATCCCGTAACAAACCTCAAGTCGGCCGATTTCAGCAAACTTAAAGGTCTTGTGGACGACTGGAAGACGGTTAAGGGATATTACTACGACGACATTTATCAGCTCACTCAGGAGAATTACTCCAAGAACGAATGGTATGCATACAGCTATGTAAATTCCGAGCAAAAGACCGGCTTTGCCATGGTTTACAACCGCGACGGTGAAAACACCGCCACCTCCAAGCTCATTAAGCTTAAAGGTCTTAATCCCGACGATACCTACAAGGTAACCTTCGCCGACAGCTCGACCGAATATACCCTCACCGGTAAGGAGCTTATGTATCGCGGCGTCAACGTCAGCCTCAACGGCACCAATGACACCGACATAATCTACTTCGCTCCCACCGACAAGAAGGCAAGAGACGAAAGCGGTCTTTCCGAGCAGATCAAGAAGGCTGAAGGCCTCAATCTCAAGATCTACGCTCCGCTCAGCTCCTTTGCGGTTTACGAGGCTCTTTATCAGGCCAAGGCCGTTGAGCAGCTTGGCACCGATGCCACCGACGCGCAGGTCAACACCGCAGTCGCAGCCCTTAAAACCGCCATTTCCGGCCTTAAGGTTTCGGCCTCCACTTCTAAGGAAGCTTACGTTTCGGGACTTGAGGCCATCATCGATTCTCTCGGAGAGATCAATGCCAAAAACTATGAGCTTAAAAACATTCTCATAACCTACGCCGAGAAGATCAAGGAACTGATGGTTGCAAAATACAGCGACGCCGTGGCATCCAATGACGCCGACCTTATCGCCGCCAGAGTGGCCTATGACAAGTTTGCAAATGAACAGCCTCCCGTTGACGATGTAAAGTACGGCGACGTTGACGCAAGCGGAGAGGTTGAAGCAACCGACGCACTGTGGGCACTTCAGGCAT
>CAKSDF010000109.1 GCA_934444695.1 uncultured Eubacteriales bacterium | reverse complement strand
TAACCCTTGCGCCAACTTTGGGAATAAATCCGTCGGGAATGGTGAAAACATCACCGTAGATGTTATTGAAACGTGCGGCAATATCGCGGGTTATTTCAAGGTGCTGCTTTTGGTCGGCTCCCACAGGCACGAGATCGGCCTTGTAAAGCAGAATGTCGGCCGCCATAAGCGAAGGATATGTGAAAAGGCCTGCGTTGACATTGTCGGCGTGCTTTGCCGATTTGTCCTTGAACTGGGTCATACGGGACAGCTCACCGAACTGAGTATAGCAGGAAAGAATCCAGGAAAGCTGGCTGTGTGCCGCAACGTGGGACTGTATAAAAAGCAGGCTCTTTTCGGGATCAACTCCCACGGCAATGAGCAGTGCATATGTCTCCAAAATCTGTTTTCTGAAGGCGGCGGTCTGCTGGCGGACGGTTATGGCGTGCAGATCGGCTACGGTGTAGATGCAGTCATACTCCTCCTGGAGCTTGACCCAGTTTCTCAGCGCCCCGAGATAGTTGCCGAGCGTTAGCATACCGCTGGGCTGAATGGCGCTGTATATAAGCTTTTTTTGATTTTCGTTTTCCATTGTTTTTACCTCAATTCATGGGCCTTTGACCGCTCTTTCGGTGAAAATGCGAGCAAGCGGACGGTTATCGGCCCTTGTTATTTTATCGAATTTAAAACATCGGCAAGAATGTTTATTCCCTCAACGATCTGCTCGTCGGTGGGGGTAGAGAAATTGAGCCTGAAGCTGTTTGTCTTGGCGCTTTCGTCGTTTAAGAAGGCTGTTCCGGGAACGACGGCAACCTTGTGTTCCACTGCCTTTTTGACCACCTCGAGCATATCGAAGCTGTCGGGCAGTGTCGCCCAGATGAACAGACCGCCCTGAATCTTATTGTAGCTGATGTTGGGGCAAACCTTCTCGTCAAGCAGGCTTTCCATAAGCTCGGCCTTGTGTTTATAAATCTTGCGGATTTTTGCAAGGTGTCCCTCAAAATCGCATTCGGTCATAAAGGTGTTGGCAACGGCCTGCGCCCATATGTTTGTGTGGACGTCCTCGGTCTGCTTGCACACCGTCATTTTGGCGATTATCTCTTTCGGAGCAATGGCATATCCCACCCTCATTCCGGGGGAAAGCACTTTCGAGAATGAACCGGCGTATATGACCGCTCCGTCCTCGTCAAAGCTCTTTATGCAGGGAATGCTTTCTCCCTCAAAGCGAAGCTCTCCGTAGGGGTTGTCCTCGATTATGACAACACCGTGTTTCTTGCACAGATCGTAAAGTTCCTTTCTCTTTTCAAGAGACATACAGGTTCCGCTGGGATTTTGGAAGTTGGGAATGGTATATACAAGCTTGACATTCTTGTCATCTTCAAGAGCCTTTTTAAAGGCATCCATATCCATTCCGTCGGCTTCCATTCTGACCCCCTTAAGCTTTACGCCAAGCGAGCGGAAGGCGTTGAGTGACCCAACAAAGGAAGGATCCTCGCATATTATGGTGTCGCCGAAATTCAAAAATGTTTTGGCCGCAAGCTCCATAACCTGCTGAGCGCCCGAGGTTATGATGATGTCGTCAAAATCCCGTCCCACGTTAAATTTTTCGCTCATATATTTTGAAACGGTCTTTCTGAGAGGAGTGTAACCCTCGGTGACCGAGTATTGCAGGGCGAGAATGGGGCTGTTTTCAAGCAGACGGTCGGAAATTTCCCTAACGCTTTCACAAGGGAATGCCTCGGGAGCGGGATTTCCCGCCGCAAACGAGATAAGCTCAGGGTCGGCCGTAGCCTTCAAAATTTCCCTGATTGCCGAGGGCTGAAGCCCGCTGACTCTTTTTGAAAATTGATAATTCATAAACAATCCTTCCTATCTATCCGACAAATTCGTGTATAAGTGACCCTTCGGGCAAAAGCTCTCTGCTCGCAGGGGATATTTTCATATAATCTCCGTACATTTCGGCCGCCACCGAGAAATTCTCGTCTCCCGGTTCCACCGTCGCCAGCATTTCAAGCATCTGATCGCGGTAAATAGCCGCCTCAAACGGGTGAAGCGAGTTGATGGCGATGTCGGCGGTATCCTTAAATGGGAAAAGGTATTTTTCCTCTCCCATAACCACTCCCGTCCACATATGCAGGGTGTTTTTAACATCGGAATTACGGAAATTTTTGTCCCTAATCATTCTTCTCGAAAGGCGTATCTCCCGCGGGGAAAGCAGCAGGTTTTTGCCTTCGTAAATTCCGTCCTTAACGCTGACATAGACCTTGAAAATGTTTTTGCTCGGAAGCTCGTCTAAAATGAGAGAATTAAGGGCGTGTATTCCCTCAAAAATGGCGATGCCGTCCTCGGGAAGGGATAAAGGCACCTTTTCGGCCTTGGGACTGCCGGTCAAAAAATCAAATTCCGGCATATCGCAGTGCCCGTCTCTTATAAGGCCTTTAAGACAGCTTATCATTTCCTCTATATTCAGAGCATATATGGTTTCAAAATCGCAGCGCCCGTCGGGGAGCTGCGGAACCTTGTCTTTTCCGAGATAAAAGTTATCAAGGGACACGGTAACGGCCTTTTTGCCAAGGTCGTTGATATATTTTTCGATAAAATGAGCGGTGGTCGTTTTTCCCGAGCCCGAGGGGCCTGACAGCATAACGATTTTGTTGTTATCGTCGGCTGCAATGGAGTTTGCCACCTTTTTTACAAAGGAGCGGTACTCTCTATCGCATACCCTTATATATTCGGCGGGATTATCGTGTATCTGCTCGTTTATGTCGGCAAAGTCGAGACTGTCAAACAGGGTATCTTTCATAAAATTCACCAATCCTTTCCTTTCTCTTTAAAATTTCGTCAAATCGGTTTATATATTCATAAGGATATTTAAAGTTGAATATGCGCTCGATGTGGTTGCCGAAGGGATCTTTAAGACGGCTGACCGCCCCTGCCCCCACCGCAAGAACGCTGTGCACCTCATTCATCATATAGATGTTGTAAAGGCAGTCGTGCCCTTCTTTGCTAAAGCCCACATTTTCGTGATTGCCGAGACACTTGCTCTGCCGATAGAGGTAATATGGCGAAAATCCTGCATCTTCGAGCATTTTCGACGAGCCGACCACCATATCCGAAACGGCGTCCCCTTTGGCCGAATATATTCCTTCCCCGCTTGAAACATAGCTTGACGAGCGTTTCATCGAAAGGGTATGTACGGTAATATTCTCGGGGTCAAGAGAGATTATACCCTCAAGGGTTTTAAAGAATCCCTTCACCGTATCTCCTGAAAGACCGGCGATTATGTCGGTGTTTATGGTGTAAAATCCCGTTTTCTTTGCAAGCTCAAAGGCATCAAAAAACTGTTCGACCGTGTGCTTTCGTCCGATTTCGGCAAGCACGGCGTTTGAAAGTGTCTGAGGATTAATGCTTATTCTGCCAACCCCGTGGGATTTAAGGCAGGACAGCTTTTCGGCAGTTACGGTGTCGGGTCGGCCGGCTTCGACCGTGTATTCGAGAATGTCCGACATATCAAAGCAGTTTTCGACGGCGCAAAGCACCTTGTCGAGCTGCTCGGCGGTAAACTGTGTGGGGGTTCCCCCGCCGAAATATACCGTCGAAAGCTTTAGTCCGAGATTTTTTGCCGCAATTGCCGTTGCCTCGATTTCCTTGCACAAAAGCTCGACATAATCGGGAACAAGCTTTCCCGCCGAGGTGATGGAATGAGAAACGAAAGAACAGTATTTGCAGCGGCTTGGGCAAAAGGGCACCGATACATAAAGACTGAAGGAATTAGGCTTTGACAGAGCAACCGCCCTTTTGTCGGCAATGTGCGCCTTTTCGCAAAGCTCGATTTTTTCGTCCGATACAAGGTAGTCGTTTTTGAAAAGCTGCTCGGCAGTAGATTTTCCGAGAGCCTCCGACTTTGCCGACCACAGTTTTTCCGGCCTCACCCCAGTGAGTATTCCCCACTTTGGAGAAAATCCGCAAATCTGAGAAAAGGCTTTATAAAGGCACCTTCCGCCCGCAAGCTCGGCCGTCTTTTTATCTTTTTCCTCGTCGCCGGTAATGTCTATATTTTCGGAAAAGGTAATCCTCTCCCCTTTTGCAAAAACCTCGGCCGTAATAAGAAGCTTGCCGCTATCCTTTTCGATAAAGGTGACATTTACAGCAATATCATTGCTTTGTGCGCAATTTTTTGTATCGCCGTTTTGGCTTTTTACCGCGGTGTTGTCATTCATATTTGCGGGTATATCTGTTGGCATACCTGCCGGAACCGCCTCTTGTTTTTGCAGTTCCTGCGCTTCCAAAAGCTTTTTTGACGGAAAGAACAATCGGCAGATATTTTCGGTCTCGTAGCGGTGCTCCGGGCGGTTAACAAAAAGATTTATCAAAGTCCCATCGCTCTTTTCATAAAGGGATTAAGGCTTCGTTCAACATCAAGTGTTGAGGGCTTGCCGTGGCCGGGGAAAACTTCAAAGTCACCTTTGATCTCGTAAAGCTTTTTAAGGGATTCGATCATTTTGGCCGTGTTTCCGGTGGGCAGATCGGTTCTTCCGACACCGAGGCGGAAAAGTGTATCTCCGGTAAAAAGTGCGTCTCCGCATTCATAGCAAACGCTGCCCACCGTGTGACCGGGGGTGTATATTACCTTAAATGTGAGGCTGCCTAAAGCTATCTCGTCCCCGTCGTCGCAGATAATATCGGCCGAAAGGGGCTGCTGAGACAGAGCGTGGTTTGCAGCCAGGGAAAATGCGGGACTTGAAAGACAAATGGCATCCTTTTTATGAATGACCACCTTTGCGCCTGTGGCGTCCTTAATGGCCTTTGCCGAAAGTATATGGTCATAGTGCCCGTGGGTCAGGAAAATGTATTTAAGCCTGTCTTTAAGGCCACTTATCTCCTCCACAAAGCTTTTATGAGCAAAGGAAGCGTCCACAAGGGCCATATCCCCGCTGTTATCGTCGGTTACAAGATAACATTTGTTATCCATATTTCCGACCGTAAATGTTTTAACCGTCATAGTATCTCCTTTTTCGGGCTTTTTTGCCGCCCTGTAAGCGTGTGTTTTTGCATTTGGTAAATAGGTTTCGCCGTAGGTGTTGTTATCGGTGCAGGCATCGTTGTGCTTTGCGGGCTTGTATGTCTGTTTTGGCTGCGGGCGTGGCTTTTGTGTTATCAGTTGTTGGTTCTTTCGACCGAGAAAACGTTGTTTATTTTACCGAGCTTTGCAATGATATTTTTAAGGTGCTCGGTGCCCTCGGTGCTGATGGTTATAAGAATTTCCGAATTGCCGTCCTTAAGCTCCCTTGCGTTAACATTGTGCAGCGGTACGCGCATATTGACAAGGGTGTTTGTAACATCGGCAAGCAGCGACGGACGATCTACCGCCAAAATGACCACCGTGGCTTTAAAGCCGTCTCCCTGCTTATTGGCCCATCTCGCCTTTATCCAGCGGTCGGGCTGTTCGCATGAGGAAATGTCCTTCGGCACATTGGAGCAGTCCCGCTTGTGTATCGAAACCCCGTGTCCCCTTGTTATAAAGCCGATTATATCGTCTCCGGGAAGAGGCTCGCAGCAGCGGGCAAGCTTTATAAGGCAGTTGTCCACTCCCTCGACCACCACGCCTTCGGTTGATTTGACAAGCTTGGGCGAAACGGTAGGTATGGTTTCCTTGGTGACTTCAGGTGCCGGTTTATAGTTGCGGTTATATTCGTCCTTCATCCTCGGAATAAGGCGGGAAATGAGTATTCCGCCGTATCCGATGGCGGCGTAAAAGTCGTCGACGCTGTTGCAGTGGTAAAGCTCGGAAAAGTGGTTTATAAACTGCTCCTTTTTCTCGTCGGTTAACACAAAGTCCCGACGGAATTCCCTTTCGAGAATGGCCTTTCCTTCGGCGATATTCTCGGTACGGCGCTCCTTTTTAAACCAGGAACGAATTTTAGAACGGGCCTCACTGGTCTTAACAATGTTCAGCCAGTCTCTTGCCGGTCCGTGATCCTGCTGATTGGTGGTTATGACGTCGATTATTTCGCCGTTTTTGACCTTATAATCTATGGGAACGATTCGTCCGTCCACCTTGGCTCCGATCATACGGTTGCCCACCGCCGAATGTATGGCATAGGCAAAATCGATAACCGTCGATCCCACCGGAAGGCTGATGACATCGCCCTTGGGCGTTACAACAAACACATCGTCTGAGGTGAGATCGGTCTTGATGCTCTGGACAAAATCCTCGGCCTCTCCCGAGTCCTGCTGAGCCTCGAGTATCTGTCTTATCCATGTGAGCTGAGCGTCCATTTTGGAGCTTTCGCTTACCCCTGCTTTGTATTTCCAGTGGGCCGCGATACCGTATTCGGCCGTGCGGTGCATTTCAAAGGTTCTAATCTGCACCTCAAAGGGTATGCCCTCTCTGTCGATTAATGTGGTGTGGAGGGACTGATAATTGTTGGGTTTAGGGGTGGAAATATAGTCCTTGAATCGGCCGGGAATGGGTCGGAACATATCG
>CAKSDF010000108.1 GCA_934444695.1 uncultured Eubacteriales bacterium | reverse complement strand
CCAAGAATGATTTGCTCGCAGATATTCATGATGTTGATTTCGTTGCCATGTACCAGGTTCTTGGGAAGCGAGATGAGGGCAGAAAAGATGAAATAGGGGAGCAATAAGGTTTGGGCGATAGATTTCATCTTTTTTCTGATGTCAAAGCCTGTTTCCTTATACACCAGATAGCCTGAAAGCATAAAGAAAATGGTGAGAGCATTTACTACATAGGCATTGTAATCGATGATATTAATGCCTGTGTAGTAAATCTCTGTATGGTCGAGGAGGATTGCAAGCATGCAGATGCCTCTCAGTAAGTCTATCCAATGTTTCCTTGCTTGGGTCATGAATGCTCTTTTCTTGTTTTATTTGACGATTGCTATTTTGCAGACTGTACCTTTACTTCCGTCGCTTGTGGCCGTTTCTACCATATAGATGCCACTTGCCACCTTTTCACCTTTCAGGTCCTTGCCGTTCCAAGTGTAGGTGCCGCCATTGCTTCTGCCCTGGTTTACAAGGATGCCATTGGTTGTTACAATTTTTACATCTGCATCGAATGATAATCCGGTGATGGTGATAAGTCCCGTGTAATCTGGCTTTACTGGGTTAGGATAAGCCCAGACGTTGTCTTTTGTCATATCACTATTGGTGGTGCTGGCATCGCTCATATAGGAACAGAGACCTTTGTCTGTGCCTATAAACACTTCCCCAGTCTTTTCATTGATAGCCATCGACTCAATATTGTCTGATAGCAGTTTGCTATTGGCGGTGGTAAAATGATGTATCTGGTTGATGTTGTCTGCACTAATCAGATAAACACCATTTCCTTTGGTACCAAACCATTTTCGGTTTCCACTATCTATCACAATAGCCGAAATACTTACTCCTTCGAGCAGGTAATCAGCATAATTGGTTCCATCGTTGCGTGGCACCTTGATTTGGCTGAATGTTGCATCTTCTTTTCCTACCTGGTTGCTTTCTATCATGAAAGTGTTGAGGTTGGTTCCTACCCAAATGTTATGATTTTTATCTTCTGTCACATATTGTATCGATGTAGGAGCCATGTCTGTTCCATCTTGGTTGATGAAGCTTTTATAAACAAGCAGAGTCTTTGATGAAGGCTGATAGCAGCATAGAGCTGGAGCTGTATAATGCGCATTTACAAACCACAGAAGGTCTCTACTGTCAAAGGTCAGGCATTCCATGCTGGCAAAAGATTTGTTTTCATTATCCTTGGTAGCTGTCAATGCTGCCTGATGGTGAGAAATCCATTCTCCGTCTTTGCTATATTCGATAAGAGATTGCTGAGCTGGAGCAGAACTTGGAGTTTCGTCATTCACCATCCAGAGGTTGCCTTCCTTGTCAAACTTGATGCTACCGATGATCTGATAGTTCTTGCTTTGGTTATTGAAGGAAGTTATTAAACTGTTGCTTGAATTATAGAACTTGATGAATTTTCCATCTTTAAATTCATAGAGTCCATTTCTCGCACCAGCAAATACGTGGCTAGGATCTTTGGGATCTACATCCACGTCGTTGACATCTATGTAGGTTATTCCTGTCTTGGATTGGATACTGTCATCAAAGATTTGCCAATCGTTTCCGTTTAATACTTGAACGGTTCCCGGACGGTTAGCATCTACCTCATGTCCGAATCCTCCTCCGCAGGTATAGAGCTGATTATTAACAAATCTCATACCCCAGAAGTAATTGTATTTAGGGCCTCCTGGTTGCAATGTACCAACCACTTGCTTCAATTCGCTTTTGTCTTCTTGCTTCTTGGCTACATAGCCTCCCGCCTTGTTCCAGTTGTTCTTATCGAGCAGGTTTTTGGAGAGTGGAGCACGATATTGTCCGTTAGTCTGACTATAGGCATAGATATAATTATCCTTAATCTCGCACCAGTTTACCTTGAATCCGAGATTATAAGTATCGCTGATTTCGCCATCTGCGATATTCACTTTTATGATTCCAAAACCATTGCTTATATAGGCATATTTGCCATACATGTAGATATCGTTTACGGTCTTGTCTCCTGTGGTTGAAGCTGTATGGTAATCAGAAAGATTGGTAACCTCAAAGTTACTGATATTCATCAAGTCGATATTGGCGTTACCATAGAAGATAACAAGTCGTTTACTCGCCTTGTTGTAGCTGATATGCTGGATGTTACAATCGCTTAGGTAATCCATCTTGCTGAAAGTCTGGATACTCTGGTCGTTCTTGTTATAGACATAGAGGTTGTTGGAAGCCTGAACAAATATCAGGTTTCCGGCTTGTTCTATCTCTTGTACGTCGCTATACGCCATATAGGCTTTCCAGTCTCCGATTCTGGCTTCCATAGTTGTGATGCTAAGGAAGAGGAAAACTGCCATTATATTGAATATTCTTTGTTTCATTTCTTGGTACAATTTTATGTTTATAAATTAAGATGCATGTAATATAACAACTTATATATATTAAACAAAAAAACGCTAGGATTATTGCCTAATAGGCGTGCTTTTATCTGCAAGCTAAGTTCCGGATAAAGAATTCTGATGAGGGGGTATGCTATTTTTAGTCGTTTGGCTAGTTCGGCATAGTGTATGAGTTTTGAGTATCCCCTAAGTTCTTTTCTGAATTCATAGAGCGTTCTGCAGGCTTCTTCTGTCTTGTTGATGAACTGGTAATTCGTTTCATAATCATCCAGGAGTATCGGATTGTCTATATGGACGATGTGATAGCCTTTGTCTGTAATACTTTTTCCAAGTAAGACGTCTTCATAGCCGTAATGCTTGAAGTTCTCATCGAAGGGGCATTCTTTCAGAACGCTTTTGGCTATGACAAAGTTGGTAGTTCTGAATTCTTTGTCTCCACTTTTCATTCTGTGCAGATAATCATGTTCTTCTTCACAGGCTTTTTCATATTTATATCTCAAATTATGGCCCCATTGGCTAGAATTTCCACCTATTTTCAATCCTCCTACAACCACGTCTCCTTCTGCTTGGGAATAGTTTTGAATGAACAGTGGATTATCTACATGTAGGTCGCTGTCGATAAATAGCAGCCATGGATAATGGGCTTCTTGTGCCAGAAAGTTGCGGATGGCGGCTCTGCCCACATTCTTTTCTCTTTCGATATAGCGACAATGGGGAAGGGTGTTGATGAGGCGGTTGCCCTCTATGGTTGCCTTATCGGTAGAACCATCGTCGGCAACAAGAATTTCGTATTTGAAATCTGATGGAGATGACAATAATGATGCTTGAGCTTGTAAACTCCTTACAAGCTCAATGCATACATTATTATATGTAGGGATTAATATCGAGAGGGTATTAATCATATTTTTATTCTTTACTTATTGTTTTTTATTTAGTTGTATAGAACTTCTTTCCATTCTTTATCTTAAGTCCCTGATAGGAAGCTCCTACCTTTTGTCCCAGCATGTTATAGGTTGTTTTTGTGGATAGGGATTCCTTTTGATGGATTTCTGAGATATTGGTTGAAACCGGGAATTGGTTGGAATCCAGATAGTTCAATCTATTGATAATCCAATTCTTGATGTATTCTATTTCTGACTTGAAGTTCAGGGGATAGCCGCCTATATCTGAGTCTTTCGACCATTGGCACTCTTCTCTGCTGGCTGCGCCACTTTTCACCAGCATATCATAATAGCCCTGATATCTGGAGATGAGATTTTCCTCGCTGAAATAAGTCTTTCTTAATTCCTGATATCTGCTAGCCACCTTTTCATTATAGTTATCTACATTCAAGGAGCTGAGCCTATGATATAGGTTGAAAACATCCTTCACTCCCAAGTCTGTATTTGGCAATACGTAATCTGGATGAAGTGGGGTGGAGCAATGCCAATCTTGTCCAACGCTGGCGTCTAAGTCCCAGATGGCAAGGGTTAGCTTCTGGCTTTCTGCCACATCATAGATTCCCCAATACATGTTTTTGCCATTATTATCCACAGGCTTCAGAGTTTCCTGGAACAACTGATAGTCAATGAGTACAGGAATATCGAAGTAATCGCCCACTTCTTTCTTGAAAGTTTCGTCGTTGCTGTTAACCACAAAGTCGATGGCTTCATAAAGCGGACTGTAATCAGTAGGGTTCACATCCTCTATATCAGGATATTTGGTCTCGAATGCATGCCAGGTTTCCTGGGTGTTATCGTAATCTTTATCGATTTCCCAGAACTGTGCCTTATCCCATGAACTTACCTTCCATAGATGTCCGTGAAACTCCTGATTCTTATCATCGTATTTCTTGAGTTTCAATTCCTTTCTATCCATGGCTTCGGTCAGCGAATAGATGCCGCGATACTCGTTGTTGAGGATAACCTCCACCACTTTTCCCGCTACGCCACTCTTGGTCTTAGGCTCCTTTGAGGCATAGTATGGCTTGGTGGCAAAATCATTCCAAATCTCTGTGGCAATACGGTTTCTCAGGCGGAACAGGTCTATTTGTCCTGCATCCAGAATCCAGTTGTTGTCTTCTCTCATTCCAAGGAGCGAGATGTCCTGACCTTTGCCTTTAAAGTTGAGTGGCTTTATCTTGTAGTTTCTCTTGTGCTTATCCGCAGTATTGGTGGTACCTCCTCTCCATTTGGCTTTGATCAGGGAGATCGTTGGCTCTGTGGCATCAGGAGAATACAATGACATGCTTCCTTGGGCATAATCATAGCCGAATGAGCCTTGCAGCACCAGCAGAGGCAAGAAGGTAAAGGTAATCTTGGTATTGATTTCCTTATTGCCTTTTCGGGCATGAATGGAGTAAAGCTTGTTGCCTTCCACTTGCTTGAAAGTATAGCTGTAAGCTATCTGAGTGCCATCAATGCTGAGGTCGCTCCAATCTGAGGCAATATCCAACAGGATGATTGCTTCATAATCCTTACCAAAAGCATCCTCCGGGATGCAAGCCATATACGTGTCGTTTTGCTTATCATAGATGATATTTTTTCCATTGATCGTAAACTGGGCATAGGATGGTATGCTTATAGCAAGGTATAATATGAGGATAAATAGACAATATAGCCGTTTCATATCTATTTCTTTACTTCCTTACTTCTTCTTCTTCTTTTTCAAGTACTCTGCCAGTTTTGCCACGGCTCTGGCTCTGTGGCTGATGCTGTTCTTGATTTCCTCACCCAGCTCGGCAAAGCTCTTGTCGTAGCCTTCTGGTACGAAAATCGGGTCGTAGCCGAAGCCTTCGGTGCCATGCTTCTCGGTGGCGATGTGACCATTCACGATGCCGTCAAACTGATGAATCTTCTTAATACTGGTGCAGCCGCAAGGACATACATCCTGCTTTTCGATGTAGCAGATGACGGTGCGAAAGCGAGCCTGGCGGTTTTCCTTGCCATCCAGTTCTCTAAGCAGTTTAGCCATGTTTGCCTCGCTGTCGTGGTCGGTACCCTCGGCATAGCGGGCACTGTGAACGCCAGGAGCACCATCCAGTGCCTCTACCTCCAAACCGGTATCATCGGCAAAGCAACTTACGTGGTAATGGTCGTAGATATACTGTGCCTTCTGCAAGGCATTCTCTTCCAATGTGTTGCCTGTTTCAGGAATATCCACATCGCATCCTATCTCCTTCAGCGATACTACCTCGTAGCCGCTGCCCAGGATGTCGCGAATCTCCTGGAGCTTATGCTGGTTATTTGTTGCAAAAACTATTTTCATAATAAATAATCACTAATAATTAATCACTATTCAGTTTCTTAATGTCTTTTTCCTTGATTTTCACTTTCATCTCATCAAATCCCTCGCCATACACACCGATGACGGCACTTTGACTTACAAAGGCATTCGGGTCGATAATCTTGACGATGCGGAAGATGGTAACGCTCTCGTTCTTCTTTGCCAGGATACAGAGCACCTTCATCTCGTCGCCCGTGTACCAGCCATGACCGTCAAGAATGGTTACACCATGGTCCATCTGCGTACCGATGGCGTTGGCTATCTCCTGATATTTCTTGCTGAATATCATGAACTGCACACTCTCTCGCTTGGCGTTCATCACATAGTCGAGTACCAGGTTCTCTATCACCATCGTACAGAGACCGAATACCACCTTTCTAACGGCGTCTATCGTAGTAAAGTCGGGCTTCGCATTGAAGACGAAGAACGAACTGCCCACGATGAGGAGATCTACGAAGATGAGCACCCGGCCCAGCGAGATGTTGTGATATTTGTTCACGATGGCGGCGATGATATCCGTTCCACCCGTACTTCCATTGTGCAGGAAGACGACGGCGAGCGATAATCCCGTAAACAGACAGCCGATGATGAGCGACATGAAGTCCTGTCCCACGCCCAGCACCTGTATCATCTTTCCATCTTCACCTATCATCCAGTCTTGCGCCAAAGCCAGGAACACGGATAGCATGATGATGGCGTAGATGGTTTTCACCATGAACTTGAATCCCAGTATCTTCAGTGCGGCAAGCAGCAAGGCGGCATTGATGAGAAAATATGACAAATAGATAGGTATCCCCGTGCCGTAGTAAATCACGGCTGCGATACCCGTTACGCCACCCGTTACTATCTGGTA